>JAXJSP010000019.1:0-24598 GCA_036310005.1 Acutalibacteraceae bacterium | reverse complement strand
TACAGTCAAAAAAATTTTCTTACAAAAACCCACTTGACAAATACATTTTTTATACTATAATAGTAAATACGCGTAAAGCAATTTTACTTTACAGCCTTTTTCGGAGGCAGAAAAATGCAAAAAGATTTTAAAATAGCAGTACTTTTAGACTGTTATGGCGAATTGCTTACAACAAAGCAAAGAACGGTTATTGATTTATATTATAACCACGACTTATCTTTAGCGGAAATAGCCGAAAATCTGTGTGTTACAAGGCAGGCGGTAAGGGATGCAATTATGCATGCTCAGATTCAACTTGTTGAAACGGAAGAAAAATTAGGTTTTGTAAAGAGGCTTGAGCAGATAGATTCGGCTTTACATTTAATACGCTCTGCGGCAGAGCAGTTGCCTGACTCACAGCAGAAAAAATGTATTTTAGCCCTCGCAAATTTAAACAAGGAGGAATAGCGTATGGCATTTGAAGGACTTCAGGAAAAACTCTCAGCCGCCTTTAAAAAACTTAAATCAAAAGGTAAACTTAATGAGTCTGATGTTAAAGAGGCTATGCGTGAAATCCGTCTTGCTTTGCTTGAGGCAGATGTAAACTATAAAGTAGCAAAAGATTTTACCAATGCGGTAACCGAAAAATGCATAGGCGAGCGGGTAATGGAAAGTCTTACTCCCGGCCAGACGGTAATTAAAATCGTAAATGAAGAATTAACAGCCTTAATGGGCGGTGAGCATGTAAGAATTAACACTTCGTCTAAATTGCCTACTGTTATTTTAATGTGCGGTCTGCAAGGCAGCGGTAAAACAACTCACAGTGTAAAACTCGCAAAATTATTAAAAGCAAAGGGCCACAGACCTCTGCTCGTAGCGTGCGACATTTACCGTCCCGCTGCTATTGAGCATTTGCAGATTTTAGGTGAAAAGGCACAGGTTCCCGTGTTTGAAAGGGGAACACAAAAGCCCGAAAAGACCGTTAAAGAAGCGTTAAGTTACTGCAAAGACTACGGAAATGACTATATGATTATAGATACCGCTGGTCGTTTGCATACCGATTCTGAACTTATGGCAGAGGTTAAGAGAATTAAAGATATTGCAAACCCCGACGAGATAATGCTTGTTGTTGACTCGATGACAGGTCAGGATGCGGTAAATGTAGCAAAGAGTTTTAACGACTTGCTTGAAATTGACTCTGTATTGCTTACAAAACTTGACGGTGATACAAGAGGCGGTGCCGCGCTTTCAATAAGAAGCGTAACGGGAAAGCCTATTAAATATATAGGTACGGGCGAGAAATTAGAAGATATTGAAGAATTTCATCCCGAAAGGATGGCATCAAGAATACTCGGTATGGGTGATGTTTTGTCTTTGATTGAAAAGGCGGAGCAGACTCTTGATGAGAAAAAAGCGGCGCAGCTTGAAAAAAGGCTGAGAGAAAATCAGTTTGATATGAACGACCTGCTTGCGCAGTTTGAGGAAATTAAAAAACTCGGACCGATTAAAAATGTGCTCGGCATGATACCCGGAATGGGCAAGCAGTTAAAAGATGTCGATGTTGACGATAAAAAGATTTACAGCGTTGAAGCGATTATTTATTCAATGACCAAAAAGGAAAGAGAAAAACCGGAAATCTTAAACGCGTCACGCAAGCGTCGTATTGCGGCAGGCAGCGGAATGAAAGTAGAAGATGTCAACCGTTTGTTAAAGCAGTATGAGCAAATGAAGCAGATGTTCAAATCAATGAAGGGCAGTAAAAAACGAAAAATGCGTAACATACCTAATATGCCGAACTTCCCGCAGGGCCAGATGGGTAATATGGGCGGCTTCGGACAGGGTAGCAATCCTTTTAGTTAATTACCGAAAAATCGGTTGTTATAATTTACAAATATAATTTTTATAGGAGGAAAACAAAATGGCAGTAAAAATCAGACTTCGCAGAATGGGTGCTAAAAAGGCTCCTTTCTACCGTATAGTTGTTGCTGATTCAAGATCACCCAGAGACGGTCGCTTTATTGATGAGGTAGGTTACTACAATCCAATTTCAGAGCCTGTTGAATTAAAAGTTGATGCTGAAAAAGTAACAAAATGGATCGGCAACGGTGCGCAGCCGACCGATACCGTAAAAGCTCTGCTTAAAAAAGAAGGCATTATCGGCTAATTAAGGAAGGTGCCTTGGATGGAAGAACTTTTATTAACCATTGCAAAAGGCCTTGTAAAAAATCCCGATGCCGTTAAAGTTGTCACAGATGAGCCCGACAGTGAAGGTGTGATTGTATATCATCTTAATGTCGCCGCTGATGATATGGGCAGAATTATAGGAAAACAGGGCAGAATTGCTAAAGAAATCCGTGCAATTATGCGTTCGGTCGCTAATCGCAAGGGACAAAAAGTCATGGTTGAAATAGACTGATGGAATAGTGGGCAGGGTTTATACTGCCCATTTTCTGTTGTAAGGAGAGTAAAATGAAAAAACCTTATATCGAAACAGGAAAAATCGTAGGCACACACGGAGTAAAAGGCGAAATGCGTCTTAACCCCTGGAGTGATACGCCTCAGGATATAATAAAATTTAAAAAATTGTTTTTAGACAGCGAAGGAAAAGCATTTTTACAAGTGGACAAAATGCGTGTTCACGGTAATATTATTATTCTTAAAGCAAATAATATTGATGATATTGCATCAGCGGAAAAATACAGGAATAAAATTGTCTTTGTCAAAAGAGAAGATTTTAAAATTGAAAAAGGCAAGTATTTTATCCAAGATTTAATAGACTGTAAGGTTTATGATGAAAAAACTAAAGAGTGCTACGGTGTTATAAGCGATGTGTCACAAACAGGCGCTAACGATGTTTGGCATATTAAAACCGAGAAAGGCGCTGAACTTTTAATTCCTTCTATACCGGATGTCGTAAAAAAAGTCGATACAGATAACGGTGTAATTATTATTAAACCGCTGGAGGGACTTTTTGAATGACAATTGATATAATGACTCTTTTTCCTGAAATGTGCTATCATTTTTTAAATGAAAGCATCATAGGCAGAGCAAGAGTTGCCGGTAAAGTGGAAATCGAATGTTATGACATAAGAGATTTTTCAGACTCAAAGCATAAAAGGGTAGATTATTACCCCTACGGCGGCGGTATGGGTATGGTTATGACACCGCAACCTATCTATGACTGCTATAAAGCAATATGCGAAAAAAGAGGTAAAACCCCGAAAGTTATTTATATGTCGCCAAAGGGCAAAACTCTTACTCAGCAAAAAGCGACACAACTTTCAAAAACCGACGGGTTCATAATTCTTTGCGGACATTACGAGGGCGTTGACCAACGCATAATAGACGAAATCGTCGATGAAGAAATTTCAATAGGCGATTATGTCCTGACAGGCGGAGAAATACCGGCATTGGTGCTTGCCGACTGCGTATGCAGACTTTGCGAGGGCGTTTTAAGTGATGATGAGTGTTTTACCGATGAGAGCCACTACTCGGGACTTCTCGAATACCCGCAATATACAAGACCGCCTGAATGGAACGGACAGAAAGTGCCTGAAATATTGCTCAGCGGACATCATGAAAATATTGCAAAATGGCGGCACGAACAAAAAATTATTGAAACTTATAACAAGCGCCCGGATATGCTCAAAAAAGTTCAGTTGAGTGAAAAAGACAAAAAAATAATAAGCGATATTGACAAAAAAGAGAATTAATGAGTAAAATGAATTGTACCGCAAGTTAATTTTTACAATAATTATTAAAAATTATAGTCAAAATTCACAAACGCAAGATAATAAAATTTAAAAGGTTTGGGTACAAAATAGAACTTTTTTCGAGTTTGTTGACCTTGAAAATAATTGTGGTATAATATGAAATAAATAAGTTAAAATTAAATTTGAATTATAAGTTACAAAATTTATAAGGAGCTGTTTTTAATATGTTTGCTAAAGATGTTACTGTACAAAATAAAGTTGGACTTCACGCTCGTCCTGCAACTTTTTTCATTCAAAAAGCCAATGAATTCAAGAGTTCTATTTGGGTGGAAAGAGATGACCGCAGAGTAAATGCTAAAAGTTTACTCGGTGTGTTATCGTTAGGAATTATCGGAGATTCCGATATTAAAATCATCGCTTCAGGCGTTGATGAAGAGGCTGCAGTAGAAGCATTGGTTGACTTAGTTAATGCCGGCTTTGCTGAATAATAGAGTAATTTATATTATATAAAACACCTTTTGCTTTTAAACAAAGGGTGTTTTGTTATAAAAAGGGTTATCAGGCATGAAAGACAGTGAAAATAAAAAAGTTTTTATACAAGGTATGCGCGACGGATTACCGATAGGGTTAGGCTATTTAGCAGTATCCTTTTCGCTCGGCATTTTTGCTAAAAATGTCGGGCTTAACGCTTTTCAGGCTTTTTTGACAAGCCTTTTATGTAATGCGTCGGCAGGGGAATATATAGGTTTTTCTCTTATTGCATCGTCTGCTACATATATTGAAATGGCAATAATGACTTTTATTGCAAACGCAAGATATTTGTTAATGAGTTGTGCTTTGAGTCAGAAAGTATCCTCCGATATGAAGTTCGGACACAGACTGCTTATAGGCTTTGATATTACCGATGAATTTTTTGCTATTGCAATTTCACGCGACGGTAAACTTAACCCGTTTTATTTGTATGGCGCGATGATTGTCGCATCACCGATGTGGGCGACAGGTACTGCGCTCGGCGTAATTGCAGGCTCTGTATTGCCTGTCAGCGTTGTAAGTGCTTTGAGCGTGGCGCTTTACGGTATGTTTTTGGCGGTAATCATTCCGCCGGCTAAAAAAGACAGGATAATTGCAGTGCTTATAGCGGTTTGCTTTGCTTTAAGTTATGTTGTAAATTATGTACATATTTTTGATAATATATCATCGGGTGTTAAAACCATAATATTAACACTTGTAATTTCAACTGCCGCCGCTTTGATATTTCCGAAAAAAGCAACACAGGAGGCGGAATAAATGGATTATAAAATTTATATTTATATTTTAATAATGGCGCTTGTCAGTTATCTGATAAGAGTGCTGCCTCTTACTTTGATTCAACGACCTATCAAAAATCAGTTTGTACAGTCATTTTTATATTATGTACCTTATGTAACATTGGCGGTTATCACATTTCCCGCTATTTTAACTGCGACCGAAAGCCCTGTATCGGGACTTGTCGCGTTAATAGTCGGCATAGTTGCGGCGTTTTTAAATGCAGGACTCTTTAATGTAGCGGTGCTTTGCTGTGCAAGTGTCTTTATAACGGAACTTATAATGAAACTTTAAATAATAAAATCACAGGATAATTCTTTACATATTGACTGAAAAAATGTATAATGTAAGTAAATATAAAAGGAGATGATTTGAAATGTTCTGTTCTAACTGTGGAACTAAACTTAATTCGGATGCGGTTTTTTGTAAAAACTGCGGAGCAAAAGTCGGCAATACAGGTAATACGGCGGATGTTAATAACAGTAACGAAAACCCCGTTGTTGCAAAGTTAAAAGAACTTTTCTCGTCAAAACTTATGCTCGCAATTGCGATTCTTATCAGCTGCGCTTTCGTTTTTTCAATGGTATCGTCCAATATAAACAATGTTCCGATGATAAAATCGGATGACAATGTGTTTTATTCTTATGAAGACGGTGATTATAGTTATTACGATTACGATGATGATTATGATGACTACTATTATAATTTCGAAGACACCCTTACAGGCTCTTCACAGTCACCGGGAATTTGGGTTGTTTTAACCCTTATCGGCGCTTGGTTGGTTTATTCAACTGCAAAAAGCCGCAACCTCGGAATGAAAACATATCCGTTTACATTTTTTAAAGTGTGCAATTTGGTTGTTTTCATTGTTACGACAGTTTTGCTGTCAGTCTGTCTGATAGTATTTTTAATTTTAGCGACTATCGGTATGAATCCTCAGATAATACAGCAGATTATCAACGAATTAAGCGTGATTGTACCTACGGATATTTTCCCCGTCGGAATTGATTACAATTTGCTCTCATCTGCCATTTCGGCATTGTTTATTGTGCTTGTTGTTGTATGCGCAGGTATAATGGTGCTTGAAATATTCATATACTTAAAAGCCAATAAAACTATCGTCAGCATAAGAGATGCGGCAAAACTCGGTGAGCCTGCAAATGCAATTTCACCTTTTATCGCAGTTATGTGCTTTATCGGTGCCGCAAATACAATTTTCAGCGGACTTACAAATCCGTTCTTTGACTTTACATCGGCAGCAAGTTTTATCTGCTATGGCACAGCACTCATTTTAATCGGAATTTTGCTTTTCAAATTAAGAAACGAAATGGCGTGCTTTGTCCCCGTTTACGATGAGCCTGTTTTAGAAGAGCAACCTGTTGTTGAACAGCAGCCTGTTGCAGAAGAAACCGAACAACAAAATCAGCAGTAAATGTTTTATGTTAAAAACGGTGCTTTTAAGCACCGTTTTTTTGTTTAATATGTTTTAATTTTTTTTACCTTTTTTTGCAAAATGACAGTTGAAAACTTATTTGCTTTATAGTATAATGAGTCTGTAGTTATATAAAGGGGGATTGTGCAAATGGTAAAAAACAAAATCAGAAATAAATACTCACTTTGTCCCGCTATAAAAGTTTTGTATTCTATTTCTGCAATAGTTACTATGGCACTTGCTGTTGTAACACCTTGGTTTGAGTATAGTTGCGAGGTGTTTAAATATGATACCTATACAATTTCAAAAGGACCTATTTACATATTTAATGAAGTAATCGGTTTTGAAGGACCTTTGACATTATTCAGTATGGACGGTACAATTGATGCTTTGGCATTAATCGGTCCCGCGCTTATGGTATTAGCCATTGTTACATTATGCGTGTCTGTCGGACTTATGTGCGCATCTAAAACAACATCGGCTCTTATTTTAAGCCTTGTGAGTGCTGTGTCAACAGTTGCATCTGTTGTAGCAACAGGCGCTATTGAGTATTCGGTACTTGATGCTAACTTATCAAGATACTCATTCTTGCTTGATATTGATTTTGTTTATGACAAATTCCTTTTCTATCCGGGACTCGCGATTGATTACTTGGGCTTTGCATTAGCATTTTTAGTATTAATCGGTATTGCTGTTTTAGCATATCTCTCTAATGAAAAAGAACAAAAAGAAGTTAAAGTTTGCGTTGTTAAATATTCATTCGGTGAAGTGTTACTGACTGCTATGAAAACATGGGCTTATAAAGTTCCGATGCTTTTCGGACTCAGCGCTCTTGTAGTAACAGCACTCAGCGCATCTGTATTAACATTTGTATTTACATTAAGTTTTGTGTTTGTCGCTTTGATTTTTGTTTCCATTCTGTTTAGTTTGGGACTCAAAAAAACAAGCCTTGCCGCAGTAAGAGGAGAAGAAATTTCAGGCAGAACATTAATCTCTGTATGGAATAAACGCAGCGGCAGATATATCGGCGGTTATTTATGGTATGTCCTTTTTGTCACACTCTGGTCTATGATTCCGGTTGCAGGCATTGTGTTCGGAGTTATCAAGGCTTATGAATACCGCTTTACCCCTTATATTTTAGTTGACAACGAGAATGTGGGAGCAGTAGAAGCGCTCAAACTTTCAAAGAAAATGACTTACGGAAACAAAGGCAAAATGTTTGCTATCGACATGGCAACAAAAGGTACATTCTTAGGAGTACTTGCAATTCTTGCCCTGTTTACCGTAGTACCGTTTGTAGGTACGGTAGGTACTATCTACTTTGTCGTTGCACTTATTGCACTTTTACTTTTCGAAGGCTCTTATATGTCTTGCGTAGTTGCACAGGAGTATAACCTTGCAAATCAGAGATATGAAGAAGTCGAAGATTAATTTTTAAATTTTATAAAGTGGCTGTAAAAATTGCTTTTTTACAGCCGCTTTTTTAAAAACCGCATTTTTCTTTTTTTGAAAGGACTTATTTTTTTTATGAACCTAACCGACGCTTTGCTTTTAGGACTCAAGTGGATTATAGTTATGACAATAATAGCAGTTGTGTCTTACGGAGGTACTTGGATATACAGAAAATACAAGGACAAAAAAGACAAAAAATAACTTATGTTACAAACTGTAACTGCTATGACAGTTTATAACGGACTTTTTTGTATTAAACTCACAAAAGTTAAACACAATATTCTTCCGCTTTCTCACATACTGATAATTGAAAAAATAAGGCGGTTGTAGTATAATGATTATGTCGAAAATTGTTGTAGGGGGAGAGGTTAAAAAGTGCAGCTTTTAGAAAACAGAATTATCAGCGACGGTGTGGTAAAAGCGGGCGATGTTCTTAAAGTCGACGGTTTTTTAAATCACCAGATTGATGTATCTCTCTTGAATAAACTCGGTGAAGAATTTAAAAGATTATACAGCGATTGCACAGTAAACAAAATACTGACAGTGGAGGCTTCCGGCATCGGTATTGCGTGTATTACTGCGCAATTTTTTAATTGTAATGTTGTTTTTGCAAAAAAATCAAAATCATCCAATATCGCAGATGATGTCTATTCGGCTCCGGCATATTCGTTTACCCATAAAAACGACTATGAAATGATTGTATCAAAACAGTTTTTGGGCAAAGGCGATAAGGTGCTGATAATTGATGACTTTCTTGCAAAGGGAAGCGCTCTTAATGCTTTGATTGAAATTGTAAGCAAAGCGGGTGCAGAACTTGTAGGATGCGGTATCGCAGTTGAAAAACAGTATCAAGGCGGCGGAGATAATTTAAGAAAACGCGGCATAAGAGTTGAGTCGCTTGCCAAAATTAAAAGTATGGATGAAAAAAAAGGTATTGAATTTACCGATTAAACTTTGTCTTATTAAAGGTTAGCTGCCTTTAAAAATAAAAATAATCTTAACGGAGGAAAAGAAAAAATGAAAAAGCTAATTTCACTTGTTCTCGTTCTTATCATGTCTTTATCATTGGTAGCATGCTCAAGCAACGAGACAAACGACACTGCTTCTGATGCAAGCAGCACAGCACAGACTGAAGGAGTAAAAGCTGCACTTATCTGCTTACACGGTGATTCATCAACTTACGACAAAAACTTTATCGATGCTTTCAAGCAAGCATGCGAAAACAAAGGTCTTACAGCTGATGATTACACAATCGTAACAGACATTGATGAGGGTACTGCATGCTATGACCAAGCAGCTGACTTAGCAGAATCTTATGACCTTATTTTTGCTGATTCATTCGGCCATGAGCCTTATATGATTCAGGCTGCAAAGGAATTCCCTGAAGTAGAATTCTGCCATGCTACAGGTACAAAAGCTCATACAGAAAATCTTGAAAACTATCACAACGCATTTGCTTCTATCTATGAAGGCAGATACCTTGCAGGTGTTGCAGCAGGTATGAAGCTCGTTGAACTCTATGGCGACGAAGACGGAAAAGTTTCTGACGAAAATGCAAAAATCGGTTATGTCGGCGCTCATCCCTATGCAGAAGTAATTTCAGGTTACACATCTTTCTACCTTGGCGTTAAATCAATAGTTGAAAATGTAACTATGGAAGTTCGTTACACAAACTCTTGGTATGATGAAACTGCTGAAAAGACAACAGCTCTTGCTCTTATCGACAATGGCTGCAAGTTAATTTCACAGCACGCTGACTCATGGGGCGCTCCTACAGCTTGCGAAGAAAGAAATATTCCTAACGTTTCTTACAACGGTTCAACTGTTGAAAAATGCCCGAATACATTCATCGTTGCTTCAAAAATCAACTGGACTCCATATTTTGAGTACATTATTGACTGCGTACAAAACGACAAAGCAATTGATACTGACTGGACAGGCACTATCGAAACCGGTTCTGTTGAACTTACCGAACTCGGCACAGCAGCTGCAGAAGGCACACAGGAAAAACTTAATGAAGTTGCTGCAGGACTTAAAGACGGTTCAATCAAAGTATTTGACTGCTCAACATTCACAGTTGACGGTAAAGCATTAACTTCATTTGAAGCAGATGTTGATGATGCCGGAGACTTTGTTCCTGAAACAGAAGTTGTTGAAAAAGACGGAGATATCACATTTGTTAACGAAAGCGGAAAGCGTTCAGCTCCATTCTTTAATCTTATCATTGACGGTATCACCGCTGTAACCGAATAATTTAAACTTTTTTGAGTTTATTCTTATTTTAATAATTGAGAAAGGCGAAGCAAATAACTTCGCCTTTCTTGAATAAATGGCATTATAAAATCCTTTGTTATTTAAGGAGTTTCTTATGGAAAAAACTGTTATTTTACAATTAAAAAATATTACCAAAAAATTCGGCTCTAAGGTAATAGCAAACAATAATATCAGCCTGGATGTATATAAAGGTGAAATTCTCTCTGTTCTCGGTGAAAACGGTTGCGGAAAAACAACGCTTATGAATATGGTTGCCGGAATTTACTATCCTGACTCCGGCAAAATACTAATTAACGGCGAAGAAGTTATTATTCGCTCTCCTCGTGATGCTTTTAATCATAAAATCGGTATGATTCACCAACACTTTAAGTTAATTGATATTTTTAGTGCAGCACAAAATGTTGCATTAGGTGTTGAAGGTGAAAAATTCAATCTTAAACAAGTAAATTCCCGTATTAATGAAATGGCTAAAAAATACGGTTTTAATATAAATCTCGATAAAAAAATCTATGAAATGTCTGTATCTGAAAAACAAACTGTTGAAATCTTAAAAGTTTTATACAGAGGTGCTGATATTTTAATATTAGATGAACCTACAGCGGTTTTGACTCCACAAGAAATTAAAAGTTTATTCAAAGTTCTGCGTGCGATGAGAGATGACGGAAAATCTATCATCATAATTACACATAAATTAAACGAAGTTATGGAAATCTCTGACAGAGTAACTGTTTTGCGCAAAGGCGACCATATTGCTACTGTCAACACTTCTCAGACTTCTGAAAAAGAACTGACTGAAATGATGGTCGGCGAAAAAGTTGACCTTAATATCAACCGCACAGAACCCGTTGACAGAAAACTAAGGCTCAGCGTTTCCGACTTAACAGTAAAAAGTCCTGACGGTTACAATGTTGTTGACAATGTTTCTTTTGAGGCTTTCGGCGGCGAAATTCTTGGTATCGCCGGTATCGCCGGTAGCGGTCAAAAGGAATTGCTTGAGGCGATTGCAGGACTTAATAATTATGAAAACGGAACTTTAATCTATTATCACCCCAAAAAAGAAAAACCTGTTTCTTTCTTCCATAAAACATATAAGAGAGTTCTTGAACTTGCAAAAGAAAATGCATTTATGGACGAAAACGGAAATGATATTGACTTTACAAAGTTATCGAAAAAAGAAATTAAAGAACTTGTTGATAGCGAAAAAATCATTTTCAAAGAAGATGAAGTCATTGACTTAAAAGATAAATCTCCGAGAGAAATTCGTGAACTCGGAATTCGTCTTTCCTTTGTTCCGGAAGACAGACTCGGTATGGGACTTGTCGGTAATATGGATATTGTTGATAATATGATGCTTCGCAGTTATCGCAAGGGTAAATCAATTTTTCTCGACAGGAAACGACCGCAGGACCTTGCAGACAGAATTATCAGCGACTTGAAGGTAAATACACCTGATTCACATACTGCTGTAAGAAAATTGTCAGGCGGTAATGTACAAAAAGTACTCGTCGGCCGCGAAATTGCTGCCGCACCGGCAATTTTAATGACTGCCTACCCTGTTCGCGGACTTGATATTAACTCATCTTATACAATTTATAACTTGCTTAATGAACAAAAACAAAACGGCGTTTCTGTAATTTTTGTCGGTGAAGATTTAGATGTGTTGATGGCATTAAGTGACAGAATATTGGTTTTAAGCGGCGGTAAAATATCGGGTATTGTTGATGCTCGAACAACAACTAAAGACGAAATCGGTCTTTTAATGGTGCAATCTGACAACAATGAGGTGGCAAAATGAAAAAAAATAAGAATAACTTAAAAGAACCTTTTGTTCGAATTGTTAAACGAGATAATATCAGTTATAAAAAAATAATTCTTATTTATGCAATTGCTACTGTCGGCGGGCTGATTTTAAGCGGCTTGATTTCAATGATGTTTTCGAATAAAGGTTTAGGCGACTTTTTCCAATCATTGTTTGCGGGTGCATTCGGAAGTGAACGCAAATTCTGGCTCTTACTTCAAGATACCACTCTCCTGCTCGGAGCATCAATGGCCTTGCTTCCGGCTTTTAAAATGAAATTCTGGAACTTGGGCGGTAACGGTCAAATTCTTGTCGGTTGCCTCTCGGCAATCGCTTGTATGTTTTATCTTGGCGGTAAAGTAAACGATACTGTTATAATTGTACTTATGTTTTTTGCAAGCATAATATCCGGTGCAATCTGGGCAGTTATTCCGGCTTTGTTTAAAGCAAAATTCAATACTAACGAATCTTTGTTTACTCTGATGATGAACTATATTGCTCAAGGTCTTGTGTCTTTATGCATTACACTTTGGGTAAAATCAGGCTCCGGTGTTTTATCTCCGATTTCTTATGGTAACATCCCTGATATAGGTAATAAGTATTTATTACCGATTATTTTATTTGTAAGTATTACAATTTTAATGTATATTTATCTTCGTTCTTCAAAACACGGTTATGAAATCTCTGTTGTCGGTGAAAGTATCAACACCGCAAAATATGTAGGAATCAAGGTTGACAAGGTAATTATCAGAACAATGATTTTATCAGGAGCAATAGCAGGTCTTGTAGGCTTTGTTCTTGCAGGCTCAATTAACCACACAATAAGCACAGCTTCTGCAAATAATATGGGCTTTACCGGCATAATGGCAACCTGGTTAGGCGCATTTAACCCGATAATAATTATTCTTACAAGTTTTTTCATTACCTTTATTTCTAAAGGAATGGTAGAAGTCAGAAAAACATTTATGTTTACAAATGATTCAATATCAAATATAGTTGTAGGTGTTGTATATTTTGCAGTAATCATTTGTTCTTTCTTTATTAATTATAAACTTGTGTTCAGAAAAAAAGACAAGGAGGAACTTAAAAAATGACAGTTACATTCTTAATGAGTGCCATCGCAATCGGCACAGTTCTCCTTTTCGGATGCATTGGTGAAACAATTACAGAAAAAGCCGGTCACTTAAACCTCGGTATCCCGGGCATTATGTGTACGGGAACTGTAGGCGGTTGCCTTTTTGTCAGTCTGTATATGAAAAGCCTCGAAAATGCAGAAAACGCATCCTGGATAATGCTGATTATCTGCTCTCTTTTCGGTGCCTTTCTTTTTGCATCTCTTACAGGCGCAATATATGCTGTTATGACAATTACATTCCGTTGTAATCAAAATATTACAGGCCTTGCAATTACAATTTTCGGTAACGGTCTGACACAGTTTTTGATGCATTCTTATGTTGATAAAAGCAACTTTTCCGCAGCCGGTAAAATTATTTCAAAAGCTTTACCGTTTGCAGAAAATTCAAACGGTATTGTTAAAGTGCTGTTCGGACATGGCTTTTATGTATATTTTGCAGTTTTAATTGCTTTAATTGTAACCTTTATCTTTAACAGAACAAAAATCGGTCTTAATCTTCGTGCAATCGGTGAAAATACTGCAACAGCAGATGCGATGGGCGTAAATATTACATTATACAAATATGTTGCAATTTTGACAGGCAGCGGTATTGCCGGTTTTGGCGGAGTGTTCTATATTATGGACTATGTTAAGGGAAGCTGGGAAAACGCGTCAACCATTGAGGCTTTCGGATGGCTTGCAATTGCACTTGTTATTTTCACATTGTGGAAACCTAATATTTCAATAGTCGGCTCCTACCTTTTCGGTGCATTGTATATTGCGGCTTTTGTCTTTGGCAATATTTCATCTTCCGGACGCGAAATATTAAAAATGTTGCCTTATGTGATAACAATTATGGTTTTAATTGTTACAAGTATTATGAACAAGAAAGAAAATCAACCGCCTGCTTCTCTCGGACTTTCGTATTTCAGGGAAGAAAGATAATATTTTTTATTCTTGACTTAAATATAATTTAAGTATATAATTTAAAAAAAGTTAAATTGACTTTGACGGTGTGTAAGTAGAAAATATGTATTTTATTTAAGAGAGAAAATGTGATACGCTGAGAGCATTTTTATAAAATCTGTTTTTGAATTTCAGCACCCGAGTCGTCTGCGAAAAGATTTAATCGTTAAGCAGACTGTAATTGCTGCATTAAAGCAAGTAAAGTGCGTGTTTTTAAAAAACACGAATTTGGGTGGTACCACGGTTATTTTCCGTCCCTGTTTACAGGGACGGATTTTTATTTTACGGAGGAAAATATGGACGACAAGATTAAAAGTCTAAAAGAACACTTTGAAGCGCAACTTCAAAAAATCGAAAAATTTGCCGACCTTGAAAACATCAGAATTTCATATCTCGGCAAAAAAGGTATTGTCACAGAACTTTTAAAAGGTATGAAAGACCTTTCAAATGAAGAAAGAAAAAAACAGGGTGCAAGAGTAAACGAACTTAAAAGCATTGTTGCACAAAAACTTGCAGAAAAAAGCGAACAACTGACTCAAAAAGAAATTGCCTCAATGATAGAACAAACGGACTCTTTCGATATCAGTATGCCTGCAAATCAGACAATGGGTTCTTATCATCCTATTACATTAGTTCAGCGCCAATGCGAAAAAATCTTCAAATCAATGGGCTTTACGGTTGAAGATTACCCGGAAGTAGTAAATGACTATCAGTGCTTTGAATCGCTGAATATTCCTAAACATCACCCTGCAAGAGATATGCAGGACACCTATTATCTTGATAACGGACAACTGCTTAAAACCCAGACTTCTGCGGCACAAAATGCCATTATGCGAAAATACGGTGCGCCGTTAAGAGCAATCTTCCCGGGCAGATGTTTCAGAAACGAAGCAACAGACGCTTGCCACGAAAACACTTTCTTCCAGATGGAAGGAATTATGATTGATGAAAATATTTCAATCTCAAACCTTATTTATTTTATGAAAACAATGCTCTCTGAAGTTTTCCAAAAAGATATTAAGGTGCGTTTAAGACCGGGATTTTTCCCGTTCGTCGAGCCCGGATTTGAACTTGATATCAGTTGTCTTATCTGCGGCGGAGAAGGATGCCCGTCTTGTAAGCACAGCGGCTGGCTTGAACTTTGTCCGTGCGGAATGATACATCCCGCAGTACTCGAAGAGGCAGGCATTGATACAGAAAAATATACAGGCTTTGCTTTCGGTTTAGGCCTTACAAGACTTGCTATGATGAAATACGGTATTAAAGATATAAGAGACTTAAACGGTGGCAGTTTAAAAGCGATGTCACAGTTTACAGATGACGAGTAAGGAGGGAAAAGTATGTTTTTATCAATGAATTGGATTAGTGACTTTGTAGATTTAAAAGGCATTGATTTAGTAGAACTTATTCATCGCTTTTCTCTTTCAACTGCCGAAGTGGAAAACGAAATCTTTTTCAAAGGCAGTGATATAAGCGGTATTATAGTAGCGCAAATCAAATCGGTTGAAAATCATCCTGAGTCAAAAAAATTACACCTTTTAAAAGTCGATACGGGAGACGAAATCGTAGATGTTGTTTGCGGTGCGCCGAATGTCAGAGTGGGTATGAAAACTGCCTTTGCAAAACTCGGTGCTAAAATAGGAGATATTACTATCGAGCCGAGAAAATTAGCAGGCTATACCTCTAACGGTATGTGCTGCAGCGAAAAAGAACTCGGTATTTCTGATGACCATTCGGGTATTATGGAAATTTTCGAGGATATTAAAAACGGTACCGATATTAAATCTCTTTATGAGATTGACGACATCATTTTTGAAGTCGATAATAAATCTTTAACAAACCGCCCCGACCTTTGGGGACATTACGGTATAGCAAGAGAGTTTGCAGCGCTCGCAGACAGACCTTTAAAACCGTTACCTGTTGTCGATTTGGAGCAATATGCAAACTTGCCGAAAGTCGACCTTGAAATTTTAGACCCTCTTTGTCAGCGTTATTCTTGCTTACAGGTTGAAAATGTGACTAAAAATGTAAGCCCCGTCAACATGAGAATACGCCTTTACTACTGCGGTATGCGTGCTATCAATTTGCTCGCAGATTTAACCAACTATCTCATGCTCGAAATGGGACAGCCGATGCACGCTTTTGACTCACGAAAAGTAGAAAAAATTCGTGTCCGCCGTTTTGATGAACCGTTTACTTTTAAAACACTCGACGGTGTGGAGAGAAACTGCGATGAAAATACTTTAATGATTTGTAACGATAAAACACCTGTTGCAATCGCAGGTATTATGGGCGGATATGACTCTGAAATCGTTGACGATACTACTACTTTAACACTCGAGTCCGCAACTTTTGATGCAGTATCTATCAGAAAGTCAACTGTGCGATTAGCACACAGAACCGACGCGTCTATGAGATATGAAAAATGCCTTGACCCCGAACTTACAGTTGTTGCCATAGCAAGATTTATAAAACTTTTATCTGAAATTGACAGCGGTATTAAAGTGGTATCAAGCCTTACCGACGAGTATAAATTCCGTTACAAGACAGTTAATCTTAATTTTGATAAAAAATATGTTGACCGTTATACAGGTATTAATATTTCAAACGATACTATTGTTAAAACACTTAAAAGTTTAGGCTTTGAAGTCAGCCTTAAAGACGATAACTTCTCCGTTACCGTACCTTCTTGGCGCGCAACAAAAGATGTTACGATTAAAGCCGATATTATTGAAGAAATTACCCGCATTTACGGTTATGATAACTTTGAAGTAAATACAACTTTATCACCGCTTCGCCCCGTAAGAGAAAGCGTAGAAAAAAGTGATGAGGACAGAATCAAAGATATTTTAGTTCAAAAGTTTAATTTGCACGAACTTCATTCTTATCTGTGGCAGTCAAAAGACGAACTCAAAGAAATAGGAATTGAAGTCGAAGACAATGTTAAAATTCTTAATGCAACCAACCCCAATATCGAAACTATTCGTCGCAGTATAGTTCCGACCGAGTTGTGTCAGATAAAACAAAACTCAAACTTTGCAAATGAATTCGGCATTTTTGAAATAGGAAGGGTAGTTGACGGACTGACACCAACAGGTGAATGCAACGAGAAAAAAATGCTTTGCATTACTTTGTCAAGCAAGCAAAAAACACAAGAGAAGTTGTATTTTGAAATGAGAAATATTCTTTATACTCTTGTTAATAACTTAAAGCATAAAGAAATTGAACTTAAACCGGCAAATTCAAAATATAATTACGAACATCCGAAAAACTACGCAACCGTGATTGCGGACGGTAATAATATAGGATATATTACTTTAATTCATCCTTTGGTATCAAACAGCATTGATAAAAAATCAGCGCTTGTTTGCGCGGAAATAGATATGAAATGTTTAGCACAGGTGACTTTGGGCAGTATTGAATACGAGGAACCTTCAAAATTCCCCGAAATAGATATAGACCTGTCATTTGTAACAGATACCTATGAGCCTATAAAAAATGCTGTTTTACAAGTAAACAGCCCGCTTGTTAAAAAGATTTCCGTAACAGATATTTATAAGGATGAGAAATCAAAAAGTATTACTGTCAGAATAACCTTTGCTCACAAGGACAGAACTTTGACCATGGAAGAAGTTCAGACAGTTGCAAACGAGATTATTGAAATTTTAAAAACTAAATCAATCTCGCTTAAAGATTAGAATATATTTACCATAATTAAGAGATACTAACAAAAGGTGATAATTTTGTTAGTATCTCTTTTTCGTACATTAATTTTATTTATTGCAGTAACGATAGGACTTCGTATAATGGGCAAAAGACAAATTGGAGATTTGTCACCAAACGAACTTGCTGTAACAATTTTAGTGTCCCAGATTGCAACAATGCCCCTGCAAGATATAAATCAGCCCGTCATAAACGGAATACTGTCTATTTTTCTGCTTGTAATTATCGAGGTCGTAATCTCTATTATTACATTGAAATCGAGCAAATTAAGAAAAGTAATAAACGGAGGTCCGGTAGTCGTTATCAGCGACGGTAAAATTAATCAAAGCGCTATGAAAAACTTAAGAATGTCGATAGACGATTTGCAAAAAAATCTGCGCCAACAACAAATATTTGATATAAGTCAGGTCCACTTCGGTATAGTTGAAACCGACGGTACATTTTCGGTAATGCTGAATACAAAGGAAAGAAATGTCTGCGTGAAAGATTTGGATATTGCAATTCCCGATGAAAGTGTCGCAGTCCCGGTTATTTGCGACGGTGAGTATCAGGACGACTTTATCAATGTTATGGGAATTACAAGGCAGAATGTTACCAATCAGTTAAAAACGCGGAAATTAGATCAAGAAGATGTCTTTTTAATGACATTAGATGATAATAACAAAGCAACAGTTGTTACAAAGGAGCGTAAAGAATGAAAAGAATTTCGGCAATATTAGTTTTAGCGCTGATAATTGTTGCTGTTTGTTCATGCGGCAATATTTATATTTTCCATGTTGAGAAAAATCTTAACAGTTTAATGGGCGATGCCAACACTTATATAAAACAAAAAGATTATGAAAATGCAGCAAAGGCGGCAGAGAAAGCAGAAAAGTATTTTGTTGAAAATGAAAAGGCAGTATCTGTTTTTTGCGACCATGAATTGGTAGAAAATTTAGGCGTGGCCTTGTCAAGACTTTCACCGCTTTCAAAAGAGGAAACGGAGTATGAATTTATAAGCGAACTTAATTCCTCTTTTATAATGTTAAAACATTTGGTAAATGATCAGCGGCCGGCTATAAATAATATATTGTAAAACATAAAAAAAGATGTGCAGAGTTTATCTGCACATCTTTTATACCGTACTGTAAATATATTTATCTGCTTTTTCTTTTCTTTGGCTTGCTGCTTTTATCGGAAACATAAAGTCCCCAAAGAATCGGTGCAACACAAAGGGAAGAAACAGAGCCTGATATCATACCGAATGCAAGCGGTATTGTCAGAGAACGAAGTGTCGCAAGACCGTTAATTTCTGCAACCACAAGTATTGTCATAATAGCAAGGAATGTTGCAAGGGTTGTCATAATATTTCTTGATACACATTCGTTGTTTGAAACATTTACTATTTCTTTTATGTCTTTATCTCCACCCATAATGCGTTTGTTTTCTCTGACTTTGTCGAACACAACGATAGTGTCGTTAAGCGAGTAACCTAAAAGGGTGAGAATGACTGTAATAAAGTTTGAGTCGATTGTAATACCTAAAATTACGCAAGTAGAAAATGCGACTAAAATATCAAGTACAAGACCGATAAGAGAGAAAAGTCCTGCGGACCAACCGCCGATTTTTCTGAATCTGAATGCTACATAAATTACTACAAGCACTCCTGCTAAAGCAACTGCAACAAGGCATTTGAAAAAGAAGTTTGTACCGATTGAAGCAGATACGGAAATGATTTCTTCCTGCTTGACATTATTGTCCTTAAACTCTTCTTGTAAAGCCTTTAAAAGTTCATCGGTTTGCTCTGCATCAATAGTTGAGTGATTTGAAACGGAAATTGTGAACTTTTTAGATGTATCGTCTGTGTAACTTGCACTCTCCGAAACGGTAACATCCGTTTTAAGCGTGTCTTGTGCAACCGATTCAATATCGTTAAGTTTAATATCACCGCTGAATGAATAGGTCGCCTGGCTGCCGCCTGAAAACTGAATGTCGAGTTTTATACCGGATATAAGAGCCATAACTATACAAGCAACAATGATTACTCCGTAGCCGATAAGGAATTTAGGGAGGTTTTTAAAGAAATCAAAATTACGCTTCTTCATTTTTAGCACCTCCGAATAACCAAGACTTTCTTGCCCATTTGAATCTTATAATGCTCTTTAGCATAACATTTGAGCAGAATACACCCATAATAAAGTTGAATACAACACCCATTAATAATGTGTAACCAAATGAGTAAACAGCACCGGATACTGCAGAACCGAACATACCCATAACAGGACTTAAAAGTTTAGCAAAGAAACTGTCGCTCGGTCCGAATGCACCCATAAGCACAACAGATACAATAATTACCGTTATGTTACCGTCAAATATCGCGCTGAGTGCGTTTTTCGAGCCGGTATATATAGCGCTTTGAATTGTTCTGCCGCCTTTTAATTCATCTCTGACTCTTTCAGATGTAATAACATTCGCGTCAACACCCATACCGATTGAAAGTATAATACCGGCAATACCCGGAATTGTTAATGTGAAAGAATCTATGCCACCAAAATAACCGGATACTGTTGCTATCATGCCGCTTACCTGTCCTAAAAGCGCGATGCTGGCAATAACACCGGGAAGTCTGTATCTTAATATCATAAGAACGCAAACCAATGCAAACGCAATAACACCTGCAACAATCATTACCTGTAATGCCTCGTTGCCGAGTGTAGGCGAAATAACCTGAAGTTTTGAATCATCAACACTGAGTCCGAAAGGAAGTGAACCTGCATTGATTGTATTAGCAAGGTCTTCCGCTTCTTCATAAGTAAAGTCACCGGAAATAACCGCCTGACCGTTTGTAATATGAGCATTAACTGTCGGAGCAGATTTAACTTCTTCATCAAGACAAATTGCTATCTGGTCGCCGCTTGCATAAGCCTTTGCAGTTGCATCCGCAAATAATTTAGTACCCTTCGAATTAAGAGTAAGTGCAACTACGGGGCTTCCGTTTTCGTATGTTGCGGAAGCATTAGATACATGCTCGGAACCCGTAAGAATAATCTTGTCTTTATCGTATGTACTGCCGTAACAGAAAGTAAGAACAGCCATATTACCAAGTTCGTCAATAGCACTTTGTGCATCAAAATCGGTCTCGTCGGATGACCACGGAAACTTAACCACAACCTGGTCGTTTTTAGTATCTACCGAAATTTCATAGTCTGCTATGTTTTTACCCATAAGACGCATTTCAATAATAGTTTTTGCTTCTTCAAGCTGTTTGTCTGTAACCTCACCGTCGGTTTCGGGGGAGAATACAGCCTCAACACCACCTTTGATATCTATGCCCCAACGAATGTCTTCGGCACTTTTAACATAGACCTTTTCGGTATCACCGTACCAGTTGCTTACACCGAAAAATGAAGTCCAGGTTAATGCAAATATCGCAAGTGCTACAATGAAAAACCAAATGGCGCTGATTTTTTTATTCTTGCGTTTGTGTTTTCCCATTGTCTTTGCCTCCTTGACTTAAATTTTCATTACAAAATTAATTATATTTCTTAATCGACTAAAAGTCAAATTAAATTATGCCAAAAGTGTTTGAAGTGCCGCATATTTAACACATACACAAAATAATTCTGTCGCCTTTTTAAGTTCATCCAAACTCGGGAACGAAGGCGCCAATCTGATGTTTGAATCAAGCGGGTCGTTACCGTAAGGGAAACTTGCTCCCGCACCTGTTAAAACTACGCCTGCCTCTTTGCAAAGTTCAACAACCTTTTTAGCACATCCGGGAAGTGTGTTTACACTTATAAAGTAACCCCCGTTCGGGTTAATCCAGGACAAAATTTCTAAATCACCGAGTTCTTCTTCAAGCATTGAATTAACAAGTTCAAATTTCGGACGCAGAATTTCTGCGTGCTTTTTCATATGTTCGTTAAGCGACTTAACATCAGGGAACATTTTTGAATGACGCAGTTGATTGATTTTGTCGGCAGAGATTGTTTGAATTGTCATTCTGCCTTGAATAAGTTTAAGATTGTTTTCACTTCCTGCAAGCGCAGAAATACCGCTTCCGGCAAATGTTACTTTTGATGTAGAGCCAAACTCAATTACCATATCCGAAGTACCGAATTGCTCGCAGTATTCAAATATATTTGCAAGACTGTCGGGTGTGTCGTATAAATCGTGTATTGCGTAAGCATTGTCCCACATTACCTTGAAATCTTTTGCAGCAGGTTTTAGCGCGGCAATTCTCTTTACAACTTCTTCCGAATATGTAATGCCTGTCGGGTTTGAATACTTAGGTACACACCACATACCTTTAACATCAGGATTTTTTACAAGCCTTTCGACTTCGTCCATATCAGGTCCGTCATCTAAAATCGCAATCGGTATAAGTTCAAACCCGAAATGCTCGGTTATTGCAAAATGTCTGTCATAACCGGGACACGGACATAAAAACTTGCGATTTTTATTATACGCCCAAGGCTCACCGCCCAGTCCGGTTGTCATAGCCTGCGAAATTACATCAAACATCATATTAAGCGATGAGTTTCCGCCTACAATAATCATACTTTCGTCAACACCGAAAATATTTGCAAACAACCTTTTTGCTTCAGGTACACCATCTAATAAACCGTAGTTTCTGCAGTCAAAACCGTCCTCACTTTTAACGCCTGAAAGGGAAGATATATCGCTGAGCATTTCCATACTTAAATCAAGTTGCTCCGGCGCAGGCTTTCCTCTTGCCATATTTAATTCTAAATTCTGAGCTTTTAATTGCTCGTATTCTTGTTTTACACAGTTTAATTCTTCTGATAATTGCTGTGCGGTCATGTTGCGGTAAGACGCCATATTAAAACATTTCCTCCTCGGATACAATACTAATAATCTATTTTATTACATTTTTTGATTTTTATCAATAGTAAAATGTAATATAAGTAATATAAAATACTGTAATATATAGAATAAATTGAACAAAATCTTGACATATTGTGTACCGTAAGTTAAAATAAACTGAGTATGGTGTATAGGTGGGACAGTGCCTTTATACATATCGGGCTTTAACCCCGCAGCCCTAAAAAGCGGTTAATTATAAAGGAGGTGCATATAAGATGCCCGAGTATTTGTATTATATTATCGCAGCAGTAGCAGCGATTTTTGTTTTCGTAATAGCATTTGTTTTAGGCAGCGCATTCCGTAAGAAAAAAGCGGAGGCTACTATCGGCTCGGCTGAAGCGGAGTCAAAGCGTATTCTTAACGAGGCCATAAAACAGGCGGAGGCAAAGAAAAAAGAATCTGTGCTTGAAGCAAAGGACGAAATTCACCAACTTCGCGCAGATGCAGACAAGGAAATCAGAGAAAGACGCAGTGAAGTTCAGCGTCAGGAACACAGACTCATTCAAAAAGAAGAGTCGCTTGATCGAAAAACTGAAAATTTAGAAGCAAAAGAGGAAAAATTAGCCCAGAAGGTTAAAGAAACAGAGGCACTTCAACTTGAGGTTGAAAAGTTGAAAAAAGGCCAACTCGAAATGCTTGAAAGAATTTCAGGTTTTTCAATCGAACAGGCAAAAGAGTATTTGCTTAAATCTTTAGAAGATGAATTAGTCCACGAAAAAGCGTTAAAGGTTACTGCCATTGAGCAGCAAGTTAAGGACGAGAGCGATAAAATCGCATCAAAAATCATTTCACAGGCAATTCAGCGTTGCGCTGCCGACCATTCATCCGAAGTTACAATTTCAGTTGTTGACCTTCCGAATGATGAAATGAAAGGCAGAATTATCGGTAGGGAAGGAAGAAATATCAGAACTATCGAACAGATGACAGGCGTTGATTTGATTATTGATGATACACCTGAGGCAATTACGCTGTCGTCGTTTGACCCGATAAGGAGAGAAACCGCAAGAGTTGCTCTTGAAAAACTTATCACAGACGGAAGAATTCATCCGGCAAGAATTGAAGAAACTGTCGAAAAAGCCAAAAAAGAAGTGGCTAAAACCATCAAGCAAGAAGGCGAGGCCGCAGTATTGGAGGTCGGCGTTCACAACTTACATCCGGAACTTGTAACCTTGCTCGGTAGACTTCATTACCGCACAAGTTACGGACAGAATGTGTTAAATCACGCCAAAGAAGTTGCTTTCTTGTCAGGCCTTATGGCTGCCGAACTCGGTGAGGACGTAGCCCTTGCAAAGCGTGCGGGACTTTTGCACGACATCGGCAAAGCATTAGACCACGAACACGAGGGAACTCACATTCAACTCGGTGTCGAGGTTGCCAAAAAGTATAAAGAAAATGAAGGCGTTATTCACGCAATCGCCGCGCATCACGGAGAAATCGAAGCTAAAACTGTCATAGCTTGTCTTGTTCAGGCGGCTGATGCTATTTCGGCAGCAAGACCGGGTGCAAGACGCGAAAATATCGAAAACTATGTCAAAAGACTTGAAAAACTTGAAGAAATTGCAAACTCATTTAACGGAGTTGAAAATTCATTCGCAATTCAAGCCGGCAGAGAAATTCGTATTATGGTTAAACCCGATGTTATCAGCGACGATAAAATGATTATCGCAGCAAGAGATATTGCAAAACGAATTGAAGACGAACTTGATTATCCGGGACAGGTAAAAGTTAATATAATTCGTGAATCACGTGCAGTAGATTACGCTAAATAAATCATAAAAACAAAACCGCCGAGTGCTTATTTCAAACACCCGGCAGTTTTTTTATCCGAAAAAAGGCTCCCGATAAATCTCGGGAGCCTTAAAAATTCGGTTTAAACCTATATTTTATTTAACTGCCTCTTCAACAGCAACTGCGCAAGCAACGGTAGCACCAACCATCGGGTTGTTACCCATACCGATAAGTCCCATCATTTCAAC
>JAXJSP010000018.1:0-21753 GCA_036310005.1 Acutalibacteraceae bacterium | reverse complement strand
GTTAAACATATCATTACCAATGCTCTTAATACTACCGGGTATTGTGAATGACTTTAAATTGATGCAACGCTTAAAAGCACCGTCGCCTATATTTGTAACACTGCCGGGTATTGTTATTTTTTTCAGATTACTGCAATTGTTAAATGCATACGCACCTATTGTTTTAACGCTGTTAGGTATTGACACCGATGTCAGCTTGGTACAATATCCGAACGAATTTTCGCCTATACTTGTAATACTGCTTGACATCTTGACTTCTTTTAATCCGGTGCAATAGTAAAAAGCATAATCACCTATACTTGTAACGCTGTTCGGCATTGTGACAGAGGTTAAACCGCTGCAATTATAAAATGCATTTTCACCTATTTTTTTAACACCGCTTGGTACTGTATACGCACCGTTTTTTACTACAATACAACTAATTAGTTCTGTTTTGCTTTTATTAAACAAAACACCGCCTGATGCAGAGTATTTAGGATGATCAGGGCTAATGTTAATGGTTGTCAGATTGTCGCAATTGTTAAATGCATGGTCGCCAAGGCTTTCAAAGCTATTACCTAATGTAACAGTTGTCAGATTGTCGCAATTGTTAAATGCATGGTCGCCGATAGTTTTGACGTTATTTCCTAATGTAACAGTTACAAGACTGTCGCAATTGTTAAATGCCTTACCACCAATACTTGTAACACTATCGGGTATTGTAATTGATGTTAAACTTCTGCAATAGTGAAATACACTGTCGCCTATATCTTTAATGCTTTTTGATAATGTCACAGAAGTTAATTTGTTACAATAATAAAATGTTCTTTCACCGATACTTGTAACACTGTCAGGTATTGTAATCGTAGTCAGATTTCTGCAAAAAGAAAATGCATAATCGCCCACGCTTTTAACACTATTGCCTATTGTTATTGATGTTAAACCGTGGCAATAGTAAAATGCCCAATCTCCTATACTTGTAACGCTGTCGGGTATTGTTACGGAAGTTATTTTTAAGCAATTATAAAATGCTTCATCGCCAATGCTCGTGACGCTGTCGGGTATTGTTATTGATGTTAAATTATTGCAAAACTTAAAAGCGCTATTACCGATGCTCACAACAGGGTAACCACCTAATACTGACGGAATATCAATATCACCTTTGATTGATGTATCAACATCGGTAACGGTTGCCTCACCGTTTGAAACGGTGTAGGTATATTTACCGCTTGTATAAGTACTTTCGCTTGTTGCTAAAGCAGACAAAGGTACAACAGCAAAAATCATTATAAAGACTGATAAAACTGATAATATTTTTTTCATTTTTATATCCTCCTGTTTTATAAATAAAAATCAGCCATGGTTAATGCGCGTAAAAAACAATATATGTATATTGCTTCTTTGCATAATCATTATAACACGGTTTTAAATATATTCAATACTGTTATAAAATTCGAATTTGCTTAAAACACCTGACATTTATTAAATTATACTCTCTTGTTGCCTTTTTGAGCAATTTGTTGTATAATTATAAAAATATATTTATATTTACGTTCGGAGGATATATTTTGCTTTTAGATTTAATTCGCGGCGGTTCTTTTGTTAATGTAGTAATTTCAATACTGTCGTCATTATTCATTATTTTTTGTATTTTACCCGTGCATGAACTCGCACATGCTTTTGTCGCTCATTTGTGTGGGGATGATACTGCAAAATGGCAGGGAAGATTAACTTTTAATCCTGTCAGCCATATTGACTGGTTCGGCGCAGCTGCTATTATATTGTTCGGTTTCGGATGGGCAAAACCCGTACCTGTTAATCAGAATAATTTTAAAAATCCGAAATTAGATATGGCTTTAGTCGGTATTGCAGGCCCGCTTGCCAATATAATATCGGGATTTATTATGCTCGCATTAGCAAGACTGACTTTGATTTTTCAGTACAGTACCTTTATTTTGTATGTTTATTATTTCTTTTTATTTGCTGCGCGAATCAGCATCAGTTTAGCGGTGTTTAATCTTATCCCGATTCCGCCGCTTGACGGTTCAAGGGTCTTGTTCGCTATCTTACCCGATAGACTTTATTATAAAATGATGCGTTATGAAAGATTTATTTATTACGCTGTTTTGTTTTTAATGATTACAGGCGCGTTCAGTACACCAATCAGAGTTGCAACAGAATTTATAATGAATTTGTTTTTCGGTATATTATTTTAAAAAAATTTGTAAAGGACTATTAAATGGAAGGTTTGTCATACAAACTTGAAGATTTCGAGGGCCCCCTCGATTTACTTCTAACAATGATTTCCAAAAACAAAGTTAATATTTGTAATATAAATATATTTGACCTTGTTGAGCAGTATATGGACTATATCAATACATTGAAAAGTATGGATATGGATATTTCAAGCGAATTTATCGAAATGGCTGCAAGACTTGTTCTTATTAAATCATCTATGCTGTTACCTAAATATGATGACGGTGAAGAACTCAAAGATCAGTTAGTAGGAGAATTGCTTGAATATCAGATCTGCAAAGAAATGGCTTTGAAACTATCCGAAACGGCAACAGGCATAGATAGATTTTCAAGGCCGGAATCACCCGCGATTATTAATAAAACATATCGCAGACATCACAGCACGCAAGAACTGGTCAGCGCATATATATCTGCAGTCGGCAGGGGAGAAAGATTTAAACCTGTTTCTGCAGATGCTTTCAAACCGCTTGTTGAAAGAAAAGTTGCTTCGGTAACATCAAAGGTCATAAGTGTTTTGAGGAAACTCAGAACAGGCGCAAAGGTTAAATACAAGGAACTGTTTTATACAGCAAAAAACAGGTCGGAAATTGTTGCAACTTTTTTAGCGGTGCTCGAATTAATCAAATCAAGAAGAATTAATGTTGAAGGCAATAATAATGATGACTTGACGGTTAAAATGATTGAGGAGGGAAAAGACAATGAATAATATTAAGAAAACGGTTGAAGCATTACTTTTCGCCTCCGGAGAACCTCTTGAAACAGATAAAATTTGTGAAATAATTGAATGTTCTTCTGATGATGTGGAAAAAGCGGTTAATAATATAAATGAAGACTTAAAAAAAATACGAAGTTGTTTATCGGTCGTAAAACTGGATGATTGCTATCAGTTTGTTACACATCCCGATTATGCAAAACCCATAAGAAAGATGCTTGAAATACAAAGAAATTCACCTTTATCATCGGCGGCTTTTGAAGTTTTGGCGGTTGTAGCATACAATCAACC
The DNA here is from genome assembly GCA_036310005.1 of Acutalibacteraceae bacterium. GTDB lineage: Bacteria > Bacillota > Clostridia > Oscillospirales > Acutalibacteraceae > JAXJSP01. Next base: position 18,515 of record JAXJSP010000018.1, on the reverse strand, counting down.
CGTAACAAAATCTTTTATAGAACAGGTAAGAGGAGTTGACTGCTCAGGAGTTGTGTCCTCTTTGGTCGACAGAGGATTAATAGAAGAAAAGGGGCGTCTTGAGTTGCCGGGAAGACCGTTGATTTACGGTACAACAAAATTGTTTTTAAGAACTTTTGATATTGAAAATCTTTCTCAATTACCACCCCTGCCGCAAAAACAGGACGATAACGAAGAACAAGAAAACGAAAATTAGACAGTACATATTTTAAGGAAGGTGTATTATAAATGAGCGATATGGCAATTAAAGGAATTATGGATTCAACTATGGATAAAATCAAAACAATGGTTGATGCGGATACTATCATAGGAAATCCGATATCTTTGCCGCACGATATAACTTTGATACCTGTTTCAAAGGTGTCTTTCGGCTTTGCATCGGGCGGTTCCGATTTGCCTACAAAAAAAGATAAAGATTTGTTCGGCGGCGGTGCAGGTGCCGGTGTTTCAATTACTCCGACTGCATTTATCTGCGTCAGCGGTACCGATGTTAAACTTATGCACATTTCAAAAAATCCCGATTCGACAGACAAAATTGTGTCATTAATTCCCGAAATGTTTGATAAAATTGTTGACCTGTTTAAAAAGGATGAAAATCAAAAATCGGAATAGATAATATAGTACAAGCACGCCGGCATATTATTTTGTGGGCGTGCTTGTTTATCGCCCGAAAGGGCGGTTAAATGAAAAAAGCAATTTCTGTTTTATTATCGATTATAATTATTTTGAATTTCGGTTTTATCACTATTGCCGACGACGAACCGAGTTGTTCTGCTAAAAATATGGCGGTAGTTGATTTGAATACAGGCAGATTAATTTGCAGTAAAAATGCTTACGATAAGGCTCCGATGGCTTCTACTACAAAAATTATGACTGCTGTTTTGCTGCTTGAAAATGCAGATTTAAACGACGAAATAATATGTACTAAAGAAATGGTTACTGTTGAAGGTTCATCAATGGGGCTGATGGCGGGGGACAGAGTTCATTATTACGACTTGCTTTACGGTATGATGCTCGCATCGGGCAACGACGCGGCAAACACTACCGCCATATCAATATCGGGCAGTAAAGAAAAATTTGTTGAGTTAATGAATGAAAAGGCAAAGCAGATAGGTATGACAAACACTAATTTTGTTACACCCTCAGGGCTTGATGATGTTGAGCATTATTCAACTGCGTATGATATGGCAAAACTTGCGTGTTATGCTATGAAAAACGAAGAATTTGTTAAAGCGGTTTCAAGCAAAACAGCAAAACTTAATTACGGAAATCCGCCTTATGACAGAACGCTTCGAAATCACAATAAACTGTTAAGTTATTACGACGAATGTTGCGGCATAAAAACCGGTTTTACCAAAAAATCGGGGAGATGTTTGGTATCATGTGCAAAGCGCGGCGAAAAAGGTGTTGTCTGTGTGACTTTAAATGATCCGAACGATTGGCAGGATCACCAAAATTTATTAAATTACTCTTTGGATAAAGTTGAGTTAAAACAGTTTGAAAAACAAAGTGTTGTGTTAGATGTAATAAATTCCGATGAAAAACTGTACGCACAAAGTCAGGATATTAATCTGTCGTTGTTTAAAGACGACAAGGTGACATTCGATATAGAATATGATACAATATTAATCGCTCCGATTAAAAAAGGCGAGATTGTCGGAAAAGTTTATTATAAAATCAATTCAAAAACAGTAAAAACAGTAAATTTGACAGCGACAAATAATATAAAGGAAAATGTTTTGAAAAAATCGTATTTAGATTGGATAAAAACAATACTTATTCAGTAGGTGCCAAAATGAAAAAAGAAAAAATAAGATTACAAAAATATTTATCGGAATGTGAAGTTGCTTCGAGAAGAAAATCTGAAGAACTTATTATTAACGGAAATGTAAAAATCAACGGAAGAAAAGCGGTTTTGGGAGATAAGATTGACCCGTATAAAGATTTAGTTACCGTAAAGGGAAAAAGAGTAAACAGAGTGGAAGAAAAAGTCTATCTGATGCTCTATAAACCGCGAGGCTTTATCAATACAATGTCTGATGAAAGAAACAGAAAATGCGTTGCCGATTTAATCAAGGATGTAAAGCAAAAAGTATATCCTGTCGGAAGACTTGATAAAGACAGCGAGGGCTTGTTGCTGCTGACAAACGACGGAGATTTTTCAAATACAATGATGCACCCGAAAACTCATATTCCTAAAACTTACAGAGTAACCGTAAGAGAAAAAGTCGAAGAAGATAAACTCGAAATGCTCAAAAAAGGCGTGGTTATTGACGGTAAAAAAACTGCACCGTGTGAAATTGAAATCATACAGCAAGAAGATAACAGGACAGTTTTGCTTTTTGTATTGTATGAAGGTCGTAACAGAGAAATAAGAAAAATGTGCGAAAGCGTAAACTATACCGTCATTCGCTTGAAACGAGTCGCCTACGGAAATCTTAAATTAGGAATGTTGCAGACAGGTAAATGGAGATATTTGCACGAAAATGAGGTGGCAAAACTAATCGCACTTGCAAATAAAACAAAATATTAATTTATTTTAATATTTCTCTTGTTTTATTTAAGAATAGAATGTATAATATATTAGATAAAAATTGGAAGACTTGTTATATATAACAAGTTGTTACGAACGGAGGATTTTAAATGGGAACTGAATCAAAAGCTGCGCAAAGATTATCAAAGCTTTTTGATAATGGAATTTATACTGAACTTGATTCAAAAGCAACCAATTCTGTAATTACCGCAGTGGGAAAAATTTATGGTGTTCAGTGCTATGCTTTTTCTCAAAACAGCGAACAGGACGATGCTGCTATGACCAAAGCACAAGCAAAAAAAATAACACATTTATATGCTTTGGCTGAAAGCACCGGTTGTCCGATTATCGGTGTTTATGACTCACTCGGAGGAAAGGTAAGCGAGGGATTGGGCGCACTTTGCGGATACTCAGATTTAATTAGTTATGCAAACAGACTGTCGGGAGTTGTTCCGCAAATTGCTGTTGTAGCAGGCACTTGCGCTGCATCTGCCGCTGTTTGGGCTTTGAATAATGATATTGTCATTATGACTGAAGATGCAGAACTTTTTGTAAACGCACCTTCATTAACCGATAAGAAAGTCGGCACAACCTATAATGCTGTTAATAACGGTACCGCACATTTGCTCGCAGACAGCGATGACGATGCAATAACAAAAGCAAGAGATTTGATTACACTTTTACCGGCAAATAACCTTTGCTCCGGAATTGTAACAGAAGGTGTAAAATCGGGTGTTGAATTTACTAATGATGTGATTTCTTCATTAGCAGATGCCGATAGCGTAGTTGAACTCAGAAAAGGTTTTGGTACCGATTGCGTAACTGCACTTGCTAAATTAAACGGAAGTTCAGTCGGTATTGTTAAAGCAAAGGGAACTGTTACTGATAATGACTGCAAAAAAATTATTTCACTTGTCGGTATTTGTGATGCTTTTTCAATTCCGGTAATTACTTTTGTAGATGTAGACGGTTTTGATAATACCGCAGACAGTGAATTTAACGGAATGGTGAAATCATTGTCAGCGCTTACTAAAATTTACGCAGAAGCCACAACCGTAAAGGTTACTGTAATAAACGGAAAATGCTTTGGTGTATCATATTTAGCATTTGCAGGTAATGCCGATATGACATTTGCTTTAAATGATGCACAAGTTGCAGCGATGAGCCCTGACACAGCAGCGATTATTGTAAATAAGGATAAAGTACTTGCAGACGGACTTGATGCGGCAACAGAAGAATATGATGCATCTGCACTTACAGCGGCAAAAGACGGATTTATAGACGATGTTCTGGGTTATGATGAAGTAGTTGACTGCGTAAACAATGCAATCGATATTTTGGCAGATAAGAGAGTATCAACTCTTGATAAAAAGCACACCGTGCAATCATTCTAATAAAGGGGATTTTTTAAAAATGAAACAGCTTAAAATTACTGTAAACGGAAAAAAATATGATGTTACTGTTGAAGAAATGGGTGCTACATCTACATCTGCACCTGTATCTGCTGCTCCGGCTCCGGCTGCCGCACCAGCTGCAGCACCGGCACCTGAGGCTGCGCCTGCTCCTGCAGCAGCACCGGCAAATGCTGATGGTTTCAAGGTTGAATCACCAATGCCTGGTACAATTTTAGATGTTAAAGTCAGCGCCGGCGCACAGGTTAAAAACGGTGACACTCTTGTAGTACTTGAAGCAATGAAAATGGAAAACGAAATCAAAGCTGACAGAGACGGAACAATTACCGGAGTATTTGTAAATAAAGGTGATTCCGTTGATTCCGGTTCAGCTCTTGTATCAATAGGCTAAGGCGGTATTATAATGGGAATAAAAATTACTGAAACTGTATTACGCGATGCTCATCAATCTTTGTTAGCAACCCGTATGTCAACAGAAGAAATGTTGCCTATTCTTAAATCTTTAGATGAAGTAGGCTTTCATTCACTTGAATGTTGGGGCGGCGCTACATTTGATGCGTGTTTAAGATTTTTGGACGAAGATCCCTGGCAAAGACTTCGTATAATTAAAGATAATTGCCCAAATACAAAATTGCAAATGTTGTTCAGAGGACAAAATATGTTGGGTTACCGTCATTATGCTGACGATGTTGTTGAATATTTTGTTCAAAAGTCGGTAGCCAACGGTATAGATATTATAAGAATTTTTGATGCCTTGAATGATATCAGAAACTTGGAAACTTCGATCAAAGCGGCTAAAAAAGAAAACGCTCATGTCCAGGTTGCTATTTCATACACAACAGGCCCTGTATTCGATTTGGAATACTATTCAAACTATGCTAAAAGAATTGAAGAAGCGGGCGCTGATTCAATTTGTATAAAAGATATGGCAGGTCTTTTAACACCGTATTACACCTATGATTTGGTTAAGACATTAAAAGAATCTGTAAAAGTACCTATCCAGTTACATTCGCATTACACAGCCGGTATTGCATCTATGTGCTTGATGAAGGCAGCAGAAGCAGGAGTAGATATAATTGATACTGCTATGTCACCGCTTGCAAACGGTACTTCACATCCGGCAACCGAATCTATGGTAGCCGCTTTTGAGTCAACACCTTATGATACAGGCTTAAGCCTCAGCAAACTTGATGAAATCAGTAAGTATTTTATGACTTTGCGCAATAAGTATATTGAGAGCGGACTGTTAGATACAGATATGCTCCGCAGTGATGCTAAATCTTTGATTTATCAAGTACCGGGCGGTATGCTGTCTAACCTTGTTTCTCAACTCAAACAGGCAGGTAAGGAAGATAAACTTCCGGAAGTTTTAGCAGAAGTACCAAAAGTCAGAGCCGATTGCGGTTATCCTCCGCTTGTAACTCCTTCGTCACAAATTGTCGGTACTCAGGCGGTTTATAATGTTATCATGGGCGAGAGATATAAAATGGTAACTAAAGAATTCAAGGGTATCGTTAGGGGAGAGTACGGTACAACTCCATGTCCGATTGACCCCGAATTCAGAAAGAAAATTATCGGAGACGAAACACCGATTGATTGCCGCCCTGCTGACTTAATCGATCCTGAACTTGATAAGTTAAAAGAGGAGTGTAAGGTTTGGTGTCAGCAAGATGAAGATGTTCTTTCTTATGCACAGTTCGGACAAGTAGCGGTTAAGTTTTTTGAAAACAGAATGAATAAACAGCACGGTGTTGATGCCGAACATTTGAATCAACAAAGTAAAGTGCATCCAATGTGATAAAAAGCACTTGCAATTTAGTCTGCATTGTGGTAACATTGGTAAGAGATTGTATTAATGTAGATTAGGGAGGTCGAAAATTTTGTCAATAGCAAATTACATTATCGGCTCGTTTATTATACTTTTTGCTCTTGTTATCATTGTGGCAATTCTTCTTCAGGAAGGTCGTCGTTCTGGTATTAACGGAGCGATTTCCGGCGGAGCAGATACATTTTTGTCAAAGAATAAAGCACGCACAGCAGATGCTTTCTTGTCAAAATGGACCAAGTGGATTTCAATTGTTTTCTTTGTATTGATTTTACTTGTAAATATTCTTGCAATTATATTTGCTGAATAATTTAATAATATAACCGCCAATTATTAATTGTGTTGGCGGTTTATATATCCGGGTGTAGCCCAGTTTTGGTAGAGCGCTTGAATGGGGTTCAAGAGGCCGCAGGTTCGACTCCTGTCACTCGGACCAGAAAAACCTTTCTGTGAAAGCAGAAAGGTTTTTTTAGTTATATTCGTATTCGGTATTATTATGCGGCAAATTATACTACGTATAGTTTTATTGCATATTATCGTGTAATTATGCAAGTTATTGACTTGCTTTTTAATTTAACAATGCTATAATAATTTCAAAACAAAAAAGGCAGTGATATAATGAAAGTAGTTGAAGTCTTATCGGAAGAATATAGAGAATTTTACTCCATTGACCTACAAAAAAACAAAAAAATGTCATTGATTGTTAATTTGCTGGCAGTTGCCATTACTGTTTTTATGTTGGTTCCTATGCTCTTTTTGGTTCCGATTTCCTCACTATTCTCAATGGATAAAGGTTTTTTAAATTACATAGTTAGATTTGTTTCTTTAATAGTCTTGATGGTATTATACATGGTACTGCATGAACTTACACATGGTGTTGCTATGAAAATTTGCGGGACAAAAAAGGTGAAGTACGGTTTTACCGGACTATATGCATTCGCCGGAAGTAATGATTACTATGACAAGAAATCTTATTTTTTTATCGCTTTGGCACCGGTTATTTTGTGGGGATTTGTTATAGCAATTATCAATTGTTTTGTTTCAATTGAGTGGTTTTGGGTTGTTTATATTCTGCAAATTATAAACTTATCCGGTGCGGCCGGAGATTTGTTTATTATTATAAAATTTTCGCGTTTTCCTAAAGATATTTTAATAAGGGACTGCGGTGTAAATATGACTGTTTACTTTAAAGAATAATTAAATTTCTCGGCTTTCCCATGTTGCTTAGAATTATAAGGCAAGTGGTTTTAGTGTAATGGTTTCAATCATCGAAAAAGCAGTTTAAGGATGATAAAAAGTTTCAGATTATATAATTGAAATTTCAAACAATAATTAGTATACTAAAGATGAAAGTTGTAATTATGTGAGTGATGTCTTGAATCAAGCGAAATATAATTGTTCAATGAATTTATAATCAATTATATAAATTGAAATTCGGGAGGAACTTTTAAATGACACAGTACGAAAGAATGATTAAGGGATTAATATATGACCCGGCCGATGATGAAATTATGAAAGAACAGGTAAAGTTTCAAGATTTACTTTGGGCTTTCAATCAATTAAAACCCTCTGAATATGATAAAAAGCAAGAGTATATGAAACAAGTTTTTGCTGAATGCGGAGAAAATTGTTATATAGAACTTCCTTTACATGCAAATTGGGGAGGCCATCATGTGCATTTCGGGTACGGTATTTACGCGAATTCAAATCTGACTCTTGTGGATGACGGTCATATTTTTATCGGAGATAAAGTAATGATTGGTCCGAATGTTACGATTGCTACAGCAAGTCATCCGATTAATGCGCAGTTAAGAGATAGGGGATTGCAGTTTAATAAAGATGTCTTTATCGGTGAAAATACATGGATTGGTGCAGGCGTAGTCATTCTTCCGGGTGTGCATGTTGGAAAGAATACGGTTATCGGCGCATCAAGTGTGATTACAAAAGATATTCCTGATAATGTGATTGCAGTCGGTAATCCTTGTAGAGTTATGCGAAATGTCAGCGAGCACGACCGTGAATTCTTTTATAAATCAGAACGGATTGACTGGGAAAATCTATAAATTGGAATTTGACGATTAAACCGCATATTTCATAATTGTTGATGCTTTTCGCAGTTAAATTCTTTATACAATTAAAAAAAGCAATAAAAAAATATCAGTTATGCAATAAGTCGCATAACTGATATTTTTTTGTTGTTTTTAGTATAAATTAAAGAACAAGTGAAGGTGCGGAATATACTCTTGATGCGAGTTCTTGATTGAGCATATAAAGGCTCTTGGGGTCAGAACCAAAGAGTTCCATTTTTGAAATTAAATCATTAGCATTAGTTTCTTCTTCGCCTTGTTCCTTAACAAACCAATCGAGGAATTGCATTGTACGGAAATCTTTAACATTGTATGCTTCGGCATAAATGTCATTGATAAGAGAAGTTACATACTTTTCGTGTTCAAGTCCTGCCTTTAAAACATCCATGTGACTGGTAAGTTTCTTGTCCGGTTTATCAATGGCTTCAAGCGTTACCTTTTGATTTTCATTTTGCAAATACTGATAAAAAAGCATAGCATGGTCGCGTTCCTCTTGCGCTTGAATCTTGTACCAGTTGGCAAACCCGTCAAGTCCCGCATCCTCAAAGTAATTTGAGAAGTCAAGATAAAGATATGCAGAATAGAATTCCTTGTTAATTTGCTGATTTAATAGTTCGTGTACTTTTTCATTCATAACTTGTACCTCCAATTTTTATGTATTAAAACAAATTTACTGTTTGGTACAATTATATACCTATAATTACTGATTTTCAAGCGTGAGTTTCGCGTTGTCTGTTCGTTATTAAATTAATTGTAAAAATCAATCAAAAAGAAAAAGTATGACACAAGCAATTAAATTTTTTTAAATAAATTAAAATGTGATAAAAACTTAAAAAAGTGGGCAATATATATTGGAAAATACAAGTTTTTCATAATAATTTTATGTTTATAAGGAAAAATATTTATACGGTATTTTCAATATTTTGAAAAAGCATATAAATATTTTACAAATTGAGTGTAATACTTCAATTAGAAGGTAAATCTCTACTTTATTATTTATACTGGAGGAAATAGGCATGAAAAGAATTTTTGCAACATTGATTACATTATGTATGATATTGTGCTTGTTTGCAGGATGTACATCATCAGGAGAGGTTACAGACAACGCGTCACAAACAAAACAAGGCAAAGTGTATTATTTAAACTTTAAACCTGAACAAGATGAAGCGTGGCAAAACTTGGCCAAAAAATATACAGAACAAACAGGCGTAAAAGTTAAAGTTCTTACAGCAGCAGAAGGTAAGTATGAAGAAACTTTAACTGCTGAAATTGAAAAAACAGAAGCACCGACACTGTTTCAGGTAAGCGGTAGCGTTGCTCTTGAGTCTTGGGGAGATTTTTGCTTGGATCTTTCTCAGACAGACATCTATAAGGAATTAACATCAGATGACTTCGCACTTAAAAAGGACGGACAAGTTCTCGGAGTCGCTTATGTCTATGAAGGCTTTGGACTTATAGTAAACAAACAACTTCTGAAAAAAGCGGGCTACGAAACAGACGATATTAAAGATTTTGAGTCACTTACGAAAGTCGCAGAAGACATTACTGCACGTTCTGAAGAATTAGGCTTTGCCGCATTCACATCACCCGGTCTTGATTCATCGTCAAACTGGAGATTTTCAGGTCATTTGGCAAATTTGCCTTTGTTTTATGAATTTGAAGATGACGGTGTTACCGAGCAACCCGCAACAATTAAGGGCACTTACCTTGAGCAGTATAAAAAAATTTGGGACTTGTATATTAATAATACAACTTGTAAACCTGCGGAACTTTCCCTCAAAAAAGGTGATGATTCTATCGCAGACTTTGTAAATAAGAAAGCAGTTTTCTATCAAAACGGAACATGGGCTTATTCGGATGTAAAATCAATCGGCGACGAAAATCTCGGCTATTTACCGATTTACTTCGGTGTCAGAGATGAAGATATGGGACTTTGCTGCGGAACAGAAAACTATTGGGCAGTAAACAAATCGGCAAAGCAAGAAGATATAAACGCAACGCTTGATTTCTTAAAATGGATAGTTACCTCTGAAGAAGGCACAACAGCCTTGTCACAGGATATGGGGTTTGTATCTCCGTTTAAATCTGCAAAAGAAACAGAAAATGTTCTTAGTAATATAATGAACGAATATGTCTCAAAAGGACACTACAATGTATCCTGGGCGTTTAATATGACTCCGAATGTTGATGCATGGAGATCAGATGTTGTAACAGCATTAACTGCTTATTCTGCCTCAACGGGAGATTGGAAAGCAGTCGAAACCGCGTTTGTTGACGGTTGGGCGGAACAATATAAAAAATCACATTAAATCTTAATAATCACCGGTAAAGGGCGGGCGGAAACGCCGGCCCCTTTTTTTTAATTAAAAGGAGATAAACAATGCTTAAAAACAGAAAGAAGAATAGGGCAGTTATAACAGGTAAATTAACGCGCAGACCAATACAAAAATATTTTGCGATATTTCTTCTGCCGACGGTAATAGCATTTGTTATTGGGTTTGTTTGGCCTTTTATATGGGGTATTTATCTATCGTTTTATAATTTTAAAACCTTATCAATGAAAACTTTTGTCGGAGTTGAGAATTATATTAAGGCATTTGAAGATTCCGACTTTTTATATTCATTTATATTTACTGCAGCATATACAGTCGTAACCGTAATACTTATAAACGTGCTTGCTTTTATGGTTGCCTATGTGTTGACAAAAGGTATTAAGGGTTCAACAGTGTTCCGCACAGTATTTTTTATGCCAAACTTAATTGGCGGTATAGTGCTCGGATATATTTGGCAACTTATAATTAACGGAATTGTGTCTTTAATAAACCCGACATGGATATTAGCGTTGAATTCAACAACAGGCTTTATAGGACTTGTGGTGCTGATGTGCTGGCAGCAAATCGGTTATATGATGATTATTTATATTGCGGGATTACAAAGCGTGCCTTCATCCTATATCGAAGCCGCAAAAATTGACGGTGCGAGCAGTTGGCAGATTTTACGCAGAATCACCATTCCTTGTGTTATGCCTTCAATTACAATTTGTACTTTTCTGACTCTTACCAATTCATTTAAACTGTTTGACCAGAATTTAGCGTTAACAAACGGTGAGCCGGGCGGAAAAACTGAAATGTTAGCACTTAATATCTATAAAACATTCTATGAAAGTTCTGTTTCAAAGGGCGTCGGCCAAGCAAAAGCAGTCGTTTTCTTTGTAATAGTAGTTGTAATTGCTTTAGCACAACTTTACTTTACTCGCAGAAAGGAGATGCAAAATTAATGGCTGATACAAAAGGTTTGACATTACCTAAGACAAAGGATAAAATAAGTAATGTAGTGTTGACAGTTGTCTTTTCAATAATTTCAATAGTATATGTAATGCCTATATTTGTAGTGCTTATTAACTCATTAAAAGAAAAGTATTCAATTTCAACTGAGCCGTTTACCTTCCCGAAAGGCGAAACTTTTGTAGGATATGATAACTATGTAAACGGTATAACACACGGAAATTATCCGTTTTATAATTCGGTGTTTTATTCAATCGTTATAACTGTCCTTTCAACATTATTAATTTTACTATGCACCTCAATGGCTGCGTGGTATATAAACAGAGTTAATTCACCGTTTTGTAAATTGATATATTATTTGTGCATTTTCTCAATGGTAGTACCGTTCCAGATGGTAATGTTTACTTTATCAAAAACTGCTGACAGACTTCACTTAAATACACCTTATACAATTCCGGTAATTTATCTCGGGTTTGGCGCAGGACTTGCGGTGTTTATGTTCTCCGGTTTTATAAAGAGCATACCCCTTGAAATTGAAGAAGCCGCCACCATTGACGGGTGCGGACCGCTTCAAACTTTTTTCGGAGTGGTACTTCCGATAATGAAACCAACTTATATTTCGGTAGGTATTCTTGAAACAATGTGGATTTGGAATGACTTTTTGCTTCCGTACCTTGTGTTAGATCAGACAAAATATAAAACAATTCCAATTCATATTCAGTATCTGCAAGGAAGTTTCGGCAGAGCAGATATGGGTGCAATAATGTCACTCATAGTTTTGTGCCTCGTGCCGATTGTAATATTCTATTTTACCTGCCAGAAATATATAATTAAAGGTGTAATTTCAGGAGCAGTAAAAGGATAAAAAGGAGAGTAATATGAGAACAAGCGGAATATTGATGCCTGTATTTTCTTTAGCATCAAAATACGGTATCGGAACATTCGGAGATAAAGCGTATGAATTTGTCGATTTTCTTTGCCTCGCAGGACAAAGTTATTGGCAAATTCTGCCTTTAAATCCAACAAGTTACGGTGACTCTCCGTATCAGTCGTTTTCTTCGGCAGCAGGTAATCCGTATTTCATTGACCTCGATTTGTTAAATAAAGACGGACTCCTCGAAACTAAAGATTATGAAAATGTTGATTTCGGTTCCGACAGTCTGTGCGTCGATTACGAGAAACTTTATATTAACCGCTTTCCTGTGCTGAAAATTGCCTTTAATCGCTTTTTAAACAGCGTACCCGAACAGTTTTATACCTTTTGCAAAGAACAAGCCGATTGGCTTGATGAATATGCACTCTTTATGGCTGTTAAAGAACACTTCGGCGGCTTGTGTTGGAGAGAGTGGAGCGATGATTTTAAATTCAGAAAAAAAACAACACTCGATAAATTCAAAGCAGAAAAGAAATCAGAAATTGCATTTTATAAGTTTTTGCAGTATGAGTTTTATAAACAGTGGAGCGAGTTAAAAGCCTATGCTAACTCAAAAGGTATAAAAATAATAGGCGATATGCCTATTTATGTAGCAGATGACAGCGCAGATGTTTGGAGCGACACAAAGCAGTTTGATTTTGACGAAAACTTAATTCCGAATGTTGTAGCCGGTTGTCCGCCCGATGCTTTTTCAAAAGACGGACAGTTGTGGGGTAACCCTGTTTATAATTGGAAATATATGAAAAACAGTGAGCATCCTTATGAGTGGTGGATAAAGCGAATGCGAAACGCTTTAAAAGTCTATGATGTTGTAAGAATAGACCATTTCAGAGGACTTGAATCATATTATTGCATTAAATACGGTAATAAAACCGCTAAAGAAGGTAAGTGGAAAAAGGGCCCCGGTATGAGCCTTTTTAAAGCATTTGAAAAAGAACTCGGTAAGAATTTGCCTATCATAGCGGAGGACTTGGGCTTTTTGACCGATGATGTTATTAAACTTTTGAAAAAATCAGGCTTTCCGGGAATGAAAGTTTTACAGTTTGCTTTTGACTCAAGGGAGGAAAGTGATTATTTACCGCATAATTATAATAAAAACTGCGTAGTTTATACAGGCACTCACGATAATGATACTATTATCGGATGGTCAAAAAATACAAAAACGGATGATGTTGAAACTGCGCTTAATTATATGCATTTAGATAATATCAATAATGTGAATTGGGATATGATAAGACTTGCTATGATGAGTGTCGCCGATACTGCTATATTTATGATGCCCGACTTATTGGGCTTAGGTGATGAAGGCAGAATAAATACCCCTTCTACCATCGGTGATAATTGGAAATGGCGAATTAAAGACGGATGCGTTAATTCTTGGCTCGCAGAAATTATAAAAGATATGACTGCAACATACGGGCGATTAAGCAATTACTGTAAAAACAATAAAAATCTCGGTGCCTGAACACCGAGATTTTTTTATTTTCTTTTATCAAGTTTTTTGTATTTTTGAAGTTGCTTAACATTGATATACGCAGGTCGGATAATTTTACCCGCGTTTTGTATTTCTTCGATTCTGTGAGCTGACCAACCCGCAATTCTTGCCATGGCAAAAATAGGAGTGTATAACTCTTTTGGTAATTCAAGCATCTGATATACAAGTCCTGAATAAAAATCTACATTAGCACTGACACCTTTGTACATTTTCCTTTTCTTTGCAATAAGTTTAGGCGCCATTACCGATACTTTTTCATATAATTTGTAGTCTTCTTCAAATCCTTTTTCAACTGCTAAATCTTTTGCACAATTCATTAATATATCCGCTCTCGGATCAGACAGCGAATATACTGCATGTCCCATTCCGTATATTAAGCCGGCGTTATCAAAAGCCTGTTTGTCAAGAAGACGCTGCAAATAATCTTCAATTTGTTTGTCGTCTTTTGTATCAATAGACTTTTTCATATCTTCAAACATCTGCACAACTTTGATGTTTGCACCACCGTGACGGGGCCCTTTTAATGAACCGAGCGCAGCAGCAATGGCAGAATATGTGTCTGTTCCTGACGATGTTACAACATGAGTTGTAAAAGTAGAATTGTTACCGCCACCGTGTTCTGCGTGTAAAACTAAAGCAAGGTCTAACATTTTTGCCTCAAGTTTTGAGTACTTTTTATCAACTCTTAAAAGCCTTAAAATATTTTCCGCGGTGGACAGTTCAGGGTCCGGCAAATGAATATATAAACTTTTATCCTTGTGATAATGCCTGTATGACTGATAACTGTACACGGAAAGTAAAGGGAATATAGCAATAAGTTGTAAGCATTGTCTTAATACATTCTCAACTGAAATATCATCAGGATTATCATCATAAGCATATAATGCCAGGACGCTCCTCGATATAATATTCATCATATTTTTACCGGGTGCTTTGAGTATCATATCTCTTACAAACGATGTAGGCAGACTGCGATACTCACCTAATACTTTGTTGAATTTTTTAAGTTGTGACTGATTTGGCAACTGAGAAAACAAGAGCAAATACACAGTTTCTTCAAAACCAAAACGGTCCTCGCTTAAAAAACCGTTTACTAAATCTTTTATATTAATTCCTCTGTAATATAACTCTCCTTCACAGGGAATTTCATTTCCGTCTTTGTCAACATCCTTTGATTTAATATAAGCAACCTCGGTAAGTCCTGTAACTACACCTTTACCGTTTAAATCACGAAGACCTCTGTTTACATGGTACTTTTCGTACATATCAGGCATGATGTTGTTTCGTGAATCGGATATCTGTGCCATTTTCTTAATATAAGGTGTAATTTCAGAATATGATTTCTTCATCATTCCATCTCCTTTTATAAATCGTTTTAATATTATACTATAATATCGTATTTTTGTCTAATCTTTTATGAACATTCAGTTAATTTAATGAATTTAAGGAAAGATAATAGTATATATTTTATGATAGCAGATAATATTCAATTAGTAAAATTGTTTAAATTATTAGTGTTATTTTCCGTTGAATAGTAAATTTATGGTGCTATAATTAGTTTGCTTAAAAAACAAAAGGAGTTGTATTTATGGGTAAATATTTTGGAACAGACGGCTTTAGAGGAGAAGCAAATGTGACTTTAACCTCTCAGCATGCTTATGATATCGGAAGATTTTTAGGCTGGTATTATTCAAGCCCTAATCATAAAGCAAAAATAGTAATCGGAAAAGATACAAGACTTTCAAGTTATATGTTTGAGTATTCAATAGTAGCAGGACTGACCGCATCGGGTGCAGATGCATATATGATGCATGTTACAACAACCCCAAGCGTATGTTATGCAATAAGAACAGATAATTTTGACTGCGGTATTATGATTTCTGCAAGCCATAACCCTTATACAGATAACGGAATTAAACTTATAAACGCACAAGGCGAGAAAATGGATGATGTTACTATTTCAAAAATAGAAGATTTTCTTGATAATAAAGAAGTCTTGCCTCTTGCAACAGGCGATAAAATCGGCAGAATAATTGACTATTATTCAGGCAGAAACAGATATATTGGCTATCTTATCAGCACTTCTGTCGAGTCGTTTAGAGATAAAAAAATTGCATTAGACTGCGCTAACGGTGCTGCCTGGTCGATTGCAAAAAATGTTTTTGAAGCGCTCGGCGCAACAACATTAGTTATTAACGCTAGTCCTGACGGTACAAACATAAATACCAATGCGGGCTCTACCCATATTGAAAACCTTTGTAAATATGTTGTCGAGAATAACTGCGATTGCGGCTTTGCATTCGATGGTGACGCAGACAGATGTATTGCTGTCGATGAAAACGGTAACGAAGTAAACGGTGACCATATTTTGTACATTCTTGCAAAACATCTTAATTTAGATACGGTTGTTACTACAGTAATGTCTAATATGGGACTTTATAAGTCGCTTAAAGAAGCAAACATTAAATATGAACAGACTGTTGTAGGCGATAGATTTGTCTATGAAAATATGGTTAAAAATCATTACAAACTCGGCGGTGAGCAAAGCGGTCATATTATTATGCGTAAATATGCAACAACAGGCGACGGTATTTTAACTTCAATTCTGGTTATGAATGCGGTTGTTGCTTCCAAAAAAACTTTAGGAGAGTTAGCAGGACCTGTTAAAATGTTCCCACAGATTTTAGAAAATATTAGAGTAACCGATAAAAAAGTTGTAACAGAAAACAAGGAAATTCTTTCAGCAGTAGAAGCAGTTAATAATGAACTCGGAGACAGCGGCAGAATGTTGCTCAGAGAAAGCGGCACTGAACCATTGGTTCGCGTAATGTGCGAGGCTCAAGACAAAGAGATATGCAAAAAATATGTTGATAAAATTGTAAACTTAATTAAGGAGAAAATATGAAAACAAAGCAACTTTTCGATTTAACACATACTAAAGCAGAAGATTTACTGTCAAAATGTGAGTATCCTTGGCAGGCTTTACCGCTTATCAAAGATTATATTTTGCAGTTAGCAAAAACTTTACCTGATAATTATGAATGTATAGGCGAAAATATATGGGTAGAAAAATCGGTTAAGATTTATAAAACCGCAGACATCACAGGACCGTGTATTATCGGCGCCGGTACCGAAGTCAGACCTGGTGCTTTTATCAGAGGCAGCGTTTTAATCGGTGAAAATTGCGTTATCGGTAATTCAACCGAACTTAAAAATTGTATTATCTTTGATAATGTACAAGTGCCGCATTATAATTATGTCGGCGACTCGGTTTTGGGCTTTAAATCACACATGGGAGCCGGATGTATAACTTCAAATGTTAAAAACGACAAAACAAATGTTACGGTAAACTGTAACGGAGAAAAAATCGAAACAGGACTGAGAAAATTCGGCGCTATGATTGGCGACTATTCAGAAATCGGTTGCAACAGCGTTTTAAATCCGGGCACGGTTATTGAGAGAAATGTCAGCGTGTATCCGCTCTCGTCTGTAAGAGGAGTAGTAAAAGCAAACTGCATTTATAAAGGCAAAGATAATATTGTTGAAAAAAGATAACAAAAAACCTCGATGAAATGAGCAGGGTTGCTAAGGACAGTTGTGTTTTATAGGAACGCTGAGCATTGCGAAGGGCAAGAGAATTGAGAGAAGTTTAGCTTCTCTCTTTTTTCTTGCCCTTTTCCTTTTATATCCGTACATTCGACTACAGCTCCTTCTTTAAGTACAATTATTGTAGAAACTTAAAGGAGGCTATTTTTATGGGAAAATTCATTGAAGAGTTTTATTACGGCAAACTTGATCCACAAGCAAGGAGCACAAAGGAAAACAAAGCCGTGCAAAAGCAAATGGAAGTCTTGATGATAAATGAGGAGTTCTTAACTGAGAACCTTTCGGGCGAAAGCAAAAAGAAATTCCTTGAATTTTCTAATGCTTGGAGTGTTGTAAACGGCGAGTCAAATCTTGATAGTTTTATTATGGGGTTTCGGCTTGGTGCTAATTTTACATATGACACTTTCGTAAATGATGAAGCGCCGTTTAAGGACTTGTTGAAGGAGTGAGTGATATGAAAGAAATATTATATAGCACTTGATGACTTCGAACGTCGGGTAGTTGTGAACCGTATGAATGAAATGCGAAATAAGCTCATCGCTGAAGGAAAGTATACCGATGCTTTGGATGAAGTTTTGATAAAGGTTATTCAACCAAAACAGAAGAAACTCAAGGTTATATATAAGGAGGCATAAATTATGGAACAGTTAGCGAAATTTATTACCGATGAAAGAACAGGGCTTGAATACGAACTGTGTGGCGATTATTATATTATTGCCGGTGAGGATGAGCCTGAACGGGAGCCAATCGGCATATGGGGACAACGACATTTGAACTATATTCAAAAGCACTGTAAACCCTTCTACTACAAAATGCTAGGCGAACATACGCTATATGATTACCTCTGCCAAATTAACCAAGATGTGGAAGATATGTATATCCTATTGGTTAAACAAATGGCTGAACGAGAAGGCGTAACCGAAAAACTTAAAGCAGAAAATCAAATGGAATGGGTTGGTAAGATGAATAACATACGTCAAAGAGCAACTGAAGTAGTACGCAAAGATTTTATTTATACGTAAGGAGAAAGTAGTAGAGAGTGAAATCTCTACCACTTTATTAAAATATGTAAATCTTTAAATGCATTTGAATTGAATATGCCCAAACTCCGTTTTTGTGTCAAAGGTTTAAGTTAATCGCTTTGACGCAAACTAATAGTAAAATATAGATATGAAACGGAGGTTTTGGTATGAAAAAAAGAATTATTACCAATCAAACAATAAAATCGTTCGAGAAATATTTGTTGGAGAATGAAAAGGCACCGGCAACCATTGATAAATATATGCGGGATATCCGATGC
>JAXJSP010000017.1:0-17767 GCA_036310005.1 Acutalibacteraceae bacterium | reverse complement strand
GTTCGTCTATGCGCGTTATGGTGGAGGCGACGAGAATCGAACTCGTGTCCAAAAATTCATTCCTGTGACTTTCTCCGGGTGCAGTCTTTACTTAAAATTCCCTTTAAATTATGTTCAAAGACTAACAAGATTTAAAAGTATTCCGTAAATGATGACAGGTTACCGGAAACTCACCTGTTCACCTTTACTGTCTGAATGACACTGCTTATCTGCACGACAGTAATGCAGGGCAGCGTGCTGCTTTAATTAAGCAGCAAGACGAACGTTATTGTTGTCGTTTATTTTTAAAAGTTGCACCTTTTAAGTGATTGTGCGACACTACCCGCTTATCACAGTTCAAAATCCCTGTCGAAGCCTTTACGCCCCCATATATAAATATATTCTACACTTTTATATTATTATCGTCAAGATTAAAAAAAATACAGTTTAGCAAAAATGCTAAACTGTATTTTAATTATTTTGATTTTAAAACTACATCGTGCGCTCCGCCCTCAACAATACTTACGCTTGAAACCAAAGTAAGTTTTGCATTCTTTTGAAGTTCCTCAATAGTTAATGCACCGCAGTTGCACATTGTACTTTTAACTTTTGCCAATGTTGTTCTGACATTATCTGAAAGTTTTCCGGCATAAGGCACATAAGAATCAACGCCTTCTTCAAATGAAAGTTTTTTAGATCCGCCTAAATCGTATCGCTGCCAATTTCTTGCTCTGTTCGAGCCTTCGCCCCAATACTCTTTCATAAGAGAACCGTTAATATTAATTTTTTGTGTAGGAGATTCATCAAATCTTGCAAAATATCTGCCGAGCATTACAAAATCGGCACCCATCGCAAGCGCTAATGTTATATGATGGTCATGCACTATGCCACCGTCTGAACAAACAGGGATATATATGCCTGTTTGTTTGAAATATTCATCTCTTGCCTTACAAACTTCGATTAATGCAGTGGCTTGTCCTCTGCCGATACCCTTTGTTTCTCTGGTAATACAAATAGAACCGCCGCCAATACCGACTTTGATAAAGTCCGCACCGCAATCTGCCAAAAACTTAAAGCCCTCGGCATCTACGACATTACCTGCTCCGACTTTAACACTATCGCCATAATTGTCTCTTATCCATTTAATCGTAATTTTTTGCCATTCAGAAAAACCTTCCGATGAGTCAATACAAACAACATCTGCACCTGCATTAACAAGCGCGGGTACTCTTTGAGCAAAGTCTCTTGTATTAATTCCGGCACCTACAACATATCTCTTTTGAGAGTCTAACAATTCGTTAGGATTTTCTTTATGTATATCATAATCTTTTCTGAATACAAAATAACAAAGTTTTCCGTCATTTGAAACAACAGGCAAAGCGTTAAGTTTTCTGTCCCAAATAATATCGTTAGCCTCACTTAATGAAATGCCTTCTTTTGCGGTAACCATTTTGTTTAGAGGAGTCATAAAGTTTTCAACCTTTTCATCCTCTGACATACGACTCACTCTGTAATCTCTGCTTGTAACTATACCGAGCAATTTACCGTCCGCAGTTCCATCGTCGGTGACAGCAACGGTAGAGTGTCCTGTTTTTTCCTTTAAATCTAAAATGTCCTTTAAAGTTTGGTCGGGGCGAATATTGGAATCGCTTTTGACAAAGCCGGCTTTATATCCTTTTACTCTTGCTACCATAGCCGCCTCATCCTCAATAGACTGAGATCCGTATATAAATGAAACTCCACCTTCTTTTGCAAGTGCAATCGCCAATCTGTCTCCTGAAACAGACTGCATAATGGCAGATACCATCGGGATATTCATTGTGATTGCAGGTTCAGTTCCCTTTTTATACTTAACGAGCGGTGTTTTTAAACTAACATTATCGGGAATACATTTATCCGATGAATATCCGGGAACTAACAAATACTCGTTAAAAGTATGCGAAGGTTTATCAAAAAAAGTGGCCATAATTAATCTCCTTTATATAAATTTTAAATATTATACAACTATAAATGAAATTTTTCAACATATTTTTAATATATCATATAAGAAAATAAACTCGCCAAAAATGGCGAGTTTATTTATTCCTTATTGTTCTTTTCCATAATTTTTTGAGCTAAATTCATAGGCATTTCCTCATAACGAACAAACTCAAGTGTAAATATTGCTCTGCTTTGTGTAATTGAGCGCATTGAAGTCGAAAAATCGTGCATTTCACCGATAGGCACTTCTGCTGTTACCTGCGACATTCCTTTTTCGACAGGATCCATTCCGAGCACCCTGCCTCTTCTTTTGTTGATATCCCCGATAACATCACCCATAAAGTCATCTTTAATTGTTACGGTTAATGTTCCGACGGGTTCAAGTAAAACTGCATCGGCTTTTGGCATGGCCTCTTTAAAGGCTAAAGAAGCAGCGGTTTTAAACGACATTTCAGATGAATCTACGGGGTGGTATGAACCGTCAACTAATGTTGCTTTGAGTCCGATAACAGGATAACCGGCAAGCATACCTTTTTCAACGCTGTCTTTTAAGCCCTTTTCAACTGCCGGGAAGAAATTTTTAGGCACAGCGCCACCGAAAATTTTCTCTTCAAATTTAAATTCATCTGTATCGCTCGGCTCAAATTCAATCCAAACATCACCGTACTGTCCGTGTCCGCCTGATTGTTTTTTATATTTTCCTTGTACTTTTACGCTTTTACGAATGGTTTCTCTATAAGCAAAATCGGGTTTTTGGAGTTTTATTTCTACACCATATTTATCTTTTAGTTTTGATACAACACAATCTAAATGAGTTTCTCCCTGACCTGAAATGATTTGCTGTCCTGTTTCCTTATCAAGTTTAAATACCAATGTCGGGTCTTCATCACAAAGTTTTAATAAAGCAGACGCCGCTTTTTCTTCATCACCTTTTTTAACAGTAACAACCGCCATAGAAAATACGGGTTTCGGATATTTAATATCTACGCTTTCGGCATTATCTCCCGCTGTATATAAGGCATCTCCCGTTTTAACATCATTTAATTTGCTTATAACACAAATATCGCCTGCTACAACTTCAGCAACATCAACTTGCTTTGCACCGACAGGGCAAGAAATTTTTGATATCTTGATTTCATCGCCGGTATTAGAGTCAATAAGTTTTGTATCTGCTTTAATTACACCCGATAACACTTTTATATAATTCATTTTTCCGACATAAGGGTCAGAAACAGTCTTATAGACAAATGCTTTTGTATTGCCTTCTTCTGTCTTTGGTGAAGGTAAAATTGATTTTGTCAAATCAAGCAAGAGATCAGTTCCCTCGCAAAGTTGCTGACAACCCGCAAATACAGGAATGATATCGCCATTTGATATTGCCGATTTCATAGCAGAAATTATTTCATCTGCGCTTAACTGCTCGCCTTCAAAATATTTCTCCATTAAAACTTCGTCTTGAGAAGCGACATTTTCAATAAGTACATTAAGTAAATTCTCGGTAAATTCATTATTCGGAAACTCAATTGAACTTGCTTTACCATCGGTATAAGAATATGCTTTCCTGTTAATTATATCAGCATAACCGATAACGGTATTTAAGTCATATACAGGAATGGTAACAGGACAAATTTTAGCACCGTAAATACCTGTAAGTGAAGATAAAACTTTATTGTAAGCCGCGCTTGATGAGTCCAATTTACCAATATAAAACCCGAACGGAACACCTGCGTTTTCACAAAATTCAAGGGCAGTTTTTGCGCCTGAATTAAGTCCCGATTTACCGGATAAAACAATAAGCGCAAAATCAGTTGCGGATATTGCTTCACAAACACCTCCTATAAAATCAAAAGAACCCGGTGCATCAAGCAAATTAAGTTTACAGTCGTTATACTCAACCGCTACTGTTGACAATGACACCGATGCATTTCTCTTTTTTTCTTCACTATCAAAATCAGAAAACAAAGTTCCGTTAGCATTTTTGCCCATTCTGTCCACTAGTCCGACTGTGCAAAAAATTGACTCTGCCAGAGTCGATTTACCACTTGAAGAGTGTCCCAAAAGAGCAATATTTCTAATGTCCTTTGTAGAATAATTTTTCATAAAACCACATCCCTTATACAATACCTATAATTAATTATATTAATAATGATTGACAAATATCTAACCAATTAAAAATTATAATCATTAGTATTATTGTACATATATATTCCCGGAATGTCAATAACTTTTGTTAATATTTATTAAAAACAGGGGCTGTTAATGAAAGGTTTGACTCTGTTAAAATTTTGCAACCAATCTGTATATAGGTAAGCCTTGGGAAATAAATCTGTTTTCGTATTCAGTTATGATATTATCTTTAAAATCGGTATTATGCAAATCAAATGTCACCTCTGACAGGACCATTCTTGCTTTAGTATATTGTTCTATTGAATATTCAAAAAAGTGCATATTGTCTGTTTTTTGCCAGATTTCAGCATTTTCGGTTAAAATCTTTTTATATGAGAGAAGGAAGTGATAATTTGTAAGTCTGTGGGACTCATGTTTTTTCTTTGGAAAAGGGCAGGAAAAATTCAAATAAAGTCTGTCAATGATATTGTCTTTTATGTAGTTATTTATATATTCTGCGTCCATTTTGATAAAAATAATGTTATCAAGATTCTCCTTAAGTGCGTTTTCGCAAGCCTGTACAATAACATTAGAGCATTTCTCGACAGCAATAAAATTAATTTCATGATGTCGCTTTGCCATTTGGCATACAAATTGACCTTTACCGCAGCCGATTTCTAAATGCGTCGGGTTTAAGTTTTTAAAAATCTTATCAAAATCAATATAGTTTTTTTCGGTTTCTCTAAAGTCTTTGTTATAACAGTTTATCGAAACTAAATTAGTACATTTATTTAATCTGCTTTCTAAATTTTTCTTTTTTCTTATTCTCATGTTTTGACCTCTTTGCTGTTTAGTTTTATAAATTATAAACTCTTTATTTGCCCAAATCAACACATTATTTTTATTGTTTGACTTATTTTGCTTTATATTATATAATGAAGTGAGGACTGTTAAGAATTAGGGGGTATTTAATCTTGACTGACAAACAGGAAAAACTTTATGTCTTAATTAAAGAAATCGACCAACTTTGTAAAAAACACGGTTTGAGATATTATATGGCGGGCGGCTCTCTGATTGGCGTATTAAGGCACCGCGGATATGTTCCGTGGGACGATGATATGGATATTTTGATGCCGCGTGACGATTTTGAAAAGTTTATCGAAGTTTGTAAAAATGAATTACCCGCAGAAAGAGTATTGGAAACAAGTCAAACTGACAGAAAATACCACAATACCATTGCAAGATATATTGACAAAACTTCAACAACCATACACAAAACGCAATTAGCGCACGATGATCCGGCAGGTTTTGTAATTGACGTTCTGGTTCTTGACCCTATTCCTGACGATAAAAAAATAATGGAACAATACAAAAAAGATATTCTTTTGTATTCGGACATAATTAACGGAAACATAGTATACAGTTACAGATTCGGTGTTAACTGCTGGAGATTTATCAAGGCCTATGCTCAGATGCTGATATTAGGTAAAGATAAAACCCTCAAAAAAATTGAAGACAGAATGTTTTGTTATAAGGAAAGCGAATGTTCAAAGTATGTAATGCGTTGGGGCGGCTGTGTCTTTTTCTTTGACAAAGAAATGTTCGGACAAGGTAAATTTGCTAAATTTGTTGACTTTGATTCAATGATACCTGACAAGCCGGTTGAATATTTAACCTGGCATTACGGTGATGAATGGATGTACATTCCGCCTCATGATGAGCAGGAAGGACATGCTGCTGTATTCTCCTTAGATACGGAGTATCAAGAAATAAGAGATATACTTAATCCTCTTATTAAACCTAAAAAACTGTCAAGGCTTTATTATCGCAGAAAAATATTCATTTTTATTATGATGAAAAAGAGATTAATCAGAAAAGAAAAAAGAAACAATTTTAATCTCATTTTAAAAAGTCAAAACATAATTAAAGAATTGAATGAAAACAGACAGGCTATCGAACAGGCATATAATGACGATAATATTACAGTCTTAAATGATTATTTTGATAAATATTTGAATTTACAGTTAGCACGAAACACAATCGGACGAGAAGATTATGTAGGTATTTACAGGTTCGATAGACCGTTTTTAATTGATGCGCCGGCGAATTATATTGAGATTGCGTTAAGGGTACTGTTTTGCACTAACAGAATTTCAAAAGCGGTAAGATTAATTGAAATAGCAGAACAAAAAAACAAAGCAACACCTTTAATGCTTGAAATCAAACAAGATATTTTAACATTCAGAGAATCGGTATATGCATATTCAAGAAAAGAATTTGAAAAGTCCGAAGAAATATGTGATTCATTATTATTGAAGTATCCTAAGAGCGCAAGCCTTTTAAAACTTAAAATCAGGCTGCTTATTCTTAAAAACGATGATTTTAGATTTAATGATGAAATAGAAAAATTAATTGCTGAATGTTTCAAACTGTTCCCTACCGACGGTGATTTATTAAAGCATCAGGCAGACATTACCGACGGTACAGACAAAAAAATTGAGATGTATCTTACTGCTGTCAAATATACTGACAACGGTATAGTTCATCTTGAGATTAAAGATTTTATTGAACAGCACAAAACTCAGACTATTGAATTTTTAAGTTATTTAGTCAAAACAGGAAAAGAAAATGCACGCGAATTAGTTAAGAATTATTTATTCCTTTTTGAAGACGAGCCCTCTGTTTTAGTGCTTAGAAATATTTTGGTTGAGTCTTTTTATGATTATCCGCGCGGATTGATAGTAGCGGAAAAATCAATGCGCAGGCTCATAAACAAGTACGATAATGAAATTATTGATTCAAGATATAAGCAGTTAATTTATAAGATTACCGGCAACGAAGAAATATCTGAGTTATTTTATAAGATACACACAAGTGAACTTGATGAAGAAAAACTCAACGAATGTTTAGATTTAATAGAAAGCAAAAATTATCCCGAACAATGGAGTAATCTTGCTAAAGGTTATATCAACATAAAACTCGGTAATTCCGATGAAACCTTTAATCTTTATTTAAATAACGCTTTAACAACAGATAATGACTTTTTAATATATTATTGTCGTTCTTTCTTCTATTCCGATATTTCTACCTCGGCAAAAAATATTCTTTTCTATAAAAAAATGAAAATCAAAATACCTAAATCTTCATTTTTGTTCAGAATGAATAAGGAAAAAGCGAAGCAATATAAAGAAAACATCAGAAATTATAATATTAACAACATTTTTAATAAAATGAACAGTCGTTATCCGTCATTTATTGAAACTCTTGACCTTTTTGTAAAACTTAACATGTTAAATGAAAAGCAAGTTAATTTTATACTCGCAACGCTTGACGATGAAAACAAAAATTCATTTAATGAATTATCTTTAAGAACATTAAATCTTATGCTTAAAGCATATAAAATGGAAATATCCGGTTCATTTGAGCAGTATCAGATTGATAATATATATGAAAAGGCTGACAAAATTAATCATCCTGAAAATTATATTTTAACAAAATCTGAAGATGCTCCGATTTTTGTTTATTCTGATGATGAAAATTCTGCAGAAGAAACTGAGAACTTACCAAACGTCAACAAGGAAATTGTTGATTTAAGTGATGCAATCAGTGAAAGCGACGATGTTGGCAAAGGAGATGAAATCAATGACTAAAACTAAAGAAAAAATAATGTTTTTAATGAATGATTTTGATACTCTTTGCAAGCAAAGCGATATTTCGTACGCTTTTTACGGAAAGAGTGCGGCACAAGTATATTCAGGCAGAAAATACACATTTAATTATGTGCAAGTAATGATGACTTGTAATGATTTGCTTAAATTTATAAAACTGACAGATTTACCTGCGAACCGAAAAATCAGCGGCATGTTTAATGATAAGAATTATGCGGGGCTCACAGTCAGATTTGAAGATACAACAACTTCTTCAATTGAAATTTATTCAAGAAAATCAAGAAAAATTGAATGTGGAATCTACGTTGAGATTATACCTATCAGAAATGTAGCCGATACTTCCGAAACTTTAAAAACAAGATTTCACGAGCAAGGATTTGAGTATTCTCACTGCCCTATTCATTTAGTAAACGGTATTTTCAGCAAGTTTTCATCACTATGTTTTAAAATTGCAAAATTATTCAGTAACAATATTAATTCAAAGAATTACTTTTACAAAATGATGAAAAAATACGGTACCGATGATAAGCCTTATTGGGCGACAAGAGAATGTTTTAAATCAACACGCTTTTATGAGGAATTTCCGTTGCAAGAATTGAGAGAAGTTTCATTTTTAGAGTGTGAACAACCTTTTTATATTCCGGAAAAAGCGACTGAATTTTTCAGAAAAGCAATAGGAATAAAGTGGAGAAGAAAAGCATTTGACAGTGAAAAAAACGGTTTTTCCTGCTTTGAGAACATGAGTATTGAGCAATTATATGACACAATGCAAAAATACAATATTTCGATAGAGAAATATAAAACACAAAGATATATAATTACCGATGCTATTTCAAGAGCACAAGATGCTAAGAAAAATAAAGCATGGGATATTGCTCAAATGGTAGGACACAGAATTAAACTTCAAA
Organism: Acutalibacteraceae bacterium; assembly: GCA_036310005.1. Classification (GTDB taxonomy): domain Bacteria; phylum Bacillota; class Clostridia; order Oscillospirales; family Acutalibacteraceae; genus JAXJSP01. The sequence continues at coordinate 9,126 of JAXJSP010000017.1, read as the reverse complement.
ACTATTACAGCAACAAAATGGATAGAATTCATAATTTAATTAAAAGCGAAGATTATAATCGTTTATATCGTATTATGAATAAAAATCGTGCTGCTGTTAGAAAATATTTAAAAATCGGGTACGGTTTTGCTGTAAATAAAGAATTATTTGATATACAAAATCAACTTTATTTAAACGAAGGAAAAATAGATTTAGTTAAAAAACTAAACAAGATAACTCCAAAGAGTTTTTTAACTGATTAAGAAAGGCAAATTAATGAAAGTTAGCGATTATATTGTTGAATTTCTGATTAACAATGAGATTAAAGATATTTACGGTTATCAAGGTACGATGATAGCTCATTTCGTAGACTCAGTATGCAAGAATGATAAAATTAAAAATCATATTTGTTATAATGAACAAGGTGCTGCCTTCGCGGCTGTCGGCAGCGCAAAGGCTAACGGCAAACTCTCATGTGCTTACGCTACAAGCGGTCCCGGTGCGATTAATTTAGTATCGGGTATTGCTGATGCTTACTATGACAGTATGCCTGTTTTGTTTTTAACAGGTCAGTTAAACTTATATGAATACACCGATATCAAAGAGTTGCGCCAACAGGGATTTCAGGAAACTGATGTAGTATCAATTTGCAAAAGCATTACTAAATACTGTGTTCAAATCACAGATAAAAATGATATTGCATACGAACTTGAAAAGGCTGTTTATATTGCGCAAAACGGCAGAAAAGGGCCTGTGCTTCTTGACATCCCCATGAACATTCAAAGAGAAGAAATAGATACAGAAAACATCAAACACTTCAATATAATTGATGACAGTAATTCAGACGGTTTTGAGGTCGCAAAGGCAATATGTGACGCTATTTCAGACAGCAAGTCCCCTGTTTTGTTTTTAGGTAACGCTATTGTAAAGGGCAGCGATACGCATAAGAAAATCATTGATTTTGCGCGTAAATATTCAATTCCTGTTATGACAACTTTGCCGGCAAGACATTTGCTTGACTATACGGACAAGTTAAATCTTGGTTTCTTAGGTGCGGCATACGGACACAGAACCGCAAACATTATTTCTTATAAAAAGGCAGATTTAATTGTATCAATAGGTTCATCTTTCTGTAAAAGGCAGACAGGGTTTAAAAGTCAAAACTTTGCCGCTAACGCTAAAATTATAAGAATTGATATTGACAGTATTGAATTATCAAGAAAAGTACACGACGATGATGTTTCATTTTGTGCAGACTTACATCAAGTAGTGGATGAATTGTCAAAATTAAGTTGTACCGACAAAGGTGAATGGTTAAATAAATGTGTTAAAATAAGAGAAAAATTAGAAGCATTTGAAACTGATGCACAAGGCAGAGAACCCAACAAATTAATTGAGACAATTTCTTCTTATATTGATGATAACGCTGTAATTTGTCCTGATGTCGGACAACATCAACTCTGGTGCGGTCAGTCTTTTAAGATTAAAGGCAATCAAAAAATGCTGTTTTCGGGCGGACACGGTGCTATGGGATTTGCACTTCCTGCTGCAATCGGCGCACATTATGCGACAGGCGGACACAGTGTAGCAATATGCGGTGACGGTTCAATGCAAATGAACATACAGGAACTTCAGTGGGTTGCAAGAGAGCAAATTCCAATGACAATTTTTGTTATGAACAATGCATCGTTGGGATTAATTCAGCAACAGCAAGATGACTTTTTCGGCGGAAATCATTTTGGTTCAACCGATACAGGCGGTTACACTGCGCCCTGTTTTGCGGATGTTGCAAGAGCGTATAAAATTGATGCTGTTACAGTTACTGACACCGACGAACTTAAAAAAGCCTGTCAATGCATTAGTGACAAGCCTTATTTAATAGAAGTTATGGTTGATACTAAATCTAAAGCATATCCGAAAACTTATTTTGGTGAAGAAATGTATAATCAAAAACCATATATTTCAAACGAACTTATGGAATGGATCCTTAACATTTAGGAAGTGATTTAATGTCAAGAACAGTTTTATTAACATCCGGAACATCCGGTATCGGCAAAGCAATAGCAGAAAAAATCATAAAAAACTCTACTTGTGATGATGATAAACTAATAATTAATTACGGGCACAATGACGAAGCGGCAATTAATTTAAAAAACAGTTTTTCAAATCAGGATAAAAACAAGATTTATTTAATCAAAGCAGATATGTCTTCTGAAGAAGGGCTGAATTATTTGGTTGAAAAAACTTTAGAAATTACAAGCAGTATTGACTGGCTTATATTGAACACCGGAATCGGCACTTATGAGAAATTTGACAACTATACATTTGAACTTTGCAACAAAATAATGAACACAAATGTAATTGTACCTCAGATGCTTGTTAAAAATCTGAAGCCTTACTTCAACAAAAACGGTAAAATTTTATTTATGGGTTCACATGCCGGAGATGCTACTTATTCTTCATCAATAATTTATTCTATTTCAAAGGCTGCGGTACATCATCTTGCAAGGTGTTTACCCAAGGAATTTGATGATAAATCTGTCAGTATAAACGCTATCGCGCCGGGGTTTGTTGAAACTCCCTGGCAAAACGGCAGAAGTCAAGAAAGTTATGATAGAATCAACAAGAAAATTGCCATGCACAGATTTGCTGAAAGTGAAGAAGTTGCAAAAATTTGTTACGATGTTCTTACAAACGATTACATTAACGGAACTGTAATTTCTATTCACGGCGGATATGATTATTTTTAAAGGATGATTAAAAATGAAAAAAGTTATTACTTACGGTACCTTTGATTTATTTCATCAGGGACATTACAATATCATAAAGAGAGCAAAGGAATTAGGCGATTATCTTATTGTCGGTGTAACGAGCAAAAGTTATGATATTGACCGAGGCAAACTTTCTGTACAAGATGATATTGCAACAAGAATTGAAAATGTACGCAAAACAGGACTTGCTGATGAAATAATTATTGAAGAATATTTGGGACAGAAAATTGATGATATAAAAAACTACAATGTTGATGTTTTAGTTGTCGGCTCTGACTGGAAAGGCAAATTTGACCATTTAAAGCAATACTGTGAAGTAGTTTATCTTGAAAGAACTAAAAATATTTCGAGCACGCAAATTCGTGAAGAAATGAGTTCCATTTATAAAGTCGGTATTGTAACTGATAATTTAGATGATAATGATGTAGTCAAAGAAACAAAGTATGTAAGCGGAATTCATGTTGAAAGTGTTTTTGCCGAAGAGAAAGAAATTGCAGATGATTTTTGTAAAAAATACGAACTTAATTCGTCATTCAACGATTTAAATCAATTTGCGGACTCAATAGGCATAGCGTATGTAAAAACTGATATTAACAAAAGATACGACTATATTAAATCTCTGATTGAAAAAGGAAAGCATGTAGTTTGTGAATTCCCTTTCACGCTTGATTTAAACAAGGCTGATGAATTAAGAGAACTGGCAAAGAAAAACAATGTCTTGCTTGTGGAAAACATAGTTTACATTTATTTAAGAGCGTTTACGCAGATTTTATGGATGGCGCAAGGAAATTTAATCGGAAATCTTTTAGGTGTAAACATCAGCATATCCGATGATTTATTTGAAAAAGAAACGTCTTATGATAAAATGTCGATTTTGTCAATTTGTGCTGCCATTAAAATCTTAGGTATTGACTTTAAGAAAATAACATGCAACAAATCTGATAATAAAGATGAGAATATTATTTATAGCAACATCAACATCGGATATGACAACAAAGTTGCAAATATAAATATCGGTTTAAATGTTAAATTACCGGGCAAGTTAGATATAATCGGTGACAAAGGAACGATTACTATTTTGGATGATTGGTGGAACACCGGTTACTTTAAAGTTAAATATTATAATGCAAAACATATTGAAAGACATTCATTTAACTTTGAAGGTAACGGATTCAGGTATTTACTTCAGGAAATGCTGATTATTTTAAAAGATAAAAGAACTGAATGTAACAGACTTACCCACAAAGATAGTAATGCGATTGTAGAAATTTTAAAACAAATATAAATTAAAATGCGGCTTGTTAAGACATCAACAAGCCGCATTTTTTAAAACTTTGATTTAATTTGTTCATACCATTCTATAACTTTAAAAGCCGGTTTATATTTTAAAGAGTTTTTTGTGATATCAGCAGTATTTTCATTTACTACATCTTTGATTTCGTCTTTTTTGCTGACTGTCGGCAGACACAGTGACGGAAACATTACACACCACCAATTTCTCCCCTCACCTTTTCCGATAGTAATTTTCAGCGCATTATATTCACCGGCGGGTAAAGTAGTTTTATCATATACTCTTGTATCGAAATATGAAGGTTTAATTTCAACTTTTACCGGCAAATTACAATTATTATTTTTCAACTCGTTTAATACTAATTCTTTTATATCATCGAGTTTATTTTCTGCCATGCTCACTGCTTGATTATAATTATCGCAAGAATCGAACAAATTTTCGCTGACGAGCCTGTTTCTTACTTTAGCCTTTATTTCCTGGTCATACTGTGAGTCTGAATTTGCAATAATATGTAACCTTAAGACATTGTTTTTAATATTATTACATTTTGCATCAAAAATGCTTAAAGACAACATTACAGAAATTACAAGTGACAGGCATATTGCAGTACTTAATTTTTTAAACATAAAAAACATCCGTCCTTTCAAAACTAATTATTGGACAGATGTTTTAATTTTATTCAAAATATACGGATATCGGAGTCGGCTTGCAAAAATATGCATCGCCCAAACTATCAGCACATTCAAGAGCGCTTTTTTCGTCTTTAAAAATTCCGAAAACTGCCGGACCGGCACCGCTTAAAGACACTCCTGTTGCACCAAAACCTTGCATAGTATTTTTAATATCTTCAAAATCGTATATTACAGAAAAACTGTTTTGGCAAAGCGGTGCGATTTTATCAATATCGCCTGTGTTTAAAACACCGATAAAATTATCAATATCGGGATGCGGCGGCTTTTTCATATTATCAAGCACATCAAACGCCTTACCTGTTGACTCTTTTTTGCCGCACATTTTAATAACAATATAACACTCGGGTAAAGGCTGTACCTGTTCTAATACTTCTCCTCTGCCCTGTGCGTGCAGCGTTCCTCCGAAGAGTGCAAACGGTACATCGCTGCCCACTTGCAAGGCGATAGAACTAAGCATATACATATCTTTATCGCCGATTAATTCATCTAAAATTCTTAAAACAGCAGCCGCATCGGAACTTCCTCCTGCGAGGCCTCCGCAATCGGGTATATTTTTTTCAATTACAATTTCAGCCCCTAAATTTGACTTGCCGCAAAACTCAAAAAATATTTTTGCTGCCTTTACCGCGATGTTTTTATCATCCGGTATATCTATGCCCTTGCAAGTAACAATTCCGCTGTCATTTAGTGCTAAAGTTACTTTATCGCACAAATCTACCGACTGCATTATCATATCAAGTTCATGATAACCGTCGTTTCTTTTTTCAACGCAGTCTAACATCAAGTTTATTTTTGCGCAGGTTTGAACTGTATGAGTCAGCAAATATTACACTCCCAATTCCTTTAAAAATTCTCCGATTCGTTTAATCGCTTCTTTAATATGCGTAACAGAATAACAGTAAGACGCTCTGATAAAGCCCTCGCCGCATTCTCCGAACGCAGTACCCGGTACCAAAGCAACCTTTTTAGAATAAAGCAGTTGTTCACAAAATTCATCGGAAGAAAGTCCGCTTTTTTTAATTGAAGGGAAAACATAAAAAGCGCCCTTTGGATCAAAACAATCTAAACCGATTTTATTAAACTCAGATACTATGTAGCGTCGTCTTTGGTCATACTGAACAAGCATTTTTTTAATATCAATATCACCGTTTTTTAAAGCATCGATTGCCGCATACTGTGATACGGTTGGTGCTGACATAATTGCAAACTGATGTATTTTTGTCATTTGCTCAATAATCGGCTCAGGTCCGCAAGCGTAACCTAAACGCCAACCTGTCATTGAATATGTTTTTGAAAACCCGTTTATAATGACAGTTCTCTCTTGCATTCCTTCAATCTGAGCAATTGACGTATGCTTAATTCCATAAGTAAGTTCGCTGTAAATTTCATCTGATAAAACTATGATATTATTATCAATGATAATTTGTGCGATTGCTTCCAAATCTTGCCTTTCCATTATGCCGCCTGTCGGATTACAGGGGTAAGGTAATACAAGCAGTTTTGTTTTATCGGTAATTTTTTCTTTCAACTCTTTTGGAGTTATTCTGAATTCATTTTCAGCTTTGGTTTCTAAAATTACCGGTACACCACCTGCCAAAACGGTAATAGGCTCGTAACAAACAAAACTCGGCTGAGGAATTATCACTTCATCACCGCTAGAAACAATACTGCGCACTGCGGCATCAATTGCTTCGCTTCCGCCTACTGTAACAAGCACATCGTTTACAGAATATTCAAGCTCAAATTTGCGCTTCATATAATTGCATATTTCCTGTCTTAATTCGAGCAGACCATGATTTGAAGTGTATCTTGTCTTTTTGTTTTCCAATGCTTTAATACCGGCATTTCTGATGTGCCAAGGGGTTGCAAAATCAGGTTCGCCTACACCGAGAGAAATGACATCATCCATTTGCTCTGCGATATCGAAGAATTTTCTGATACCCGATGGTTTAATTCCGGTCACATTTTTATTTAAAATATCATTATAATTCATTACAGACTGATTTTCTCCCTGTCATCGGAGTTTACCTTAAGTTCAACTCCCATATCTTTATATCTTCTTAAAACAAAGTGTGTACCTGTTGCTTCTACTCCGTCAATAGGTGCTAAATAATTAGAAACAAATGCGGCAACCTTTTGGAATGTCTGGCCTGTTACTATAACGCAAAGGTCATAACCGCCCGACATAAGATATACACTCTCTACATACTCAAATTGTGAAATTTTATTTGCTATTTCTTCAAAACCGTATGTTGCCTGAGGTTTTACTTTAATTTCGATAAGGGCTGTAACATGGCGGTCATCTACCTTTTCCCAGTCAATTAAAGTTTTATATCCCCTTATAACATTGTCTTTTTCCATTTCGTCAATTTTGGCGGCAATTTCCTCCTCGCCGGCGCCTAACATCATCGCCATTTCTTCCACAGTATATCTTGCGTTTTCGTATAATAATTCAAGAATTTTTTCTTTCATAAAATGCCTCCGAAAATCAAATTTATATTATAATAACACAGTTTAATTAATTTAACAACTTTTTAATTTAACACAGGCGGTAATTTATTGAATTTTACACTTTTAATTATTATAAAAGTATGTTAAAATAACAAAGAATCAAAATTGGGAGTGAAAATAATGAGAGCAGTTATTACAGTTGTAGGAAAAGATACGGTAGGTATTCTTTCAAAAATTTCGACACTTTGTGCCGAACACGATGTAAATATTGTTGATGTTACTCAAACCATTATGCAAGATTTATTTTGTATGATTATGTTATGCGAGATTGACAAACTTAATATTGAATTTGATAAATTTATTGATAAAGGCGATGCGCTCGGTAAAGAAAACAATCTTTCTGTTAAGATAATACACGAAGAAATTTTTAATTCAATGCACAGAATTTAAGAGGTTTAAAATGATTAACACAAATGATATACTTGAAACTATATCCATGATACAAGATGAGCATTTAGATATAAGAACCGTAACTATGGGCATTTCTCTTACAGATTGTATTGATGAAAACATTAACAAAGCCTGTGATAAAGTTTACGCAAAAATCACTTCTTATGCGCAAAATCTTGTATCTACCTGCCAACAGATAGAAAAAGAGTACGGTATTCCTATTATTAACAAACGCATATCGGTTACGCCTATCGGAATACTTGCTTCTGCTTGTCCGAATGAAAACCCTGTCAAATTTGCGCTTACGCTTGAAAAAGCCGCAACAAAGGTTGGTGTAAACTTTATCGGCGGTTATTCGGCGCTTGTTCAAAAAGGTTTTACAAAAGGCGATTTAGCGCTTATTAATTCAATACCCGAAGCGTTGGCAAAGACAGAACACATTTGTTCAAGTGTAAATATCGGTTCTACAAAAGCCGGTATTAATATGGATGCAGTTAAAATGATAGGACAAATCGTTAAAAAGACTGCTGAACTTACACAGGATAACAACTGCATCGGTGCTGCCAAATTAGTAGTATTTTGCAACGCACCTGAAGACAACCCGTTTATGGCAGGTGCGTTTCACGGTGTCGGAGAGGCTGATTGTGTAATAAATGTCGGTGTATCCGGTCCCGGTGTTGTAAGGGCGGCAATTGCAAGAATGGACGAAAACGCATCTATAACCGAAGTTGCAGAACTTGTTAAGAAAACCGCATTCAAGATAACGAGAATGGGACAAATGGTTGCGACCGAAGTTTCAAAGAGATTAAATGTACCTTTCGGTATTGTTGACTTATCTCTTGCGCCTACACCCGCTGTCGGCGACAGCGTTGCACACATTTTAGAAGAAATGGGACTTGAACAATGTGGTGCTTGCGGTACGACAGCGTGCCTTGCATTATTAAATGATGCTGTAAAAAAAGGCGGCGTAATGGCTTCGTCATCAGTAGGCGGTTTAAGCGGTGCATTTATTCCGGTAACCGAAGATGCAGGAATGATTGCAGCAGCAAGAAGCGGCTGTCTTACTATTGAAAAATTAGAGGCTATGACCGCAGTTTGCTCTGTGGGGCTAGATATGATTAACATACCGGGTGAAACTACACCGGAGGTTATTTCTGCTATTATTGCAGACGAGGCCGCTATCGGTATGATTAATTCTAAAACAACAGCAGTCAGGGTTATTCCCGCAGTAGGCAAAAAAGCCGGTGAGGAGTTAAATTTCGGCGGACTTCTCGGAGAAGGTCCTATTATGAAAGTCAACACATCTTCCCCTGCTAAGTTTATTAACAGAGGCGGAAAAATTCCCGCTCCGTTACAGAGCCTTAAAAATTAAAAGAAAACCTCGATGATTTCATCGAGGTTTTTTGTTATCTTTTTTCAACAATATTATCTTTGCCTTTATAAATGCAGTTTGCTTTTACTACTCCTCTTACAGACGAGAGCGGATACACGC
>JAXJSP010000016.1:0-40718 GCA_036310005.1 Acutalibacteraceae bacterium | reverse complement strand
GACTTGAACCCCCGACCTGCTGATTACAAATCAGCTGCTCTACCAACTGAGCTACACCAGCGAATTACCAAACGCAAGAAAGATAATATCATAATTATTCAATTTTGTCAATAATAAATTTATAAAAATGTTGTTATTATAAAAAAATGTGATATAATAATATAAATTAATGAAAAGGAGGATTTTTAAATGAATTTAAAAGGGACAAGAACAGAAGCAAATCTGCTTGCAGCCTTTGCAGGCGAGTCACAAGCGACGGTAAAATACACCATTTATGCTTCCAAAGCAAAAAAAGACGGTTATGTTCAAATAGGCAACCTTTTTGAAGAAACCGCGAAGAATGAAAAAGAACACGCAGAAATTTGGCTTAAACTGTTAAAAGATAACCAGATACCCTCAACAGTTGAAAACCTCCAGGACTCAATTGCCGGCGAAAACTTTGAGTGGACCGAAATGTATGCCGAGTTTGCAAAACAGGCTAAAGAGGAAGGGTTTGATAAAATAGCAAATCTTTTCGAGTTAGTAGGTAAAGTGGAAAAGGAACACGAAAACAGATACGCAAAACTACTTGAAAATGTGCAGAAAGGTATGGTATTCTCTAAAGACGGAGACGTTATCTGGAAATGCTCAAACTGCGGCCATATTGTAATAGGAAAATCGGCTCCGGAAGTCTGTCCGGTATGCTCGCATCCGAAAGCATACTTTGAGTTAAAAGCGACTAATTATTAATCATGTAACAAAGCACCGACAGTAGTTGTTACTGTCAGTGCTTTGTAAAGTGTATGAAAGGGAAATAACAATGAACAGAAATCTCGTAAAAGACATCTCACAAAACCCCGAAAACTATTCAACCGTAACGGTAGGAGGATGGGTGCGTAGCGTACGCGACTCAAAAGCATTCGGGTTTATTGACTTGAATGACGGTTCAAGTTTTAAAGGAGTTCAAATAGTTTTCGAGCGTGAAACATTAGAAAACTATGACCAAATCGCAGCGCTGAATGTAGGAAGTGCGGTTGTTGTAACAGGCAACATGGTATTAACACCTGAAAATCGCCAGCCTTATGAAATCAAGGCAACAAAAATTGATGTAGAAGGCACTTCTACACCCGATTATCCGTTGCAAAAGAAAAGACATTCTGTTGAATATTTAAGAGAACAGGCATATTTGCGCCCGAGAACAAATCTCTTTTCTGCGGTTTTCAGAGTAAGAAGCGAAGCGGCATTCGCAATTCATGAGTTTTTTAATTCAAGAAATTTCGTGTATGTACATACACCTCTTATTACAGGCTCTGACTGTGAAGGTGCGGGAGAAATGTTCAGAGTTACAACTCTTGATATGACTAACCCTCCAAAAAACGAGGACGGAAGCATAGATTACCGTCAGGACTTTTTCGGTAAAAGCGCAAACCTTACCGTTTCAGGTCAGTTAGAAGGCGAAACCTATGCTATGGCATTCGGTAATATATATACATTCGGCCCGACATTCAGGGCTGAAAACTCAAATACTGCACGCCATGCCGCAGAATTCTGGATGATAGAGCCCGAAATAGCATTCGCAGACTTAAACGATAATATGCAGTTGGCATGGGATATGATTCAGCATATCATTAAACATGTTATGGCTAAATGCCCCGATGAGATTGAGTTTTTCAATTCTTTTGTAGATAAAGGACTCAAAGAAAGACTCGAATTTTTAGTAAACAGCGACTACTGTAAAGTAACTTATACCGAGGCAATCGAACTTTTGGAAAAAAGCGGTAAAGAGTTCAGTTATCCGGTTTCCTGGGGTTGCGACTTGCAGACGGAACACGAGCGCTATTTAACCGAAGAAATATTTAAAAAACCTGTTTTCGTTGTTGATTATCCGAAAGAAATCAAATCATTCTATATGAGATTAAACGACGATAATAAAACGGTTGCCGCTATGGACTTGTTAGTCCCCGGTGTCGGCGAAATTATCGGCGGCTCACAAAGAGAAGAACGCATAGATGTACTCCTTGAAAGAATGAAAGAATGTAATCTCAATGAAGAAGACTATTGGTGGTACATCAATTTAAGAAAATACGGCGGTACAAAGCACGCAGGTTACGGACTCGGCTTTGAAAGAATTATAATGTATTTGACAGGCGTGTCAAATATCCGCGATGTAATTCCTTATCCGAGAACAGTAGGAAACGCAGAATATTAATAAAAAAGGCAATTTGAATTTTCAAATTGCCTTTTTTTTTTACAGTATTCAAAAAATCTAATCTTCTATTGCCGCTTTGCGCAAAAACAGTCGTGTCTTGTTCGTAGTCGTGTAAATCATAAATATCGGTGATTACATGGTAATTTCCGCTTGTATCAATACACGGACGGGTGGGATCGGCAGATTTTGTTGCACTGTAAATCGTCGAGAGCAGTTCATCAAATTGTTTTCTGCCCTTCTCATCCCAGGTTTCATTGAACGGACACCAGCCGATAACAGCAGGATGGTTAAAGTCACGATCTATTTCTTCAAGCCATTCCGGTAAAATTCCGTAAATGCTGTCTGCATACGAGTGATCAAGTCCCCAGTTGGGATACTCACCCCAAACAATATAGCCGAGTCTGTCACAGTGATATAAAAATCTCTCTTCAAATACCTTTTCGTGAAGACGCGCACCGTTAAAGCCCATTTCCTGCGCACGCTTAATATCATTTTCAAGTTCTTTATCGCAAGGTGCAGTATAAATACCGTCGGGATAGAACCCCTGGTCAAGAATAAGGCGTTGAAATACGGACTTACCGTTGATTAAGAATTTTTTGTCGGTAAGTTGTATAGAATGCAACCCGAAATAACTTGTTACCTTGTCATCACCATAGGTAAGAATAAGGTCGTAAAGCCTACCTTTGCAGACTTCCCAAAGATGTGCTTTTAAAAGCGAGAGAGTTATAACTGCTGTTCCTCCGTTTGAAACAACAGAGGTTTCGCCCATTTCTTCACCCTCGTATAAGGCTTTGGGTGTTCCGTTCTGTAAATCATAAGTAAATCTCCTTGAAACTCAATTTTTTTGTTTTCATTATAAAACGACTCTGTCTTTTTTTACAATAACTTATTGCATTAAAAAAATTGACATATCCTACTATGTTTTATAAAATAGAATTATCAACTGTTTCCTGAAAGGATAAAACAAAAAGATAGAATTGACGAAACTGCGACACGCATATCCGGAAAGAACACTTTATATAGACCGCAAAAACGGACACGAAGATTATACTTTTTTGCATTTTTTCAACAGTATCCGCCTGTGGTATGACGGAAAAATGATTGTAACGCAACCTCACGCTGTAATCATTTTCAGACCGGGTACTATGCAGCATTTTCAGGCCGATAAACCTATTGTACACGACTGGATTCATTTTAAGGCAGATTCAGATGAATTTATAAATCGCGGTAATCTTAAAGCAGACTGCTTATATTATCCGTCACAGACCGGCTTTATCACGCAGTTAACAAAAGAACTTGAAATGGAGTTTTACAGCGACCACATAAATAAAGAGCGCTTGATTGAACTTAAATTTGAAGAATTATTAATAAAAATTGAGCGTGCGGTTTCGGGTGAAACGGAATCGGAATTTGATATTGAGATAAATGAAAAATTCAGGTACTTGCGCGGAAAAATGTTTGCCGGGCTACATGAAAAATGGCCGGTCGAACGCATGGCAAGTGAAGTAGGGTTCAGCGTGAGCAGATTTTACAGCATTTATAAGGCAATTTACGGAATCACTCCTACAGCCGACCTGATTGAAGCGAGAGTAAACGTTGCAAAAAATATGCTTTTATTCGGTACAAAAAAGATTGATGAGATTGCATATTCTCTGGGATACGATAATACAACACATTTTATTCGCCAATTTAAAAAACAAACAGGATGCTCACCGACCGCATACCGTAAAACAAACAGAAAGTAATCATTAAATACTTGCAAAATAAAAAGCATTGAAACTTTCAGTTTCAATGCTTTTTTTATTACGGTCTTGAAATTTCAACGCCCGATGCAACTTTTAATGCACTTAAATAAAAATCATCAACATTCGTTGAAGCAATTTTTGCAACTGCAACATCGTTTAGTACAAAACTGTACCGCCTGTCGGACACTTCATATAATTTAATTACATCATCGTTCTTTTTAAGGTCATCCAGATAACTTACGGTAATTGTAATATAAGGCTCTTTGTTTTCGGGAATAACCGCCTCATATTCTTCTGCGCAAAACTGAATAAGTCTTTCGTATAAATAACTGAACTGTGTCTTTTCGATTTCGGTTTTACCGACAAATACTTTAAAAATCGCATCAGAGTCTTCAGGTCCGTTATCGCTTCTGTCAAGAGTAAATTCTATATTGTCATCAGCAGTCTGAATTTTCATAGAATCAACATTAGCAACAAATTCCGTGAATAAAGATTCAAGATAAATATCAGTTGAGTCATTTTCAATAAAATCATATTGCTGTTTTGAAACCTTGTAAATAATCTTGTTATCACTGTAAGCACCGTTTCCGCTTACTATACAAGGATAAAAACCGTCCTCGTCAGGTTCACCGAAAGATGCCTTGAAGTTATAATCACCGATTTTACATTCAAAAGTCGAAAACGGTTTGTTAAGTCCGTATTTTGCAATATCGCTTGATGTGTAGTCAAGTTTATATGCACCGGAGTTAGTAAGCCCCGATGATGCAAAAGTAAGCATGGTCATTACATTTTCATATTTGCATACACGGTAAGAGGGCTCTGTAACAACAAAATCAAGAGAAGCGAGTTCTTCGGTCGGTGAAACAACTTTAATTTCATTTTTTCTGCAAGTACCGCCGAGTTTAAGATAATCAATACCCGCAATATCACCGTCCTCGGTGAAGTAATCGCTTGTAGTATCGGGTGTTACCGCCTTGATAACATTGTAAGAAATAAAGTTGTATTTATCTCTTATAACATAACTTGCAAAAGATGTATCGGTAACAACATATACATTGTTGTCATCGCTGACTTTTACATAATACCCGGTCTTGTCAGGCGACAATGAGCCGACAGTTACAACTTTTGATGTCTTGTCTTTAAGTTTAATACTTACAGTACATATAGGCTCGTCAAATCCGTAATCTTCATCATCAAGAGTCTTTTCATAGGACTTAACCGCGCTGAGTGCAGATAAAGTTTCTGCAAAATAAGTAAGACTCGGCATATTGTACTTTTCATATCCCGTCATCTGCCAGACAGAAGAATCGTCTTCGCTGTCAATTTGCACCGCATTGTAACTTGATTTTGAGTTTTTTACACTAAAAGATGTTATATTATCAATGTTTAAATCAAGTATCGGTATGCTTTCAGAACTTGTCTGCGCGCTTGATGAGTTTGAAGAGTCGTTGTAATTCGGTATTACAAATAAAGCAACAAGCAACACGACTACTGAAATTAAAACACAAACGGATGAAATAATAATTGAATTAATAAGTTTTGTCTTTCTCTTTTTTTGAGTTTTAATTTCCGGCTCGGATAATACAGAAGATTCGTTTTTGTTATCGTCTATCATAGATGTCTCCTCCTGATAGCAATAACAACACAAGTTACCAATATAATAAGAGGAATTGCAATAACAAATATTGACATCATTACATTAACTGAAAAGTCAGTAGGTGTTGTAAAAGTATCGGTGTTGAATGTTCTTGTGTCAAATACAACAGATTTTGAATTTTTACCGCAAGCAACATCTAATGCACTCATTATTATATTTAAGTTACCGCATTCTTCGTACTGATTATAACTTGTCTGTATGAAGTCTATTGAACTTAATACCATAACACGCTTATCGTAATAATCGTAGTTGTTTAAAAGTGTAGTTGAATAGCCGACACCAAAGCCGATGTGCTCTCCCTTTTTGTTATCTTCGGGTTTCCAGTTTTCATCGGCATCCAAAGGCTTTGCGGCAGCATTTTCGGAAGTCGAAAGAATTGAACGCACTCCGTGGTCGTTTGATAAATTATCTTTTAAAGAAATACAAGCGCTGTTTTTTGCTATATAATCAAAATCTGCAGTAGCGGAAATACCGTCAAAATAATCAGCCGTGTCAGGCGCTTCTTCCGATGTTGAGACAGGGGAGAACTGAATGTTAGTGTCATTTTCTCCTCGTATAAATGCGTTGTCTGTTTCTGCAAGTACTGTGTCAGGGTTAACAACAAATCCCCATTCACCTAAAAATTCATTAAGATTAGGCAGTTCGGGTTGATTTGCGCTTGCAATATATAAAACCGTCTTGTATTGCGAGTCGTTATTTGATAAATAATTGTCTATTATTTCAAGTTCTTTTTTCTTATAATCGCTCTTTGGCGCAGAAATTATGATAATGTCGGTGTCGTCGTCAATAGAATTATTTTCATCATAAAGATTGCTGACTTCTTTGAACTCATAGTTGTTTGCACTCATAAACTCATCAAGTTCTTCGACATATTCACCGCCGTTTGCGGTAACTACTGCAACTTTATAAGACTTATCGGAGGTAACAGAGTATATTGCAGAGCCGATGGCAGTTTCAACATTATTGCCTTCAATATAATAATTGCAGTTATATACATATACATAACTTTCTCCGTAGTAGCTTGCAACATCCGTAATTTTATATATGTCGCTTACATTGAGAAGTTTGTGCCTTGTTACTTCTTCTCCGTCTTGTTCATAAGTAGATTCAACAAGTATGTCGCCCATTGTAATTGCTAAATCGTTGTATTTATTAGTATATAGTGAAAAAACAGGATCAAGCGGGTCAACATAATTTACGGTGATTTTGTCACTTAAATTGTCAATTGCATCAAGCAGATAAACCGTCTGCTTAAAGAATGTTCCGCTTGATGAGTCACCGTAACCGAAGTTGGATAATACCTGTAAATACAGTCCGTTTGTATAATCGTCTTTTTCGGAGCAAACAGTGATGGTAATTTCTTTTGTAACATCGTTTTCTATGAATGTCTTAATGTTTTCCGTTAATGTAAAATCTTTCGCGCTTGATAAGTCAAGCGAAAGATTGACTTTCTCGGAAATTGCAGAAGCGGCGATGTTAAATAGTACAACAGCAACGATTGCAGCAGCAGTAAGCATCGCTGCAACAGCACCGTGTTTTAGTTTTCTTTTCTTTGTCTCTTTAGAAATAACTGTCTTGTTTTTCATTATCATCACCCCTTATTTATGCCCATCTTCTTGATTCCTGAACTCTGATAGTCAGGAAATTGAATAAAGCGGTAAACGATAAGAAAAAGATAAAGTTTGATAAATCAAATATACCTTCAATAAATGTGTTATATCTGCCGATAAAGGAAATAAAACTTGAAATGCTGATTAAGAAATCAACATTAATAATAGATGTAAACGAGTCAAGCATTAAAAGTAAAAGCGAAATTGCCAGACTTCCGATTGCAGCAACAAGTTGATTTTCGGTAAGTGATGAAATAAATGTTCCTATCGAAATAAGGCAGGCGCCAAATAAAACAGTACCGATTAAAGCGCTGATAAAACCTGTCCAGTTTAGCGTTGCATAATTTGCAAATATAAATTGATACACAACGGTAAACAATGTAGGAATGGCAAAAATAGTGAATGCCGCAAAGAATTTACCGAGTACCACACTCGTTATCGAAACAGGTGAGGTGAAAAGAATCTGGTCGGTTTTTTGCTTTCTTTCTTCGCTGAAAAGTCGCATCGTAAGAATCGGTGATACAAAAAGCGTTACCATGTACGAGGAGGATAAAATACTGCTTACACTCGGCGTACCGCTTTTAAAACAGTATATAAACATAAGTGCATAGTAAACAAAGTATACAATCATCATTAAATAGCCGAGAGGCGCTGTAAAATATGATAATAATTCGCGTTTGTAAATAGCCCTCATTATTTTGTATTTCCTTTCTTTGTAGTGTTTGATTCAACAAGTTTCAAGAAAATTTCTTCAAGAGACAATTCGTTGGTCTTAACAGTAAGAATAGGCCACTTTCTGTCAGCCATACGCTTGAATATTTCTTCTCTTATATCTGTGCCTTCTTCAACCGAAACGGTAAACTCATATACACCTTGTCTGGTTTCACCGTTTGAAACAACGCTTTTGACACCCTTGATAGAAGAAATTATTTTAACAATATCGTCCTCGTTGCCTTTGATTTGAAGTAAAACTTTGTTTTCAGGCTGTAAGTTTTGTGATAATTCGGAAGTAGTACCGTCTGCAACAATTTTTCCGTCGGAAATAATAATAATTCTTTGGCATACCGCCTGAATTTCAGATAAAATATGCGAGGAGAGTATAATGGTATGATTTCTTCCGAGTTGTTTAATAAGATTTCTTATTTCAATAATTTGCTGCGGGTCAAGTCCGACAGTAGGCTCGTCAAGAATAAGCACGCTCGGATTTCCTATAAGCGCCTGAGCAATACCGACTCTTTGCTGATAACCTTTTGAGAGATGTTTTATAACTCTGTTATAAACATTACTAATTTTTACAAGCCTGCAAATTTCTTTAATGTGCGGACCTTTGGGTAATTTAACCTTTTTTAAGTTGTATACAAAATCAAGATACTCTTTGACGGTCATATCCTGATAAAGAGGCGGCTTTTCGGGTAAATAGCCAATGCTCTTTTTTGCTTCATTCGGGTTTTCAAGAATGTCAAAACCGGCGATTGATACCGTACCGTCAGTAGCAGACAAATAACCGGTAAGAATGTTCATAGTAGTTGATTTTCCGGCACCGTTAGGGCCTAAAAAACCAAGCACTTCACCCTTGCTTACAGAAAAAGAAATGCCGTCAACCGCATTTTTGTCGCCGTAAGTCTTTATAAGGTTTTTAACTTCAATCATTATATGTACCTCCGAACCAGACATTTACATTAAAGATTATAACAGGCAAAAATGTCTAAAGTTTTAACAATTTATAAACATATTAGTTATTATACTATATCTGTTAAAAATAATAAAGAGTTTTTTATTTCTTGACTTATAGACTGATTATTATTAAAATATAAATATATTTTTATACAGGAGTGAAAATTTTGGCACAGATAAAACCATTTAAAGCATTAAGATTTACAGACAAAGCAGGAGATATTAAAAATCTTTGCTGTCCGCCTTATGATATTATTTCAGATAAGCAAAGACTTGAGTATCTTAATAAAAACGAAAACAATATTATACGCCTTGAATTGCCGAAAGACGGGGAAAATGTTTATAAAACAGCAAGCGAAGTCTTAAAGAAATTTTTAGACAATCAAATTTTGAAATGTGACGATAAAGATGCAATTTATATCTACTCCGAAAAATTCTCCGTAGAAGATAAAGAGTATGAATTTAAGGGCATTATTTCAAGAGTGCATCTTGAAGAATTTTCAAAAGGCATTGTGTTACCTCATGAAGAAACTCTTTCAAAAGCAAAACAGGACCGCTTTGAGTTGATGAAAGCAACAATGTGCAACTTCTCACAGATTTATTCTCTTTATAATGATGAAAACGACTGCACTAACAGTTTAGTAGAAGAATGTTCGGCATCAGCACCCGAAATTTCGTTTGAAGCAGACGGTGTGACTCATTCTTTATGGGTAGTTACAGACGAAGATGTAATCGGTAAGATTCAAAAGCAGTTTGAAAACAGAAAACTCTATATCGCAGACGGACATCACAGATACGAAACCGCTGTAAATTTCAGAGATTATCTGCGTGAGCAGAATATGGCAAAAGAGGGCGATGAGTGTGACTATGTTATGATGATGTTAGTCCCGATGGCGCATAAAGGCCTTGTCGTTTTACCGACTCACAGAATTGTTCACCACCTTGATAATTTTGACTGTAATAAGGTGATTGAAAATTCAAAAGATTCTTTCAGTATCGAAGAGATTGACAAAGAATCGGTGCTTTCAACTTTAAAGGCAAAATATGAACAAAATGAGAAAAGTTTTGTTATGTATGCGGATAATAAAAATTATCTTTTCACCCTGAAAGATACTAAAACGCTTGATGAAATGAGCGCGGGCAAAAGTGATGCACTTAAAAATCTTGATGTAAATATCCTGCATTCTCTTGTGCTTGAAAGAGTGTTAAAGATAGATAAAGAAAATATGGCAAAGCAGATTAATTTAAGTTATACAAGAGATTATGACGAGGCAATAAGCGAAGTAGACTCAAACAACGCAAACTGTGCTTTTATTATGAATCCCACTAAGGTCAGCGAAATCGGTGATGTAGCATTGGCAGGGGAGAAGATGCCTCAAAAATCAACCTATTTTTATCCGAAACTTATTACGGGACTCGTAATGAATAAGTTTAATTAATCTAAAAGGAGAATTGCTATGAAACTCGGTATTTCACCGAGTTTTTTTATATCGTGTTAAGTTGTCTGTATGTTTTTGCAATAAGTATTGCGGAAATAATCGCTGTTAAAACATCGGAAACAGGCATTGAGTATAAAACACCGTCAAGCCCGAAAAATAAGGGCAGTAATAAAGTCAGACCAACACCGAATACTATTTCACGCACCATAGACAGTATTGTAGATTCCACCGCTTTTCCCATAGCCTGTAAGAATATAAAGGTTGCCTTGTTTATGCAGGCAAGAACTATCATGCAAAGATATATGCGAAAGGCTTTTACAGCAAAATCTGTATAATAAACGCTTTCGTTTGCCGCTCCGAAAATCTGTATTAAAACATTTGGGAATAATTCTACAATTATAAATGCAACCGCACCGATACAGGCTTCATAAATCAAAAGCTTTGTAAACAGAGTTTTAACGCGTTTATTCAACTTCGCGCCTATATTATATCCCACAATCGGAATACATCCTGCCGCCATACCGATAACTACCGAAATGACAATCTGGAAAAACTTCATAACTATTCCGACAACCGCCATAGGAATTTGTGCGTATTGCTCTTTAGAGAATATGACATCCCGAGCCCCGTATTTGCGTATCATATTGTTAATCGTCATCATGGCAGCCACAAGCGAAATCTGGGCAAGAAAACTGCAAAGACCGAGCGATAAAGTTTTGCCGAGAATTTTGCGGTTAAATTTAAAATCTTTTGCGCTTGGCTTGATAACCTTTGCTTGCAATAAATATATAACAGCAAGAACAGCGGTTGCAATCTGACCAATTACAGTTGCAACAGCGGCACCTGTCATTCCCCATTTAAACACAAAGATAAATATAGGGTCAAGGATAATGTTAATAACCGCACCGATAACGGTAGAAAACATCGCAAATTTCGGAGAACCGTCTGCGCGGATAATAGGGTTCATCGCCTGACCGAACATATAAAAGGGAATACCGAGCGAGATAAATAAGAAATACTCTTGAGATTTTTCAAAGGTTTGCGCGTTTACTTTGCCGCCAAAAGCGGTTAAAATAGGTTCTGTAAAAATTAAATAAATTGCGGTCAGAATAATGCTGCATATAATACAAAGTAAAACAGAGTTTCCGACACTTTGAGTTGCATTTTCCGTTTTCTTTTTGCCAAGCGAAATGCTGACAAAAGCACAGCAACCATCACCGATCATTACAGCAATTCCGAGCGCGATGACCGTCAGCGGAAATACAACCGTGTTAGCAGCATTACCGTATGAGCCGAGATATGAAGCATTCGCAATAAAGATTTGGTCAACGATGTTGTATAAAGCACCGACTAAAAGTGAAATGATACAGGGCACAGCGTATTTTCCCATTAGTTTGCTGACCTTTTCGGTCGCAAGATATGATTGATTTTCTTCCATTTTAATTACCTCCTATAAACATAAAAAAGGTGTAAGTCCAATAAAGTCGGACTTACACCTTTCGGATACACACTGCCATATATTGTATCAGATTTTTTAAAAAATTTCAAAGGTTTTTTAATGAAAAATTTGCAGTAAATTTTCTTTCACTAAAAAAACCGTATATGTGTATAAATTTGCTTGACATTGATATATCACTTGTGATATAATACCAAACTGTAAGACACGGAGAGGTATCGAAGTGGTCATAACGAGGCGGTCTTGAAAACCGTTTGCCCAAAAGGCACAAGGGTTCGAATCCCTTCCTCTCCGCCAAAAAATCTTTCTGCTTTTTGCAGAAAGATTTTTTTAGTTTTATTCGTCTTGCGCCGAGTGGTATTGTGCTTTGTACAGTTAAAGAGGCAAATAAAATATAACTGAAACCGTAAGGTTTCAATAAAACTTTTACAAAGTAAAAATAAAACTCTGTACGAAGTACAAAATAAAACTTATAAATCAAGATTTCTTATAAAGTTCTTTCTTTGAACGCACATCACAAAAAACGACTTGTTAAAAAACAAGTCGTTTTATATTTTTATTATCAGCCGCAAATTTTATTTGCCGGCTAATTTTTTTGTTTTGTTGTATGCGGCAACACAGGCATCAATAGCAGCAGACCTGAAACCTGCCTTTTCCAAAGCGGCAACTCCTTCAATAGTCGTGCCGCCGGGACTGCATACGCTGTCTTTGAGTTCTCCGGGTTTTTTGCCAGTATTTAACATCATAGCAGCCGCACCGAGTAAAGTCTGCGCCGCATAACGCTCTGCTTTATCTCTCGGTATGCCTAAACTTACAGCTCCGTCAGCGAGCGCCTCTAAGAATATATATGCATACGCAGGTCCGCAGCCTGATAATGCACCCGCCGCGTCAATCTTGTCCTCGTCTAAACGGTCAAACTGACCGGCAAATTTTAATACTTCCAAAAATTTGTTGATTTCTTCTTCGCTTACTTTACTGTTAGCATCATAAACTGTCATACCTTCGTTTACAAAGACGGGAGTGTTAGGCATTATGCGTATGATTTTTGGCTCAAAACCAAGCATTTGCACAATTTTATTTATTGTTATTGCCGCAGCCATGCTCACAACAACACAGTTTTCATTTGACTTTAACGCCGGCGCAATTTCATTTAATACCTGTCCTAAAACTTGCGGTTTAACACCTAAGAATAATATATCGCTGCTTTTTGCAATCGTTATATTATCACTCGAATTAACCCCGTGCTTTTGTGCAAACAAGTCTGATTCCGACTTGTCTTTGCCCGAAACATAGATTTCTTTTTTATCTACGCTCTTTGCTGCGGCAGCGGCTAAAGCACCGCCCATATTACCGCAACCGATAAAACCATAATATGACATTTAACCCTCTTTTCTAACGGACTTGTCCGTTACCTTTAACAATATATTTGTATGATGTAAGCTCGTTGAGCCCCATAGGTCCTCTTGCGTGTAATTTCTGTGTCGATATACCCATCTCGCAACCGAGTCCGAATTCTCCGCCGTCGGTAAAACGGGTAGAAGCATTGACATATACAGCCGCGCTGTCAATAGCCGATGTGAACAGTAATGCGTTTTGCTCGTTTTCGGTAATAATAGCATCGGAATGATGAGTCGAATGTTGCTCAATATGTTCGCAAGCGGCACTTACATCGTCTACCGTCTTAACAGCAAGAATGTAGTTTGAAAATTCTGTGTCAAAATCATTTTCTTCAGCCTTGTGTCCGTTTTTCATATATTTAAGCGAGTTTTCACAACACTTAAATTCAACAGGCTCAAGACCTTTTGCTTTTCTGTCGTCATAAAGCCTTTTATCTGCTAACGGTAAAAACTTGTCGGCAATAGCACTGTCCACTACCAATACTTCGGCAGCGTTGCAAACCGACGGGCGAGAGCATTTTGCGTTTTCCAAAATGTCAAGCGCCTTATCAAAATCTGCAAACCTGTCTACATATATGTGACAAATTCCCGTTCCCGTCTGAATAACAGGTACAACAGCGTTTTGTACACAATGCAAAATAAGTCCTTTGCCGCCGCGCGGAATAAGTAAATCAACCTTTCCTTGTGCTTTGAGCAGACAGTCCGCACTTGCGTGTGTTGTTTCTTCAACAAACTGAATTAAATTTTCATCGAGTCCGACACTCTTTAAACCGCGCTTTAAAGCCTTAACTATTTCATACGATGTGTTAAATGCCTCTTTGCCGCCTCTTAAAATACATACATTACCGCTCTTTAACGCAAGCGCGGCCGCATCAGAGGTTACATTAGGACGAGATTCGTATATTATCGCCACTACACCGAAAGGCACACAAGTCTTTTCAACCTTTAACCCGTTTGGAAGTTCTACGGTGCTTAATATGTTGCCGACAGGGTCCCTTAACGCAATAAGGTCGCAAATACCTTTTGCCATACCCTCAATGCGCTGTGAATTTAAAGTCAGCCTGTCAATCATTACATTACTTAATTTGTCGGCAGCCAACTCAACATCTTTTTTGTTTGCCTCTAAAATCTCTTTTTCAGCTTTGAGTAAATAATCTGCCATAGCCTTTAAAGCATCGTTTTTCTTTTGAGTGTTAAGTTTATATAATTGCTTTTTTGCTCTTTGTGCAGACTCAATTATATCATTTGTGTTTCTCATTGTTAATCTCCAAAATTGTTTATTTAGCGCAAAATCTTGTGCCGACGGGCTTTCCGTCCATTATATCATATAATATGTCAGGCTCTTTTCCGTTAGCAATTACCATGTCAAAGCCGGCATCAAGACAAAGTTTTGCAGCAGAAAGTTTTGTTTTCATACCGCCTGTGCCCATGCTCGTAACAGTACCCTTGCCAAGCGCTATAATATCGGCATTTAACGACTCAACTTTTGTAATCAGCTTTGCATTTTTATCAGTATGCGGGTCCGCGGTGTATAGCCCGTCTATGTCAGATAATACAATAAGTAAATCTGCATCGGTTTCAACCGCAACTTTTGCACCGAGAGTGTCATTATCTCCGACTGCAATTTCATCAGTAACTACCGTGTCGTTTTCATTAACAATCGGAATTGCACCAAACTCAAGAAGTTTTTTAACAGTATTTCTGAAATTAACTTTTCTTGTCTTGTCATTAAAGTCATCGTTTGTAAGCAGAATCTGTGCCACAATATGATGGTATTCTGAAAAAAGTTTATCGTAAATATACATAAGTTCACACTGACCGATAGCAGCAGCCGCCTGCTTGCTTTCAATATCGTCAGGTTTAGACTTAAGCGATAATTTACCGACACCCATTCCGATAGCACCGGATGATACCATTATAATTTCATTTCCCGAATTTTTAAGGTCAGACAGCACCTTGCATAGTTTTTCTACCCTGCGAATGTTAAGCCTGCCTGTCGCGTGAGTAAGAGTAGATGTTCCGACTTTTAATACTATTCTCATTTAAGACACCCGATTTCTCTAATATCTAAATTTAATTACTTATTTTACCATACTATTTCCGTAAAATCAAATATATATAATAAAATATTGAAAATAAAGCAAATTCTACTCTCGGTAGAGTGGAAAAACAAGTGTGGTTTAGTTATGAAAAATTGCGGTATAGTAATTATTATAATAGTAGGTTGATGTAAACAGATTAAATTAATATAATGATTATATTAATTAATCAGGGAGAAGCATTTAATTATGAGTTTTGAAATTTATACAGATACCGCTTCCAATTTAGGAAAAAAAGATGCAAATAAGTATAATTTACACTTGATACACTTACCGTATTTTGTAAACGGTAAGGAATGTACTTACACCGATTTAGACAGTTTTGACGATAAACTGTACTATTACGGTCTTAAAAACGGAATTGAGGTAAAAACATCACAGATTAACCCTGAAAAATATATCGAGTCTTTCAAAAAGCAGTTGGATGAAGGAAAGGATATATTGTTTATAGGTTTATCTTCCGGAGTCAGCGGTTCTTTCAATTCTGCCCGAATTGCAAAGGAAGAACTTGCACAGCAGTATCCTGACAGAAAAATTGTGCTTTTTGACTCGCTCGGCGCCTCTTTGGGTATAGGACTTTTAGTGTTAAGGGCGGTAGAGTACAGAAATAAAGGACTGAGCCTTGAAGAAACCGCAGAAAAATTAAAAGACCACAGAGAGCGTATGTATCAGATATTTATCGTTGATGATTTGTCGCATTTGCACCGCACAGGCAGACTGTCGGGCGCCGGCAAGATTATAGGTACAGCTCTGGGAATAAGACCTGTTTTAAAAGGAAGCGCAGAAGGTAAGATAGTAGTGCAAAGCAAGGTAAGAGGCAGGTTAGGTGCAATAAAAACTTTAGCCGATAAATGTATTAATATGATAACTGATAAATCTGTAATAGGAATTTCGTATGCAAACTGCCTTGACGATGCAAAGAGATTAATCGGTCTTATAAAAGAAAAAATATCTGTAGATAATATATTGCTTGTAAAACATGAACCCTCAACAGGCTCTCATTTGGGCTCCGGCGCACTCGCACTTTATTTTGAAGGACATAAAGGCGTTCGGGATTGTTAAAAAAAGGTATTCCATTTTATCCGATTTAGTGTATAATAATATGGTACGAAAAAATCAGGCACCTGACTTATATATTAAAAGATAGGAATTTTCAAAATGAAGAAGAATGCGTTAGGAAACATAATTTTACTTATTACCGCCATGATTTGGGGTACTTCGTTTGTAGCCCAAAGCGCGGGAATGGACTACATAGGTCCCTTTACTTTTAACTCAATCAGAACAATACTCGGTGGTATCGTCTTAATACCCGTAATTGCCTTTTCACGACTCGCCGGTAAAAAAAGCGAAGTAAAAGATAAATCGTTGCAACAAAAAACTGATAAAATATCTGTAATAGGCGGTATTTTCTGCGGTATTGCGTTATGCCTTGCAAGTTCGTTTCAGCAAGTCGGTATGGTTTATACAACAGCCGGCAAAGCAGGTTTTATTACAGCACTTTATATCATAATAGTACCGTTTTTAACCGCTTTGTTCTTTCATAAAAAAATCGGCGCTAAAATATTTTTATGCGTAATAATTGCAGTTATCGGTTTTTATATGCTTTGTATTAAAGAGAATTTCAGCCTGTCAAAAGGCGATGCGTTGGTATTAGTCTGTGCGCTATTTTTCTCGGTGCATATTGTTATAATAGATTACTTTACAGGAAAAAATGTTGACTGCGTCTTGATGTCGTGCGTACAGTTTTTTGTAGCCGGTATCATAATGGCAGCGTGTATGTTTATTTTCGAACAGCCAAATATAGAAAGTATATTAGATGCAAAAGTTTCTATATTATACAGCGGTGTGATGTCTTGCGGCGTCGCTTATACTTTGCAGATTGTCGGACAAAAACGCACGGACCCGACAGTCGCAACCTTGCTGTTAAGTTTAGAGTCGGTGTTTGCCGCTTTGTCAGGCTGGCTGATATTAAAAGACGATATGTCGCTAAAAGAAATTATAGGATGCATATTTGTGTTTGCGGCAGTAATTTTAGCCCAGGTCGATATAAAATCATTAATAAAGAAAAAACAGGATCATTAATATAATCCTGTTTTTTTCTTTTATTTATTTTTCTTTTTATACTTTTTGTCGGTATCAATAGTTTTGCCGAATACAAAAAACCTGTCATATAAAAATTCGGTTGTGAAATTAAGCAGCATTGATAATATAAGAACCAGCGTTTCATTCCAACCTATTTTGACAAGCGCATCACCGCCGAGAGTGGAAAGAGGCGTAAATACAACATAATATGCAGCCACTTTTAACATAGCAATAGGTATGTTGTTAGCCGAGTGAAAAGTAATCTTTCTGTTTAATGTAAAATTCCATAGTACCGACAGTACCAAAGCGGTTAAATATGATATCCAATAATCAATGTCAAAAACCTGTAACATCAATTCGGCAACCACTATTTGAATAATACCTGCGCTGACCGAAAACAAGGTAAATTTAATTGCTCTTATTAATTCTTTCTTCTTGTTTTGCTCCATATCCTCACCCTTTATATTACTGACTGATTTTTTTATCCTTGATTTTTTCTAAATTGCTGAATAACAGCGATAAAGCAAAACTGATTATTAAAATTATAAATGATATAAATGTTTTCATATCAAGTCCTACCACACAACTGTCATTTAATACACTCGGTATTATTGATAAAAACAGGCCGAATATTACCGAAAATGTCATAGTGTAATGACGAGAAATTAATTTGTTAATTATATACGATACTATAAGTACACCTGTAATTAAACCGAGTGCGGCAGGCAGTAAAACCGTAAAATCTAAATTTGCTAAACTTTTAACCCATATTTCATAAATGCCGAGTGCGGAAAGTATTGCCGCACTGTCAATTCCCGGCACTATGTAGGAACACGCTACTACAAAACCTATTAAAATTGACTGAAATAAATTCGGGTTTGCAACTTGAGGAAATAAACTGCGGTTAAAACCGAACAGGAATGTGCCGAATAAAAACGCACCGATTATATATACATAATAAATCTTGGCAAAGCCCTCTTTTCTGACTTCCTTGTAAAACAGGGGAATGGAGCCGAGTATGAACCCTAAAAAAGCAAACCTGGTTTGCATTTCAAAAGTCAGCAAAAAGAAATTGATGATTTTACTGAATATTACTACACCAATTAAAATGCCTGTTGCAAGGGGTAACAGAAATTTTACATTCTTAATAAAGTTCTTAAAAAGCGTGCTGACAGCGTTTATCGTTTTTTGATAAAGCCCGAATATAACAAGCAGTACGCTGCCGCTAAGACCGGGTGCAATCGCGCCGAGACCTACAACTATTCCCTTAAGAAAGTTCACCCTTTTTCTCCCTTTCGTTTGTTTCGGTGTAGTTTAATTTTATTACATTTTTAATGTCATTATACCACCGCTTAAAATAAATTTAAAGGGTTAATTATTAACTATATTCTGAATCCAGATTCCTTTTTTAACAAGTGCAAGCCCGACAATGTCTTTTATTATATTTAAACCCTGTACAATTATATACAAAGCAAGAATATTTAAAGATGTAAAATTACTTATTAAAAGCGCCGCAGGTATTGATATTATCCATATAAATACACTGTCAAATATAAATGTAATCAATGTCTTGCCGCCGGATCGCAAAGTAAAGTAACAAGAGTTTGCAACAGCATCAATCGGCATAAAAAGTGCAGTAATCTGCATAAGTCGTGTTGCCAGATGCTTAACCTCGTCAGTTGTATTATAAATATGCGGTATGAATTCGGCACATAGCGCAAAAACAATGCCTACAACAACACTTATTATAAATGATGTTGCTATAAGTTTTACAGAATATTCTTTTGCCTTTTTCATGTCATCGGAACCGAGAATCTGCCCGAGAATAATGCCTATTGCTGCGCCTATTGCCATAAATGCAACCGAAAAAACATTAAAAAATGTCTGTGAAATATTATTGGCCGCAACCACACTTAACCCTTTAACCGAATAGCATTGATTTAAAAACGCAATTCCTGCCGCCCATAAAGTTTCGTTAAGCATAAGAGGAGCACCGCTTTTTAAAATGTCTTTAACGAGCCTGACAGGAACTCTCAAAGATTTATATGCATCTGTAATAAACTGATTAATATAAGCGTTTTTATGCGTCCAGAACGCAATAACAAACAGTTCAATGAAACGCGAAATAACGGTTGCAACAGCAGCACCCGCAACACCGAGTTTAGGTGCGCCCAAATAACCGAAAATTAAAATTACATTGAGTATTAAATTGATAAAAACAGCAACAATTCCTGCGTACATAGGAGGCAAAGCCTTGCCTGTTTCTCTGAGCGTGCTCGCATAACATTGAGAAAGGGTATAGGGGATAAGACCTATAAGCATTATCATTATGTATTTTTTTGCAAAATTCAAAGACGACAGCGCTTGTTCTTTACTGCCTTCGCCTTTTAAATACAGACTGATTAAAGGCTGGTTAAAGAAAAATAAAATCAAAACTCCCGCTATGCATAAAAGGGAACAGAATATAACTTTAAATCTGAATGTGTCACGCACACCCTCACGGTCGTCTTTACCGTAAAACTGCGCGCCGAAAATACCCGCACCGCTTACTGCACCGAAAATGCATAAATTGAATACAAGCAAAAGTTGGTTAGATACAGCAATACCGGTCATTTCTGCAGTACCGATTCTACCCACCATAATATTATCAAGCATGTTTACAAAGTTAGTAATACCGTTTTGCAACATAATAGGTAATGCCAATACAAAAAGTTGTTTGTAAAAAGTTTTATCTCCAATTAACCTCTTCAATATAAGGCACCTCCCGTTAATAATAATATTAAAAATGCACAAAGACAAAATTATCTTTGTGCATTTGGCTGGGGTAGAGTGATTCGAACACCCGAATGTTGGAGTCAGAGTCCAATGCCTTACCGCTTGGCGATACCCCAATGTGCAAAAATTATTATACCTTATTTTCAGCATTTGTCAAGTGAGTATCTTAAAAAAACTAAAATAATCATAATTATTTGCCGTATTTTTAATCATAACTGTTTACTATATTATGAACCCAGATTCCTTTTTTAACAAGTACAGATTGCACTATGACTTTTGTTATCATTAAACTGCGCACAATCGCATACAAAGCAAAAATATTCAAAGATGTAAAATTGCTTATTAAAAGCGCCGTCGGTATTGTTATTATCCATTGATACGAAATGTCAATTATAAGCATAATTATTGTCTTGCCGCCGGAACGCAAAGTATAAGCGCAAGAGTTACCTAACGCTTCAAGCGGCACGGAAAGCGCAGTAATCTGCATAAGTCGTGTTGCCAGATGCTTGACCTCGTCAGTTGTATTATACGCCTGCGGTATAAACTCAGCACATATTGCATAAAGAATACCGACAAAAACACTTGCCATAAACGCTGTTGCTATAAGTTTTACAGAATAATCTTTTGCCTTTTGATTATCACCGGAACCGAGAATCTGCCCGAGAATAATTCCTATCGCCGCACCTATTGCTCCGAAGACAACATAAAATAAACTGCTGAATGTTTGTGAAATATTATTAGCCGCAACGACACTTAACCCTTTGACTGAATAACATTGATTTATAAACGCGTTTCCTACATCCCATAATGCAGCGTTAATCATAAGCGGCGCGCCCTTTTTAAATATGTCTTTAACAAGTTTAAGGGGAACTTTTAAAGATTTATACGCACCAATAATAAACTGATTAATATAAATATTTTTATGTGTCCATAACACAACAATAAACAGTTCAACAAAACGCGCAACAACAGTTGCAACAGCAGCACCCGCTACTCCGAGTTTCGGCGCACCCAAATAACCGAAAATTAAAATTACATTGAGAATTAAATTTACAAAAACAGCAATAATACTTGCAAACATAGGAGGCAAAGCCTTGCCTGTTTCCCTGAGCGTACTTGCATAACATTGAGAAAAGGTAAAGGGGACAAGACCTATAAGCATTATTATCATATATTCTTTTGCAAAATTCAAAGAAGAAAGCACTTCCTCTTTGCTGCCTTCACCTTTTAAATACAGACTGATTAAAGGCTGATTAAAGAAAAATAAAACTAAAATTCCCGATATACAAAAAAGCGAACATAACAGTATTTTAAACCTGAATGTGTCACGCACACCTTTGTGGTCGTTTTTACCGTAAAACTGCACACCGAAAATACCCGCACCGTTTACAACCCCGAAAATACAACTATTAAATACGCCCAGAAGTTGGTTTGAAATAGCAATACCGGTCATTTCTGCGGTTCCTAATCTGCCTATCATGATATTATCAAGCATGTTTACAAAGCTGGTAATACCGTTTTGTAATACAATAGGTAATGCTAATATCAAAAGTTGCTTGTAAAAGTTTTTATCTCCGATTAACCTTCTCATAAAAAAGCACTCTTTTACATGTAGTTTTTTTCTGTAAAACACACAAAGACCAATATGTATTTGACCGGTACAGAGTAATCAAAGCGCCCGAGTGTTCGAGTTATACTCCAATGCCGCTGGCTTATACCCCAATGTGCAACATCATTGTACTTCATTTAAAATATTTGTCAAGTACTTATCTTAAAAAAATAGCACCGTGAGTAAAAATCACGGTGCTTAAAACTATTTAATCAATAAATTCAATATCAATTCCGCCGCTTGAAATATCGGGTATTGCACTTACGGTGGTAGAAGGAGTCGATGATGTATCCTCGCTTGATGCTGCCTGACTGCTCGTATCTTCGCTGCTCGTATTCTCGCTGCTTACATCTGCACTGCTAACATCTTCACTGCTTGTTTGACTCTCCGAAGATGTGACAGACTGACTGCTTTGAGGCTTGCTTGATACATTTTCAGTTGATGAATTTTCTCTTGATTCATCCTTGCTTTGAGTGCCTTTATTAGTCGAAGAAACAGGCTCACTGCTTACAGGTGTGTAATTATGCTCTTTTTCAACCTCGTTTATAATTTCTTCTGCCGCATCACCGTATTTATCATAGATTTCCTGTTTTTTCTCGTCATAGTCATCGGCCGGCTTGTCATCTTCAAATAAAGATTCGACTGTACTTTGTATATCCTCTTTTTCGTATTCGTTTAAATAGTCAGATAAATTGTTCGGCTTGATTACCTCACCGGAATCGGAAATAAAATTAATCTGTGCCTTAGCCTCGCCCGTAACAGAGTCAGGTGCAGAGAATTTTACATCAATATCATATCTGTTGAGCACACCGCCTTGTGTGTACATTTGAATATTAAGCGATGTGATTTTTACATCATTAATATCAAACTTGTCAGATAAACGAAGATAATTTGATACAACTTCTTTGTAATTGTCAGCGTTTTTTATATCAAAGCTGTATTTTCCGTCGCCCTCCGACTTTGCCCCTTTGATTTCTTTGTCGGATAAATTAAATATGTAATTTGCGGTGCAAAGACGGGTGTTGCTTACAAAATCAGTGGCTAAATATATTTCATAACTTGTCTCACCGTTTTGATTGTAGTAAAAGAATTTCCCGTCAAAATATTCATCGGATACATATTGTGTTGAAACAGACTGATTGATTGTATCAAGATTAAAGCGCCTGTAAAATGATGTAACACTCGTTTTGTCATTTTGACTGTAAACGATTTCACTTAATTGTTCCTCGCTTTTTTTGTCATCCTGTAAATACTCAGTTGTCGCTGTAAGCGTGAAAGCAGCAAAGGTGTTGTTTTTCCATTTGCTTACTATGTCAGAGTAGTTATAAGTGTTACCGTCTTCTTCTGGCAACTCACCGGCTTGTGTGCTTTTGCAAGAAACAAGTACACACGCAATCATTGTTATAGAAAGTAACGCGGCAAAAAGTTTTTTTACCATTATGTATTCCTCCAAAATAATCTGTAATTATACTGTGATTTTATTCAATTATTGTTGATGTGTGTTCTATTTCGGTCTTCGATGAATAAGGCATCTTATACATCGCACCGATTGCAGAGAACACAAGCATGTAAAGCATACCTGTCTGTACCCAGAAAAATGTAATATCAACAAGTGAGTGACAAAGCATGGAAATAAATACCGCTTTAACTAAACCGTACAGTTTATAATCTCTTTTGCCTAAATTTTCGCAAGAACATTTTTTAACAACAGAAACAATGAAATACAGTAAAATTCCCGTGCCTACAAAACCGTAGTTAATTAAACAGTCAAGCACTAAATTATGCGCGTGATAATTAACATAGACGGAAAAATCAACCTTGCCTTTAAATGACGGACTTATAAAATTATATGTCATCGCACCTTTGCCGAATAAAGGAGCTTCGGTAATTTCAATAAAAGACAAGCGCCAGATTCTTACTCTTTGCGATAGGGTGGAAAATACATCGGAAAGCCGCGTGAATAACGCAGGAACAAAGAATATTATTACAAAACCGAGTACAATCAAACACAAATAAGTCGCAAGTAAATATCTGTGATTTGTATAGTAAAGAACAAGCGCAACGCAAATTATAGCCTCTAAAACAGAAAATACGCTCATACACAGTACAAGTCCGATTATTCCCGATAATACAGTAAAATAATATACCGGTTTTTTCATATTGCCTATAAATAATTTATATAGTGCAATACCAAACATTATTGAACAAATCGTACCGTAATAGTTCGGGTTGAAAAATACTGATGCGGCTCTGCCCGAGTGTCCGTTATCAATGTAAAACACTCTTACAAGTATAAATTCGGCAATCGCATAAACTGCTGTGTATAAAAACATATAACAGGCGATGTTAAGCATTTTTTCAACTATCTGCTTTGTAAGTACAGTTTTTAAATACTGCCCGAAAAATAAGATTGCCAACAACCCGACACCTGCTATAAGCCCCAGATAATTCCTGTAAAAAACAGCAGTTCCGAGAACTATGAGCGCAAAAGGTAAAAGGACGTAGGATGACTTGCGGCTGAATATTTTTTTAGTCCTGTAAAATAAAATGTATATAAACAGTAATGCAATTCCTATAATACTTACCGTGTAATGGAGAAATGTAAATATAACTGCCGCATATACAATATGCTCGTCTTTGATATTGCTGAGTTTGTCATCAAGCCGAGAAAACAACTTTGTCATACAGTATTCCTCCTTTTAACTTTTTATATGTCTATTAAAATATACCACTAAACTCAAAAATAATCAATATATAAAAAACGGACCGCTTTTAAGCGGTCCGTTTTGTACTATTTTATAAGTGATACGCCATCCATTTCAGCCGGCTTTTCAAGCCCCATAATATCAAGCATCGTAGGTGCAATATCGCAAAGTTTACCGCCCTCGCGTAAGTTACACTCTTTGTTTACTACAATAAACGGTACGGGATTTGTAGTGTGTGCGGTAAACGGTGTAGAGTCAGAATCTACCATTTTGTCAGCGTTACCGTGGTCGGCAGTAATAAGCATTACTCCTCCCATTTCTTTTACTGCATCTGCAACATCGCCAATGCACTTATCAACGGTTTCTACTGCCTTTACAGCTGCCTCAAATACACCTGTATGACCAACCATATCACAGTTAGCAAAGTTTAAAATTACTACATCATACTTGCCGGTTTTAATAGCCTCGCAAACTTTCTGACAAACTTCATAAGCGCTCATTTCTGGCTTTAAGTCATAAGTTGCAACTTTCGGAGATGCTACTAAAATTCTGTCCTCTCCGTCAAACTCAACCTCGTTACCTCCGTTAAAGAAGAAAGTAACATGAGCATATTTTTCGGTTTCGGCAATTCTTAGTTGTGTCTTGCCGCATTTAGCAAGATACTCGCCAAGCGTGTTTTTAAGTTCTTGAGGCTTGTAAGCAACCTGTACATTCGGCATCGAAGCATCATACTGAGTCATGCAAACATATACTAAATCAAGCATACCGCCTTTTCTCTCAAAACCGGTAAATTCAGGATCTACAAACGCTCTTGTGATTTCTCTTGCTCTGTCGGGACGGAAGTTAAAGAAAATAACGCTGTCCCCGTTTTGTATCCTGTCAGTACCTGTTACAACAGTAGGAAGTACAAATTCGTCGGTTAAATATTTTCCGTCTGCATCTTTAACTGTGTAAGATTCTCTTACAGCCTTTTGAGCGTCATCGGTAATAACACCTTCACCGTAAACCATAGCGGCATAAGACTTTTCAACCCTGTCCCAACGGTTGTCGCGGTCCATTCCGTAAAATCTGCCGAGCACGGTAGCAATCTTGCCTAAACCGATTTTTTCAAGTTCACAGTTGCAGTCTTTAATATAATCGGCAGCCGAAGAAGGCGGTACATCGCGTCCGTCAAGAAGCGCGTGTATAAAAACCTTTTTAAGCCCCTTTGTTTTTGCCATATTAACTATTGCGTATAAATGCTCAATGTGAGAATGTACACCACCGTCGGATAAAAGTCCGATTAAGTGAAGTGCAGAGTCTTTTTCCTTGCAGTTATCAATAGCAGAGTTTAAAGCCTCGTTATTGAGCATATCTTTGTCTTTGGCACTTTTTGTAATTCTTGTAAGTTCCTGATATACAACTCTGCCGGCACCTATATTTGTGTGTCCGACTTCAGAGTTACCCATCTGTCCGTCGGGAAGACCTACATCCATGCCCGATGCACCGATTTGAGTCATAGGACAGTTTTTCATTAAAAAGTCAAGATTAGGAGTGTTTGCAGTATAAATAGCATTACCGTCGGTAGAATTATTAATACCGAAACCGTCCATTATAGTTAAAACCAAAGGTTTTTTCATTTTAAAAGTTCTCCTTATTTACTTGCCGCTTTGACAATAGCAGCAAAATCGTTTGCTTTAAGTGATGCACCGCCGATAAGACCGCCGTCTACATCTTCTTTTTCAACAAGTTCATCAGCGTTGCCGGGGTTCATTGAACCGCCGTACTGAATTGTTACACCCTGTGCAGCCTGAGGTGAATAAAGCGATGCCAATGTATCACGGATAACTTTGCATACTTCCTGTGCCTGTTCGCTTGTTGCAGTCTTACCTGTGCCGATAGCCCATACAGGTTCATAAGCAATAATGATTTTTGAAAGCATTTGCTCGCTTATACCCTGAAGCGCAATTTTAACTTGAAGTGCTACAAGTTCATCGGTGATTCCTTGCTCGCGTTGTTCAAGATACTCACCTACACATACTATAGCAGTAAGACCTGCATTAACAGCAGCAAGTGTTCTCTTGTTTACGGTTACGTCTGTGTCACCGAAATATGTTCTTCTTTCGCTGTGACCTGTAATAACATATTCAACACCGCATTCAACTAACATTTGAGCAGAAATTTCACCGGTATAAGCACCTTTTTCTTCCCAGTGGCAGTTTTCT
The DNA here is from genome assembly GCA_036310005.1 of Acutalibacteraceae bacterium. GTDB lineage: Bacteria > Bacillota > Clostridia > Oscillospirales > Acutalibacteraceae > JAXJSP01. The sequence continues at coordinate 14,078 of JAXJSP010000016.1, read as the reverse complement.
GCACCGATTTTGATATTTGAGCCTTTTGCAGCCTCTACAGCAGCCGCAATATCAACAAAAGGTACGCATAATACTACATCACAGTCAGCGTCTTTTACTAAAGGTTTCATTTCTTCAATCAAAGCCTTTGCCTGTGAAGGTGTGTTGTTCATTTTCCAGTTGCCCGCAATTACAGATTTTCTTACAGATTTGTTCATTGTTTGTTTTCCTTTCATACTTAAATCAAGGGAGAACGATTTCGTTCTCCCACGATAATTAATTGTTTATTTGTCGTCAGCAGCAACAATACCCGGTAAATCTTTTCCCTCAAGGAATTCAAGAGAAGCACCGCCGCCGGTTGAAATGTGGCTCATTTTGTCGCCGAAACCTAAATTGTTTACTGCAGCAGCAGAGTCGCCGCCGCCGATAATTGTAGTAGCATCAGCCTCAGCAAGAGCCTTTGCAACTGCAATAGTTCCGTTTGCAAAGCAAGCGTTTTCAGATACACCCATAGGTCCGTTCCATACAACGGTTTTTGCGTTTTTAACCGCATCCGCAAACATTTCTGCCGATTTAGGTCCGATGTCAAGCGCCATCATATCATCAGGAATAGATGTGTTGTCCATAACTACTGTTTCAACAGGCGCATCAATCGGGTCAGGGAATGATTTTGTGCATACGCAGTCAATAGGAAGTAAAAGTTTAACGCCTTTTTCTTCAGCAAGTGCTAACATATCTTTGCAGTAGTCAATCTTTGTTTCATCAACAAGTGAAGTACCTACGCTGTAACCCTTTGCTACAAGGAAGGTGTATGACATACCGCCGCCGATAATAAGGGTGTCTGCAATTTTAATAAGGTTTTCAATTACAGCAAGTTTATCTGCTACTTTTGCGCCGCCTAAAATGCAAACAAACGGACGCTCGGGGTTTTCAACAGCACCGCCGAGATATTTGAGTTCTTTGCCCATAAGATAACCGACTGCAGATTCTTCAACATAATCGGTAACACCGACAGTTGAGCAGTGCGCTCTGTGTGCAGCACCGAAAGCATCGTTTACAAATACGTCACAAAGTGAACCGAGTTCTTTTGAGAATGCTTCTCCGTTTTTGGTTTCTTCAATTCTGTAACGGGTGTTTTGAAGTAATACAACATCTCCGTCATTCATTTTCTCAACTGCTGCTCTTGCATTTTCACCGACAACATTATCGTCAGCGGCAAATACAACCTCTTTGCCGAGCTTTTCCGAAAGTCTTTTAGCAACAGGTGCCAATGAAAGTTCAGGCTTCGGCTCACCCTTCGGCTTGCCTAAATGTGAACAAAGTATAACTTTGCCGCCGTCATTGATTAATTTCTCAATTGTAGGGAGTGCGGCATTAATACGGTTTTCATCGGTAATAACACCGTTTTTGAGCGGTACATTAAAGTCGCAGCGAACAAGAACTTTCTTGCCTTTGACATTAATGTCATCAACAGTTTTTTTGTTAAGAACATTCATCATAATATTTTATTTCCCCTTTTTAGATAATATTTTTTTACAACACTTCTATTTTAGTATATTATTACCATTTTTTCAAGTGTTTTTACAACATTGTTAAAATTGTAACAAATTCATATTCCTTGCCAGTCAAACTTGGTTAATTTGCCCTCATTTTCAAGTTCGGGATAGCCCCATTGTCTTAATACCTCGTAAGTGCCGATTGCAATAGCGTTTGAAAGGTTTAAACATCTTGCCGAGTTAGCCATGGGAATTCTGACACAGTGCTGTTCGTTATTATATAACAGTTTTTCATCAAGCCCGTGAGTTTCGGAGCCGAAAACCAAAAAACAGTTATCAGGGTAGGTTGCATCCGAATGGGTATGCCTGCCCTTTGAAGTAAAGTAAAAAAATTCGGCACCCTTGTTTTTTTCAAAAAATTCGTTTATATCTTTGTAATAGGTAATATCAAGCAAATGCCAGTAGTCAAGTCCGGCGCGCTTTAATTTTGCATCATCCGGGTAAAACCCCATAGGGCCGACTAAGTGAAGTCGCGCTCCCGTAACTGCACAGGTTCTTGCAACGTTTCCCGCATTTTGAGGAATTTGAGGTTCTACCATTACTATATTAATCTTTGCCATTGTTCTCTCCGTTAAAATATTCATATACTTTTTTTGCCGCTGTTTTGTTCATTTTATTAACACTCAGCAGTTGCTCCATACTTGCTTTACTGATGTTTTCAACAGTCGAAAAATGAAGCATTAAATTTTTAATTCTTACAGGCCCGAGCCCCTCTATTGCAGACAGGGAAGAGCCGAGCATTTTCTTTTTTCGCCGCGCCTTGTGATATCCGATTGCAAATCGGTGAACTTCTTCTTGTATTGAATATACAAGACTATACGCACCGCTTGTTAAACTCAGCGCAATTTCACCGCTTTGCGATATAAGTGCCCTTGTCTTATGCTTATCGTTTTTTACCATCGCAAATAAAGGTACGCTTTGCGGCACTATGTCTTTTACTGCGTTGTACTGACCTATGCCTCCGTCAAGCAGTATCAAATCGGGTAAAATGCTGAAATATTCATCTTCGCCCTTTTTATATTCATTGAATCTTCGCTCAATTACTTCTCTTGTCGAAGCATAATCGTCATTTGTGTAATCGTTGATTTTGAATTTTCTGTACATCGACTTGCAAGGCACACCGTCTTTGAATACAACCATAGCACCTACGGTGTCGCTGCCCGCTGTGTGCGAAATATCGTATGACTCAATGTAGGTCGGTACCTTCTTTAACCCGAGTAAATGCGACAGTTCTTCTAAATTCTGCGCTGTATGTCCTTTGCGTTTTGTCTTTTCACTTAAATATTCGGCGGCATTTTGCTTTACAATGTTGACAAGACGCTTTCCGTCGCCGATTTTTGGTACGGTTATCTGAATGTTTTTACCCGCCTTTTTGCTTAAAAATTTCTCTACGATTTCAATATCTTCAAAACTTTCATCGACATATATCTTTTTAGGTATCTGCCTGTCAAGTGAATAGTATCTTATTATAAATTCGCTTCTGAAATTTTCTTTGTGTGTTACATCAAGCAAAAACTGTTGCCTGTCATAAAGTTTGCCTTCTGTAAAACAGAACACTTCGGCACTCGCTTTGTCCCCGGCAAAAGCAAACGCAAATATGTCCTGAGCAATATTGCTTTCGGTTATAATTTGCTGCTTTTCATTTAACTCTCTTATCGCTTTTATGCTGTCGCGAAGTCGCGCGGCTTTTTCAAATTCCAGATTTTCGCTTGCTTGGTTCATTTGCAAAGTCAGTAGACTGATGGTTTTATTAGTGCCTTTTGTAATAAAATCAACCGCCTGTTTGACGCTTTCCTCATAATCTTTCTCGCCGATTTTACAGCAGCAGGGAGCAGAGCATAAACCTATATGATAGTTTAAACAGGGCTTCGCTGCTCTCTTGCCCATGTCTTTACCGCGCTTTGAACATCGCGGAAGTTTGAATGCCCTTTGCGCCGCATCAACCGCCAGCCTGACCGAATAGTGAGAGTAATACGGACCGATATATTCGCTCCCGTCGTCCTTTTTTTGCATCGCTGCCTTTAAAACAGGATAAGGCGGTTTCGATATTTTAATATAATGAAAACCTTTGTCGTCTTTTAATAAAATATTGTATTTCGGACTGTGCTGTTTTATAAGCGAACACTCAAGCATTAACGCTTCGTATTCACTTTGACAAATGATATATTCAAAATCACTTACATTATAAACCATCTGCCTTACTTTGTCTGTGTGGTGAGCCCCGCTTCCGAAATACTGACTGACTCTGTTTTTAAGCAGTTTTGCTTTACCTATATATATAATCTCGCCCTTTTCGTTTTTCATAATGTAAACACCGGGAAGTAAGGGTAAGTTCATAGCCTTTTTCCTTAAACTCTGAATTTTATCCACTTTAAAGCTCACCTGCCTTTTTAAATTAATTTTAACAAATATAATGAGAGATTACAACAACAAAATAGCCGAATGATATTAATATCATTCGGCTTGATTCGACAAAAAAATAAGTGTCTTTTTGACACCCGACTAATATAGTATAACACAACTGACATATAAAAGTCAATTCGATTTTTTACTATAATTTTGAACGATTTTTCGGTTGTTTTGTCAATAGACAATTTTAAAATTACTTGCTATAATAAAGACACAAAGAAAAGAAAGGGGTGTTACCAATGGTAGAGCCACAGCAGCACGATTGCTTAAAAGCATAAGGGCAAAACCGAAAACAAAATAATGTTAATTATAAAATGATGATTATAAAGAATGAATCGGTAAAATTGCCGTAAATATATAATATGTTTTTAAGCGATGTGTGAAGATAAAAAAGATAAAAGAATAAATTATAAGGAGAAAACATCTTCAAATAGCAGGATAAAACATAACTGAAAACAAGAAAATAAAAACTTAATATTTGATATAAGAATTTACGAGAAGGTATCAGGCCAATGTACAGTTAATCAGATAGTTTAACAATAATCTAAATAATATGATAGGAGTAATTATTTTCAAGTAGTTATAATTTATTCAAAATCACAAAATTCATATAGATAAGATTATAAACAAATTTAACTATTAGGTAAAAGCCAATGTACAACTAAATTATTAAACAAGTAACAAAATCCTCTGTACAAAGTTACAGAGGATTTTATATTTACAAAATAAAAAGAATCTGTTAATATTATTAAAAAATAGTTTATGGAGAAAATATTATTATGGGACAAAAAATTAAAAAGGTCAGAAACGGACAACTTGACTTTTTCAAATTTGTATTTGCAATAGTTATTTTGCTGTTTCATGGCAGAATATTAGGTGATGCAGCATCCGTAGATAAATTGCTTTTTGAAAACGGAGCCATAGCAGTAGAATTTTTCTTTATCGTATCGGGATTTTTCTTTGTTCCGAGCGTTGAAAGATTTTTCAGTAAAAACTCAGAACTTAAAAAATATAATTCGGTTTTTAAAGAAGACGTAGGTTATATCGGCAGCAGGATAAAAGGACTGATCGGGCTGTATGTTATATCGGTAATACTCTCGTTTGCAGCATATACAATGGAATATGTACATACAAATCTTGACTTCAGTTTTACCGATTATGCATTTACAATGTCAAAATCAATCTGGAATATTTTGCTTTTGCAGTCAAGTGCAACAACCCAACTTAATATAAACGGTGCAACATGGTATTTATCCGCTATGTTTATAGCGATGTTTGTAATGTATCCGATAGTCAGGCTCAAAAAAGATTTGTTTACAAGATATATTTGTCCTGTCGGTGCTATATTGTTTTTTGGCATATTAGCATCGCAGAAAAGCATGACAGGCGTTTATGACTGGACACCTATTCATATTACAAGAGGACTTATAAGAGCGTTTATGGGTATTATGATAGGTTGTATAATCTATGAGTTTACAAATTATCTTAAAAAGATAGATTTCACAGTATTTTCAAAAATACTGTTTACGCTATTAGGCTACGGTGCTTTGTTTTACAGTTTGGTTGTAATGCAGTTTTATACAAAAGTGTATATCGGTAAAGGGTACGATTGGAAAGTGAATTTTACTATTGTGTTTGCGTTTGCAGTAGCAGTACTCGTATTAGCCGGCGGACTTGATATAACACATAAATTGTATAATAACCGTGTCAGCGCGTTTTTAGGAAAATTCAGTACCGCAATATATCTGTTGCATATGCCGTGCAGACGAATAGTTATGGTTTATTTTTACGATGGCTATACTTATCACGAAAGATTGTTAATAATGCTGATTTTATCAATAGCAGTATCGCTTATATCAATGTTTATTGTCTTTATAATAAAGAAAAACTCCGAAAAACTTAAATCAATATTTAAAAAAGTGTTTGTAAAATAAATAAAAAACAGGTATGCAATAGCATACCTGTTTTTTTATTCGAGTTCAAACGCTCCGGTATATAACTGATAATAAGTGCCTTTTTGTTTTATTAAGTCCTCGTGTGTACCGCGCTCAATAATTCTGCCCTTATCCAATACCATAATAACATCGGAATTCATAATTGTAGAAAGCCTGTGCGCAATAACAAATACGGTTCTGCCTTTCATCAATTTATCCATTCCTTGCTGAACAATCGCCTCAGTTCTTGTGTCAATGCTTGATGTAGCCTCGTCAAGTATCATTACGGGCGGATCTGCAACCGCAGCCCTTGCAATAGCAATAAGTTGCTTTTGCCCTTGCGAAAGATTAGCACCGTTGTTTGTAAGCAAGGTGTTATAACCCTTAGGCAAACGACGGATAAAATCATCGGCTCCCGCAAGTTTAGCCGCGTTAATACATTCTTCATCGGTAGCATCAAGTCGTCCGTACTTGATGTTGTCCATAACACTGCCTGTAAACAGATTCGTGTCCTGTAATACAATGCCGAGCGAACGCCTTAAATCTGATTTCTTAATTTTATTAATGTTAATACCGTCATAACGAATTTTACCGTCTGCAATATCATAAAATCTGTTTATAAGGTTTGTAATAGTAGTCTTGCCCGCACCGGTTGCACCGACAAAAGCAACTTTTTGTCCCGGCTTTGCATATATATTGATATCGTGAAGTACAACCTTGTTTTTGGTATAACCGAAGTCAACATCGTTTATTGTAACATCACCCTTCAGGGGAGTATAGGTGACAGTACCGTCCTGATGCGGATGCTTCCACGCCCAATGTCCCGTGCGTTTAACACTTTCTTTGATAGTACCGTTATCTGAAATTTCAGCATTAACTAAGGTTACATAACCGTCATCATCTTCGGGAGTCTGATCCATAAGAGTAAAAATTCTCTCCGCTCCCGCTATTGCCATAACAATCGCGTTGATTTGCTGCGATAACTGGTTGATGTTTCCCGTAAACTGCTTTGTCATATTTAAGAAAGGTACAATTATGCTTATGCTGAATGCAAGTCCCGAAAAACTTAAATTCTTAGCACCGGTGAGCAAGAACAGTCCTCCGGCAATAGTAATTAATACATATAATATGTTGCCTATATTCATTATAATAGGACCTAATATATTGGCATAAGCGTGTGCTTTGTAACTGTCATTGAAAAGTTGCTCGTTTATTTCATCAAAATCTTTGTCGCTTTCTTCTTCATGGCAAAATACTTTAACAACCTTTTGCCCGTTCATATATTCTTGAATAAAGCCTTCCGACTTTCCGATTGATTGTTGCTGTCTAACAAAGTATTTTGCAGAACCGCCGCCGATTTTTTTGGATACTAACAGCATTATTACAACACCGAATAATACAATTAATGTCATCCAGATACTGTAATAAAGCATTATTACAAGCACTACAAGTACAATAGCAGTCGCTTGCAAAAGTGTAGGCAACGCTCTTGATACAAGTTCTCTTAATGTGTCAATGTCGTTAGTGTAATGACTCATAATGTCACCGTGTTTGTTTGTATCAAAATACCTGATAGGTAATACTTGCATATTGTCAAACATCGTGCATCTTAGTTTGCATAAAAATCCTTGAGTCATATATGCCATAAGTTGATTATATACAACAACCGCAATTATGCTTATTACATAAAGTACTCCGAGCAAGAGAATTTTAGGTAAAATTTCCTCGCTCGCCGCCGCCCAATCTTTAGTATCGGACCACTTTTCAATAACCGCAATTACATTTTGTATAAATATCGCAGGTATCGCAGAGGTTGCCGCCGAGAAAATTATACATACACAGGTCAAAGGCGCAAGTACGGGGTAGAAAGAAAACAGCAGTTTGATTACTCTTAAAATTCCACCGTGACTTTCAGGTGCTTTATTGTTTTTCATTCTTAACACCTCCGCCTGTTTGTTGCTGATAAATTTCCTTGTAAATTTTACAGGAATTAATAAGTTCACCGTGAGTTCCCATATCAGCAACAGTACCGCTGTCAAGCACTATTATCATATCGGCATTTTCAACCGAAGCGATTCTTTGAGCGATAATGATTTTTGTAGTATCGGGAATATATGTCTTGAATCCCTCTCTTATAAGCGCATCGGTTTTTGTGTCAACCGCACTCGTAGAGTCATCAAGTATCAGTATTTTCGGGTTTTTAAGTAATGCCCTTGCAATACATAAGCGCTGTTTTTGTCCGCCCGATACATTAGTGCCGCCCTGTTCAATTTTGGTTAAGTATTTGTCAGGGAATGTTTGAATAAAATCATCGGCCTGCGCTAATTTGCAGGCATTGACTATTTCTTCATCGGTCGCGTTTTTGTTGCCCCAGCGAAGATTATCATTGATGGTACCTGAAAACAGAAGATTTTTTTGTAACACCATCGCAACCGAGTTGCGAAGCGCGTTTAAATCATACTCTCTGACATCAACACCGCCGACTTTTACAGCACCGTCAGTTACATCATAAAGGCGCGCGATAAGTTGAACAAGCGTTGTTTTGCTTGAACCCGTACCGCCTATAATTCCGACAGTCATTCCCGATTTAATTTCAAGCGAAATATTACTTAATGCATAATTTTGCGCATCTTTTGAATATTTAAAACTAACATTTTCAAAAGAAATACTACCGTCTTTTATCTCATAAATCGGACTGTCCGGGTTGTGTAATGTCGGTTGCTCGTTTAATACTTCGCAAATTCTTTTAAATGACTCTGCAGACATCGTAAGAATAACATAAATCATTGCAAGCATCATAAGTGACATCATAAGTTGAATTCCGTATGTGAGCATAGCGGAAATCTGTCCGACATCTATTAAGGTGCCGCCGCTTGTGATAGCCATTTTAGAGCCTACAATCAATACAAATATCATATTAAAATAAACACATACCTGCATTAAAGGCCCGTTAAGTGCAACAATTCTTTCTGCTTTTGTAAAGTCTTTTCTTATGTCCTCTGAGGCTTCGTTGAATTTTTGCTTTTCATAATTTTCTCTTGAAAAGCCTTTTACAACTCGCATACCCATAACATTTTCTTCGATAGACTCATTTAGTTTATCGTATTTTTTAAATACGCGCCTGAACGCAGGCATAGACTTTTTACCGATATATAAAAGACCTAATGCTAATACAGGCAGTATAACTACAAAAGAAGTAGCAAGAGCGCCACCCATAATGTAAGCCATAATAATCGAAAAAATTATCATAAGCGGACTGCGAATTGCAGTACGGATAATCATCATGTAAGACATCTGAACATTGGTAATATCGGTAGTCATTCTTGTAACAAGAGAAGACGACGAAAACTTATCAATGTTTTCAAATGTATATGACTGAATTTTTCTGAAAACATCGTGCCTTAAATTTTTAGCAAAGCCGGCTGAAGCCTTAGAACAGGTAAAGCCTGCCATACCGCCGAATGACAATGAAATAAATGCCATTATAACAAGTATTAAACCGGTAATTAAAACTTCACTGATATCAACATTGTTTTTAATTTTGTTTACAAGTTCAGCAGTAATAAAAGGAATAAAAGCCTCTATTACTGCTTCTCCAACAATAAAAACCAGCGTCAGAATAGTAGGCAACTTGTACTCTCTGATGCTTTTTGCCAACTGTTTTATCATTGCTGTTTTTATCTCCTTTTTTGTGTATTTACCTTAAATAATTATAGAAAAATTTAAATTAAATGTCAAGCGGATAGGTTGCATATATGTTGCTTTTGTGTTATAAACCTTATATAACAGGAGGGATATTTATGAATATAGTCATCACCGATGCAGATACCGTAGTAAGCGAAGGACTTGACTTGAAAATTTTTGAAAAGTTCGGAAAAGTGACAATGTATCCGCTGACAGACGAAAACGAAATTACAGACAGAATCAAAGATGCAGATATCGTGCTTTGTAATAAAACAAGACTGTTTGAAAATGAACTCTCAAAGGCAAAAAATCTTAAATATATAGGCCTTTTTGCAACAGGCTATAATAATGTTGATGTCGACTATTGCACAAAACACGCAATTACCGTGTGTAATGTGCCGGGCTACTCAACCGACGCGGTCGCACAGCATACTTTTGCTTTGATTCTGGCAATTGTCAATAAAGTCGGCGAATATAATAATATTGTAAAGCAAGGCGATTGGGCAAAAAGCCGCACTTTTTCATATTTTCCGATTCCTATTTATGAGTTAAGCGGCAAAACTATCGGCATTATCGGTTACGGTGCAATAGGTAAAAGAGTAGCGCAAATCGCAAAAGCGTTTAATATGAATGTGCTTGTGAATAACCGCAGTAAGATTGAAGATGAAAGCGTAAATCAGGTAGGTTTGGATGAATTGTTTGAAAACAGCGATATTGTAACAATGCATTGTACTTTGAATAAGGACTCCGAAAATCTTATCAATAAAAATACAATTTCAAAAATGAAAAAAGGCTCGATATTTATTAACACCGTAAGAGGCAAAATAGTCGTTGAAGAAGACTTGATGCAAGCGCTCAATGACGAGTATTTACTCGGTGCAGGAGTTGATGTTCTGCGCACGGAACCCGTAAGCGAAGACTGTCCGCTTTTAAATGCGAAAAACTGCTTTATCACACCTCATATCGCCTGGGCAGCGTTGCAGACAAGACAAAGACTTGTAAATATTGTAGCGGAAAACATTGAACACTATTTGAATAATACCCCTGTAAATACAGTAAACGGGCTTTAAAAACGATTAGGTTTTTAAAGCCCGTTTTTTATTGTTCAAGATTGCTCGTACAATGAGCACAGCGAGTGGCAGAAATATCAATCTCGCTTTTGCAGTAAGGACAAATTTTTGTAGTAACAGGTTGCTCAACATCTTCTTTTTTGTTTGTCTTTTTATGGATAGCATTAAATATTTTAACAATAGTAAAAATGCAAATTGCCACAATTAAGAAATTGATAATCGTAGTAATAAAATTACCGTAATTTAATGTAACAGCCTCTTTTATTATATTACCAGCATCGTCCGATACTGCGCTTCTTAATACAATCGTGTATTTGCTAAAGTCCATACTTCCCATAATAGCACCGATGATAGGAGAGATAAGGTCGTTTACTACGGAATTTATGATTGACTGAAACGCCGCACCTATCATAACACCTACTGCAAGGTCGAGAACATTACCCCTTGCTATGAATTCCTTAAATTCATTGATTATTTTCTTCATTTTTGTCCTCCTTAACCTTAACTGTGTAAGCCACCGAATGATGATTTATGTCTATTGAATCAAAAAGTTTTTTAAATCTTACTTTGCCCGTAAATTTCTTTTTGCATTCTTTACAAACAAAAGTAGCGCTGAAATTACGGTTTTTGTATTTCCATTTTGACTTTCTTGTGCCTTTTTGATTGCAATACGGACATAATGCATATAACTCTTTTTTGTCAATTAACGGACTGTTAATATCAGAGATAGGATAAGATTTAAAAGAAAATCTGTCATAATAATCAGGCATTGTTGCATCAACAATGAAACCTTTAATATCATCATCAATTTTGTATTTCCGTAAAATTTCCGCAGTGCATAAACTGTCACCGAGCGCCCTGTGTGCTGTAAAATGCTCAATATCAATTCCTGCGCTTTGCGCACAGGATGACAGCGAAATCTGATTTCCTGTCACACCTGTTTTGTGCATAATATATTTTTGTATGTCAGCGTATTTGTACAAAAAAGGTACCCTTTTCAGATTAAGTAATACTTTTGCATTATCAATAAGTACATGTATGTCGGTATCTGACCAGGTGAACATTAAGTTTTCACCCGCAAATTCGGTAAATTTTTCAAAAACCTCTTTAAGCGAAATACCGCTTCTCATCTGGTCGTTTGTAATATTAGTCAGTTGCTTTGTTGAACTTCTGAGCGTTTTTGTAAGAGAAGAACGCACAAAACATTGAAAACGGTCAACCTCGTTTAGGTTTTCGTCTAATTTTACTGCACCGAACTCGAGAATTTCATTTAAAAATCCTCCCGTTTTTTTACAGTATGCCGAGTTCCATTCAAGGTCAAGTATAATTATATTCATTATTTTTTGCTTGCCGCTTTCATTCTTAATTCTTTGGATAAAATAACTTTGCGAAGCCTGATGTTTTCAGGTGTTACTTCTACTATTTCATCATCCTTAATAAATTCAAGCGACTGCTCAAGCGACATAGCAGAAGGTGGTGTCAGTTTCAGCGCCTCGTCATTTCCTGCAGCGCGCATGTTTGTAACGTGTTTTTTCTTGCATACATTACATACTATGTCCTCGCCCTTCGGGTTTTCACCGACAACCATTCCTTCGTACACTTCAACACCCGGACCGATAAATAATCTGCCCCTGTCTTGTGTATTGAAAAGTCCGTATGAAGATGTTACCCCTGTTTCGTGGACAATAATAGAACCGCTTGAACGCTCTTGTATATCACCCTTGTATAAATCATAACCGTCAAAAATATGATTCATTACACCGTTACCGTTAGTGTCGGTCAGAAACTGTGAACGGTATCCTATAAGCGCTCTTGACGGGATACGAAACTCAATATGCGTCATTCCGTCTTGCCTTGTGCCCATGTTTACCATTTCAGCCTTGCGTGCACCGAGTTTTTCAACAACACTGCCGACATAGTTTTCGGGTACTTCTACTATGAGTAACTCCATCGGTTCAAGTAAATTTCCGTCTTTGTCCTTTGTGAAAATTACTTTTGGCCTTGATACCTGGAATTCATATCCCTGTCTGCGCATTGTCTCAATTAATATAGATAAATGCAACTCGCCTCTGCCCGATACTTTAAATGTATCAGCCGAATCGGTTTCTTCAACTTTCATAGAAATATTTGTTTCTACCTCTTTGAACAGTCTGTCACGCAGATTTCTTGATGTAACAAATTTTCCTTCTCTTCCCGCAAAAGGAGAATTGTTTACTATAAAATTCATAGATAAAGTAGGCTCGTCTATTTTAATAAAAGGTAGCGGCTCAATACATTCTGGGTTGCAGATAGTCTCACCGATGTTAATATCGTTAATTCCCGAAACACATATCAAGTCACCAAGTTGCGCCGACTCACATTCGACTCTTTTTAAGCCCTCAAATTGATACAGTTTTGAAATTCTTACATTAGTCGTAGTTCCGTCCTGATGACAAAGTACACCGCTGTCGCCGACTTTGACTTTGCCTCTTTCAACTCTGCCGACACCGATTCTGCCGGTGTATTCATCATAATCTATGTTTGATATTAAAAGTTGCATAGCACCGTCTAAGTCGCCTTGCGGACAGGGTGCCTTTTCTATGATAGTGTCAAGTAAAGGCTTCATATCACCTTCTCGTACAGTAGGATCAAGCGATGCATAACCGTCTCTTGCAGATGCATATACAATCGGAAAATCTATCTGTTCGTCGTTTGCACCAAGTTCAATGAATAAATCAAATACATCATTAATGACTTCTTCGGGCCTTGCCATAGGTCTGTCAATCTTGTTTATAACAACTATCGGCTTTTTGCCTTGTGCCAATGCCTTTTTCAATACAAATCTTGTCTGCGCCATCGGCCCCTCAAACGCATCAACAAGCAGCAAAACCGAGTCAACCATCTTAAGTATTCGCTCAACCTCGCCGCCAAAATCAGCGTGCCCCGGAGTGTCAACTATGTTTATTTTAACTCCGTTGTAATTTAATGAGGTATTTTTAGACAGAATTGTAATTCCTCTTTCTCTTTCCAAATCACCCGAGTCCATTACTCTTTCGGCAACAGCCTGATTATCTCTGAATGTGCCGGCACATTTAAGCATCTTATCAACAAGCGTTGTCTTACCGTGGTCAACATGCGCAATAATTGCTATGTTTCTTAAATTCTCAATCTTCATAAAATATGAAACTTCCTTACATTTATTTTACTGATTGCTTATTATAACACAGTTTTGCGCGTATTACAAATCTATTTTACATACTTTCCGTGATATTTGAGCCTCTTACATTATATAATATATATAATATTACCCTGTTTTCAAAAATTTTTTCCTGAGCGAAAATTTTTTTAAAAAAAATAAAAAAATCAGTTGACAAGAGGGGATAGATGTGGTAATATAATCAGGCTCCCCCAAAAGAGCGGGGGCAAAAGGACCTTGAAAATTGAACAACATTAACGGACCCAAATTT
>JAXJSP010000015.1:0-11987 GCA_036310005.1 Acutalibacteraceae bacterium | reverse complement strand
GGCTGTAATAGGCTGTGGAGTTATTGCTAATCAAACAGCTCAGGCTTTAAGTAAGATGAACAAGACACTTTATTCCGTTGCTAACAGGACACATAAAAAGGCTGTTGACTTTGCAACACTCATCTGAATCACACAAAATGCTTGCCATACCGGCATGGCGAACCAAAAGAGCATGGGAGTTAATCGCAGGTGCTCGCGTATGCTTGAGAACCGTATCGCATTTGCGATATTCCTCTGAATCAACCAGGTATCCAACTGCATTTTATCATTTATGATTTATATGTGTATTGCAGTATTTCGCCTTAAATGCTGCAGGGCTTATTCTTTCGTGGTATGTGAAGAATTTTATAAACAGGTTTTCTTCGCTGTAACCAAGTTCTCTTGAAATCTGTTTAACGCTCATATCGGCGGTGAGAAGTAAATCCTTTGCAAGCTTCATTCTTTGAACCGCTAAATATTCCTTTAAACCGATACCGTGATTTTTTTTGAAATACTTGCCTATATAGTCTGCGTTATAGCCGAAATGACCTGCAATGTCCGAAACGGTGACGCCGTTTTTTATATTGTTTCTGATATATTCCGAAATCCTCGCGGCTAAAGCTTGATTTGATGAATTTTCTTCCAATGATAGTCTGACAAGCTCTTCAAATATCAGGTAGCCCGCCGAATCAGCGGCTGCGGGGGAATAAATCGGAGAGTTGGAAATATGGAGGAGCTTTTTTAAGAGATGCTTTATTTCATATATGTCAGTGCCGTTATAGCTTTTAAGCGGAATTTCAAGGTCTGTGAAAAAATGAAACCAGTAAAAAGCAGTAGGCTCCGATACAGTTTTATACCCGTAATGCTCCTTAAACGGTTCAAGCAACAGCAATTGATTTTTTTGAAGTACGTATTCCCGAGTTTCCTCCGCAATATATACCGTGCCTTCAAGCACAAGTATAACCTCATAGCTTTTTATGCTTCTTCTGGGATGAATCCACTCACCCGAGGAATGAAACTCACCGATAATATCATATGTGAAGTATTTTCCGTTTTCAAATTTAATCATATCTGATTTTCTCACTTTTTCGCTGTATTTAGGTATTGAAACAATAGCATATTATCATTATAATGGGAATAAACAGATAAATCAATTATTATTTGAAAAAGGAGCACAAAGTTATGCATAATATCGAATTTTCGGATATAGAAATTACAGGCGGCTACTGGAAAACAAGACAGGATATAAACAGTGAGGTTACGCTAAAATCTGTTTACGAGCGCTTTAAGGAAACTCATAGGTTCGACGCGCTTAAATGCGATTGGAAAGACGGAGAACCCGACAAGCCGCATATTTTCTGGGATTCCGATGTTGCAAAGTGGATTGAGGGCGCGGCATATATCTTAAATTTCAAAGACGATGAGTCCATTGCGGAAATCATTGAAAACGCGATTGACTGCATCATTGAAAATAGTGATGAAAACGGATATTTCAACAGCCATTATCTTGTGACCGAGCAGGACAATAGATTTCGCAACAGAGATTGCCATGAGCTTTACTGCGCGGGTCATCTTTTTGAGGCGGCGGTAGCCTATTATGAAATTACGGGGCAAGACCGCTTTTTAAAGGCAATGTGTAAATTTGCCGATTATATCGAAAAGGTATTTAAAGCCCAAAAAAGTGCCGCGTTTACGACCCCGGGACACCCTGAAATAGAGCTGGCTCTCATGCGGCTTTATAAGGCGACAGGTGAAAAGCGCTACGCTGACCTTGCAAAGTATTTCATTGATGAGCACGGAAGTCATCTCGAAGAGAGAAATTATATTGAATGGGGTACTGAGTATTATAATCAGGACGAAATGCCGATTAGAGACCGTGAAACCGCAGAGGGACATTGCGTTCGTGCACTGTATCTTATGTGCGGAGCGGCTGATGTGGCGGCGGAATACTGCGATGATGAGCTGAAAAAAGCCTGCGAGAGAGTTTTTAACAATATAGTAAATAAGCGGATGTATATCACAGGAGGCGTTGGTTCTACAAATATCGGCGAGGCATTTACCGTCGATTACGATTTGCCAAACAGAACGGCTTACACCGAAACCTGCGCGGCAATATCCCTTGCAATGTTTGCAAACCGTATGCTTAAATTCGGCGCCGACTCAAAATATGCCGACATTGTTGAAAAAGCAATCTATAACGGCGTCATGTCGGGCGTTTCGTTGGACGGTAAATCCTTTTTCTATGAAAATCCGCTTGAAATCGACCCCGATTTTAATAATGTAAATACTTCCACTAAGCCAAAGGAACGTTTCCCGATCACACAGAGACTTGAAGTGTTCGGTTGTTCCTGCTGTCCTCCAAATATACTCCGTTTTGTAGCTTCAATAGCGGGATTTTTATATAGCTTTGACGATGAGACGGTTTATGTTCATCAGTATATGGATTCAAAGACCGATACGCACGGAATAAAGATTGAGCAGAAAACCGAATACCCGAAAAACGGAAAAATTACGGTAAAATGCGACACCGATAAGAAATATATTGCTTTCCGTATTCCGGGCTGGTGCAAAAGCTTTACCGTAAACCGCGATTATGTAATGAAAAACGGATACGCTTATGTTGCCCTTAACGGAAAGGATGAAATAGAAATCGGGCTTGATATGACGGTAAGGCTAATCGCCGCAAATCGCCGCGTCCATTCCGACGCGGGGAGAGTAGCGGTAATGCGCGGTCCTGTGGTTTACTGCACCGAGGGCGCTGATAACGGAGCGGATTTGAAGAGCGTTTTGCTTGATATAAAAGGCGAGTTCGAAATTAAGGAGAGCGAATTTTTACTGCCCGTGCTTAAAACAAAGGCTTACCGCCCCAAGGAAACCGAAAGCCTATACTATGAAGCGGGCGACGATTATGAGGAAATACCGCTCACGCTTATTCCTTATTATGCCTTTGCCAACCGCGGCGAGACCGAAATGCAGATATGGCTTTTGAGAAAGCAGTAACATCAAGGTGTATGTACAATAATAAAAGCGAAGACAACAATAGCTATCTTTAAAATTAATTTTCAATAATAAATGTTTGTATTCCGAAATCGTGGGTACAACATGCTTTAATTTCATGTGAATGGTATAGATCGCACCATTTATATCCTAACTGTAATATCATGTATTTATGCCCTGAGACTGCCCGATCCGATTGTGAACTCAAGAATGCACTTCAAGTGTATTAGCATTTTGCCGTGCCGGTATTCATATAGCCCTGTGTGATTGAGAATAGTATCGCATTTGCAAAAAAGTATAATATCAAAAAGGTTTATGACTCTGTTGATGAAGTATTTTATGATACTGATGTTGATATAATTTACATCACAACGCCTCATAATACTCATTATGAATTTATCAAATCAACACTTGAAAACGGAAAGCATGTTCTTGTTGAAAAATCTATTACACTAAACAGCCGGGAACTTAATGAAGTAGTTTTGACAGCACAAAAAAACGGCTTGATACTCGCAGAGGCTATGACGGTATGGCACATGCCTTTATACAAAAAACTGTGGAACATAACAGAAAGCGGCGAACTCGGTAAAGTTCAGCTAATTACTATGAATTTCGGCAGTTTTAAAGAATACGATATGAGCAACCGTTTCTTTAACATGAATCTTGCAGGCGGCGCGATGCTCGATATCGGTGTATATGCTTTATCTGTTGTCTGCAGTTTTATGGAAGAAAAACCGTGTGATATTTTAAGTCAATGGAAACCTTCTCCTACCGGCTCGGATGAAACGGCAACTATTCTGCTTAAAAACAGCATCGGGCAGATGGCTACCGTTGCACTCAGTATGCATTCAAAACAACCTAAAAGGGCTATGATAAGTTGTGAAAAAGGCTATATTGAAATTATGGAATACCCGAGAGCAGACACTGCGGTTATAGTTGATGCGACAACCGGTCAAAAGCGTATTATTACAGCAGGAAATTCTGCCGATGCATTATACTACGAAATCGAAGATATGGAAAAGGCTGTAATAAATAACGATGTGTCTTGTCTTCGCTTACAGCAAACCTGTGATGTTATGGACATAATGACAATGCTGCGCAAAGAATGGGGTATGAAGTATCCCGGAGAGGTATGGTAAGCAGATATTTATTTGTCTTAAAAATCAACTTATGTAATATGTAAAGCCTGTAAGTTTTAAAAAAATACCGTTCGATATTGAACGGTATTTTTTTATTTTAATCTGAAATGTCAAAACTACAAAACATCATCATACTCTGTTTCATTTTGTCGTCTGACCTTTGAGGGTGATATATTATACATATTTTTATAGGAGGTTGAAAAGTAGTTACTGTCATTAAAGCCGCAGCGGTATGCTATCTCGGCAATTGTCTTCTTTTCCGTGCCTTTGAGCAGCGCCTCTGCCTTTTTAAGGCGATAAATATTAAGATACTCGTTAAACCCGAACCCTGTTTCCTTTTTGAACGCTCGCGACAAATGTTCCGCGCTTACCGCACAATATTTCGCAGTTTCGGACAGGGTAAGTTTTTTTGTGTAGTTTTTTCTTATATAATACACCGCTTTTTCAATAAAAGGACTTCCTGTTTTTACTTTATATTCATCCGTGCTTGTTCTTGCTATTGTCAGCAACAAAGACATAACATAGCATTTTACCGAATCTTCGGTGTATTCATCAGGTTCTTCTATTGCCTTTTGTATTCTTTTATAAATTGATTCTATGCGTTTTGCGGTGTCGTGAGTTTGCATAACATAGACAAGGTTTTTTATGTTTTTAAGCACGGAGGGAGGAATATAATCACCGGAACAGTTAATGAGAATTCTTGTATGTAAATCTGATTCATAAAAAGTATTATGAATTATGCCCGGCGGGATAACAACAATATCCCCTTCGGTCAACTTGTAAGTTTTCTTATCAATAAAATACCGACACTCACCGCTTGTCAGATAATAAATCTCAAAACTATCGTGGTAATGTCCTGAATTTTTTGCATTTATCCGATTATCCGAAATATCAAAATCAAAAATAGAATTCTGCGTGCTCATACTGTTTTTCCCCTCCTTATATCTAATTATATATCTAATATCAAAATAATCAAGATTTTTTGCATAATCTGTCAATATTATTAATGAAATATATAAAATTTTGATATATTATTAAAGCATAAAACAGTAGGAGGTTTTATGATGAAACATTTAGGCAACAAAGTTGAAGATTTAAAAATAGCATATATCGGCGGCGGCTCACGCGGTTGGGCGTGGGGGCTTATGAGTGACCTTGCGTCTGCTAAAGATATCAGCGGCGAGGTTGCGCTTTACGATATTGACCATGTCGCAGCAGAGCACAATGCAATTATCGGCAACAAATTTAACGACCTTGAAAACGCAAACTCAAAATGGGACTACAAAGTTTACGATTCTTTACAAGGTGCATTAACCGGGGCCGATTTCGTAATTATATCTATTTTACCCGGCACATTTGACGAAATGGAAAGCGATGTACACGCTCCTGAAAAATACGGAATTTATCAGTCTGTCGGTGACACGGTAGGTCCGGGAGGCATTATAAGAGCTTTAAGAACAATTCCTATGTTTGAAGAAATAGGTAATGCAATTAAAAACTTCTGCCCGAAATCTTGGGTTATTAACTACACAAACCCTATGACTGTTTGTGTAAAAACACTTTATAAAGTATTCCCTGAAATCAAGGCTTTCGGTTGCTGTCACGAAGTTTTCGGCACACAAAAACTTCTTGCAGATGCTTTAAAGGAAATTTGCGGTATTGAAGATGTTAAAAGAGAAGAAATCAAAGTAAATGTTGTCGGTATTAACCACTACACCTGGATAACCGAGGCAAAATACAGGGACATTGATTTATTTGATGTTTATAAAGAGTTCAGCGACAAGTACTTTGAAACAGGTTATACAAAAAACAAGGATGACAACTGGTTTAACAAGTTTTTCGATTGCACTCACAGAGTAAAATTTGACCTGTTTAAGAAATACGGATATATTGCCGCTGCAGGTGACCGTCACCTTGCAGAATTCAACGAGGGCAAACTGTATCTTGAAAGTCCCGAAACTGTTGAAAAATGGGGCTTTGGCTTAACTCCTGTTTCATTCAGAAAGAACGACCTTAAAGACCGCCTTGAAAAGAGCAGAAAGAAAGTAAGCGGTGAAGAAAATGTTGAGATTGCCGGCACGGGTGAAGACGGTGTAAATCAAATTCGCGCACTTTTAGGTCTTGAACAAATGGTTACCAATGTTAATATTCCTAACAAAGGTCAGATACCTAACCTCCCTATAGATGCTGTTGTTGAAACAAACGCCGCATTCAGAGATGATTCAGTAACACCTGTTTTTGCAGGAAATATTCCGATTGAAATTTACGGTATGATTGCAAGAATCGTTGCTGAACAGGAAACTGTTGTTGAAGCAGGACTCAAACGCGATTTAAGTATTGCTTACAGAGCATTCATAAATGATCCGCTCGTTACAATCTCCGAGCCTGAGGCTAAAGCGCTCTTTGACGAGATGGTCGAAAACACAAAATCTTATTTAGGAGATTACTTAAAATAAATACACAAAAACAAAGGAGTGTCCGCTACGGGCACTCCTTTGTTTTACAGATACTCTTAATCAAAATCAGGGCGGTTATCCATAACCTTATAAAACAGGTCGGTCATTTTTTCGGGAGTTTCCTTAAACCCGCGCTTTACCCACTCTTCAAGCAAGCCGAACAGACCGTACGCATAAAACCGACTTTGATAGCACTCAAAAGCGCTTGCCTCATACTGCGGCATCATAACAACGCAAAAAGCATCATAGATGCAACTTTGCAATTCGGCTTTATATATGGTGTTAATCAAATCACGAATACCGTAATTAAACTGAAAAAAATCTTTTGCATTATCAAGATTATAGCGCTTGTATTCGGACAGATGGCGCTCTTTTGCCCACCGCTGCCACATTCGTACAAGTTTATAAGTCAGAGCGTCCATTTTAGTCGTGAAGTTTCTAAACCAGGTTGAGCGACCGACTCCTGCCAGCGTAGTTATATCATTAACAGTTATTTTATCGAAATTCTTTTCAGGTATCAGTTTGATTAATGCATCGCACATACACTCTTTTAAAAATTCGGTTGTCTTTGTTCCTCTCGACATTGTTGTCTCCTTTTAAAAAGAAACTTTTTCGGTAAAAAGTTTCTTTAAAATTTATAATGATTGCAAAATATCAAAATAATTGTTATAATGATACTAAAGTATCTTTTTGATGTTTTAATGTCATTATAACAGAACTTAAATTTTATGTCAAATTATTTTAAAGGTAGTATTTATAATGAGTAAAAGTAAAATTAAAATCGGAACAGATTCGACTGCTGATATACCAAAGCAGTTATGTGAAGAACTTAATATCAGCGTTTTGCCTTTATCTATAATTTATGAAGGAAAAGAATATGTTGAAGGCATAGATATTACGCCACAACCGTTTTATGAAATGCTTGAAAACTGCAAGGAAATACCGACATCTTCACAAGTTCCCACGAATTTATATATGGAACTTTATGAAAAAACGCTTGCTGAGGGTTATACCGATTTAATTCAGGTTTCCATTAATTCAAAAGGTTCGGGCACATATCAGGCGGCGGTACTTGCAAAAGAACTGTTTTATGAAAATCATCCCGAGGCCAAAGACAAACTTTCAATACATAACATTGATTCCGAGACTTACAGTATGATTTACGGATATGCAACGGTGCAAGCCGCTAAAATGGTAAAAGACGGTGTCGGTGTAGAAGAAATTATTGAAAAGACGAAAAAGACAATTAAAGCAACGCGCGCGATGTTTGTACCTATGACGCTGCGTTTTGTAAAAAAATCGGGACGCATTTCACCTACTGCGGCATTTGTAGGAGATGCGCTCGGTCTTAAGCCCGTTATCACTTTTGAAAACGGAGAAGCAAAGACAGTTTCAAAAATTCGCGGTGACAAACAAGTTATAAACGGCGTTTTGGAGATTTGCAAGAAAGAACGCAAACAAGGTACTCCGTATATGATTGTTTACGGAAATAACAAAGAAAAATATGAAGAAATACGCAAGGCTTGTATCGAACAATTCGGTCAGGAACCGGAGATTGAATATCCGGTAGGTTGTATTATCGCTATGAACACAGGTCCGGATATGATAGCAGTAATTTATTTGACGGAGGAAGTTTAAAGAGTGTTTTACACGCAAGACTATGTTTCGAGGATATCAGATTTTAACAAAAGCGGTAAGATTTCTTACGAGGCAATTTTGCAGATTCTCGAAACAGCAGGAAGCAATCATTCAAACTCGGTAAATGATAATGTCATAAAGGGAAGTCAGAACGGAACAGCGTGGGTTTTAATTGACTGGGCAATCTCGATTTTGCGTCGTCCCGAGGACAAGGATGAATTAAACATTTCAACCTGGACACCCAAAAAATCGGGCAGCGTTGCTATTTACAGAGATTTTGTTGTTACAGATGCATCGGGCAACTATATAATAAAAGCCGAGGCAAAGTCCTGTCTTTTAAATCTCAAGACAGGAAAATTAGTTCGTATCAGTGATGAACTGATGAGTTCTTACGAGCCGGAAGAAAAGACTGTGTTTGAGCGCGAGCCGAGTCGTTTGCGAGCGCCCTCAGAGTATGAAAAAACGCAAAAAATAACTGTGCGCAGAAGTGACATTGACTTTAACGGACATGTGCATAATACACGCTACATAGATTATGCGTTAGAGGTAATACCGCAATCGGTGTTTGATGCAGACGATATTTGCTATATTCGTATCATATATTCAAAACCGCTGAAAGCGGACAGCGATGTTATTGCAAAATATCATAAGACAGAAAGCGGACATTTAATAGGTATTTATTCTGATGAAACTCTTTGCACAATGATAGAGTTAAAACAATGTAATGATTAAAACAACAAAGAGAGATGTCATTTGATGACATCTCTCTTTTATATCGGTCAGATTTAAGCGTATCAGTCGGGATAACCGTTCGGGTTTGTTGACTGCCATTTCCAGGAATCTTCGCACATTTTTTCCAAATTGTATTCTGTTTGGAAGTTGAGCAAGTCTTTCGCCTTTTGAGGATTTGCATAACAAGTAGCGATATCTCCGTCGCGGCGAGGCTGTACTTTATAAGGCAAAGTTTTCGAGCAAGCCTTCTCATAAGCGTGTAAAACATCCAGTACCGAGTATCCTACACCTGTGCCGAGGTTAATAGCCTCTACTCCCGTTTTATCGCTTACATATTCAATAGCGTTTACATGGCCTCTTGCTAAATCTACGACATGTATGTAATCTCTGACACCTGTTCCGTCCGGGGTATCATAATCATCGCCGAATACATTCAAATAAGGAAGTTTGCCGACTGCTACCTGTGCAATATAGGGCACTAAATTGTTCGGAATACCGTTAGGATCTTCGCCGATAAGACCGGACTCGTGTGCGCCGATGGGGTTAAAGTAACGAAGCAAAGCAATACTCCACTCGTTGTCTGACGCATAAATATCTCTTAAAATAAGTTCTATCATATATTTGGTAGTACCGTATGGGTTTGTGGTACCGCCGATTTTCATATCCTCATCATAGGGTGCTGTATGTTCCGAACCGTAAACTGTTGCGGATGATGAAAATACCATCTTTTTGACACCGTGCGCCGCCATTGACTGGCAGAGTGTTACTGTACCGCCGATATTGTTTTCATAATAAAGCATCGGTATTTTGCACGACTCACCTACTGCTTTAAGTCCGGCAAAGTGGATAACGGAAGTTATGTCTTTGTTTTCTTCAAAAACCTTATCCAATCCTGCGCGGTCCCTGATATCGCATTCATAGAATTTTACTTCTTTTCCGGTGATTTTCTTTACGCGTTTTAAAGATTCGGGTTTAGAATTATAAAAATTGTCAATAACTATTACATCATATCCTGCCTCTAAAAGTTTAACACAAGTATGACTGCCGATATATCCGGCGCCGCCTGTTACTAAAATTGACATATATTAACAACTCCTTTGTATATTATAATTTCATTATATATAAAAAACATCGCAATTTCCATAGATAATTGTTGCATAAATGCAACAAAATTATCTCATCATAAAAAAAACACAATCTGCACTTGAAAGTACGGACAAGTTTTAGTATAATATACTGGTAAAATTATAACAGAATTTTCTGTTTATTGAAAGGAGTCCAAATCTACTATGACTTATTCTCACGAAGTAGAAAAGATGTGTCCTATTGCAAAAGGACCACATCACGGCCCTGCACCTATTCCCGAAGAAGGTCAATGGGTAAAGGCCTATGAAATCAAGGATATTTCCGGTTTTTCACACGGTATCGGCTGGTGCGCACCGCAGCAGGGTACCTGCAAGCTTTCTCTTAACATTAAAAACGGTATTGTTGAAGAAGCATTAGTTGAAACAATCGGTTGCTCGGGTATGACTCACTCGGCTGCTATGGCTGCTGAAATTTTGCCCGGCAAGACATTACTTGAATGTCTTAACACCGACCTTGTATGCGACGCTATCAATGTTGCTATGAGAGAAATCTTTTTACAGTTCGTTTACGGACGCACACAGTCTGCATTTTCCGAAGACGGTCTTACTGTTGGCGCAGGACTTGAAGACCTCGGCAAAGGTTTAAGATCACAAGTCGGCACTATGTTCTCAACCAAATTAAAAGGTGTTCGTTACATGGAAATGGCAGAAGGCTATATTAACAAAATGGCACTCGATGAAAACAACGAAGTTATCGGTTACCAGTTTGTTAAAGTCGGCAAGATGCTTGAAGACATCCGTCACGGAGTTGAGCCTAACGAGGCTTACAAAAACAACATCGGCACATACGGCAGATTTGACAATGCTGCTAAATATGTTGACCCGCGTGAAGAATAACAGAGGAGGTATATAACAATGGCTAATGATGTAAAATTCGAAGGCAAGGAAAGAAGACTTGCTGTAATCGAAAAAGTCCTTGCTGATAACGGTATTGCCTCTCTCGAGGAAGCAAGAGATATTTGCCTTAACAAAGGCATTGATGTTGAAAAAATTGTTAAGGGTGTTCAGCCTATCGCATTTGAAAATGCAGTATGGGCATATACACTCGGTGTTGCTATTGCACTTAAAAGCGGTGTTACCAACGCTTCTGACGCTGCTGCTAAAATCGGCGAAGGTTTACAAGGATTTTGTATTCCGGGTTCTGTTGCTGAGCAGAGAAAAGTCGGACTCGGACACGGTAATCTCGGTGCTATGCTTTTAAAAGAAGAGACCGATTGTTTCTGTTTCTTGGCAGGTCACGAGTCTTTTGCTGCTGCTGAGGGTGCTATCGGTATTGCTCAGACAGCAAACAAAGTCAGAAAAAAACCGCTCAGAGTAATTCTTAACGGTTTAGGCAAAGATGCTGCTTATATTATTTCAAGAATTAACGGTTTTACATTTGTTGAAACCGAATATGATTTCCACACAGGCGAACTTAAGACAATTGAAGAAAAACATTTCTCCGACGGTCCGAGAGCGGCTGTTAAGTGCTACGGTGCAAACGATGTTCTTGAAGGCGTTGCTATTATGAAAAAAGAGAGTGTACAGGTATCAATTACCGGTAACTCAACTAACCCGACAAGATTCCAACATCTTGTAGCAGGCACTTATAAGAAATGGGCAACCGAAAATGGTGTTGCTTATTTCTCAGTTGCATCAGGCGGCGGTACAGGTCGTACACTTCACCCCGACAATGTTGCTGCAGGTCCTGCATCTTACGGTCTTACAGACTCAATGGGACGTATGCACGGTGATGCTCAATTCGCAGGTTCTTCATCAGTTCCGGCTCATGTTGAAATGATGGGACTTATCGGTATGGGTAACAACCCGATGGTTGGTGCTACCGTTGCTTGCGCAGTTGCTGTTGAAGAGGCAGTTAAATAAAATATAGGTTTAAACCGAATTTTTAAGGCTCCCGAGAT
>JAXJSP010000014.1:0-9923 GCA_036310005.1 Acutalibacteraceae bacterium | reverse complement strand
TATCTGGCGGTAATGTGATGAGCGCCGAATTTGTTGTGTTGTTCGTCGCCTACGGCTCCTCCCAACACAACTAATTCTTTTAAAATACACTTTCATCTTATTTTTTTGAGAAAAGTGTTACCTATCATTGATTTATCTACAATTATCGAAAAAGCAGTTTAAATAATGCTCTTGTCAATTTGGTAAATTTATGTTAGAATATTTAGGTTAATAAATTGTTAGGAGCATGATAATATGTCAGGCCATTCAAAATGGAATAATATTAAAAGAAAAAAAGAAAAAACAGATGCACAAAAAGCTAAGGTATTTACACGCATAGGCAGAGAACTTGCTATGGCAGTAAAAGCGGGCGGTCCCGATCCGAATGTCAACGGAAAATTAAAAGATATTATCGCTAAAGCAAAAGCAAATAATGTACCGAATGATAATATTGACCGTATGCTTAAAAAAGCGGCTGGAGAAGGTAACGGTGCTGACTATGAAGAACTTATTTACGAAGGTTACGGTCCCGCCGGTGTTGCGGTTGTTGTTGAAACATTAACCGATAACAGAAACAGAACTGCGGGCGATTTAAGACACTATTTTGATAAAAACGGAGGTAATTTGGGACAAAACGGTTCTGTTACCTTTATGTTTGAAAGAAAAGGTATTATCAATATTGATGCTGAAGAATATAGTGATGAAGATACCGTTATGATGGATGCACTCGATGCGGGAGCAGTAGATTTTTCATCAGAAGACAATACTTACACAATTGAAACAGATGCTAATGATGTCGGTAAGGTTTCTGATGTCCTGTCTTCAAAAGGATATAAGTTTATTTCAGCAGAGGCCGAGTATGTACCGAATACCATGACAAGCGTTACTGATGAAGAAAGCGTGTTTAAACTTAACCGCTTGCTTGAAATGCTTGAAGAAAATGACGATGTTCAGTCGGTTTGGCATAACTGGGAAGAAGCAGAATAATTTTATGAGGGCTGTTGATTATAACAGCCCTCTTTTGTTTTAAATATCAATAAATAGTGTAATAAATCACCCATAATATACCATATTTAGTTACAAAATTTGACAATTGGTTACAATTTTGTTATAATGGATCTTGAGGTGATTTTTTGAAGAAAATAATTTCCTTTGTTTTAGTCATTACATTGGCACTTACTACCGTTAGTATTTCAGCAACCGCACTCACTTCAAGTCAACAGGAAAACAACAAAACAATAATTTATAATTATCTTGTAAATGATATAGGACTTAATACTGCTGTCGCAAGCGGACTTATGGCAAATATGTATTATGAATCTAAGTATGACCCTGCGTTGGGTTCTTACTATTTCGGCTTATATCAATGGAGCGGAACAAGAAAACAACAGTTGATTGATTACTGCAAAAAAAGAGGATATAATTATAAATCTCTTAAAGCGCAACTTAAATTTATTAAGTATGAGTTAAACTATTTAGAAAAAGATAAATTCAATTATCTTAAAAAAATTTCCAATACCGAGGCCGGCGCATATAAAGCGGCAGATTATTGGTGTAGGTATTACGAAAGACCGAGCGACATTAACGACCAATGCTTAAGACGGGGAAATTATGCACAAATATATTTGTTTCCCGAATTTGCAAGAATAAGCAAAATTAAATATTTAAGTGTTTCTTCAAACAGTGTAACCTTGTATCAGGCAGGTACTAAGTCAGAAACTTTATCAGTATCTTGGTATGGATATACACCTAAATATGTAACTGCTAAAGTATCTTCTTCAGTAGCAACCGCAAAAGTTGTTAATGTTAATTCAACGCGCAAAAACTTAATTATTACTTTAAAAAAAGCCGGCAAGTGTACCGTAACGGTATCATTGTTAAATTCTTCGAAAAAAACGATTGTTAATAAAAAAATCACCGTAAATGTTATAGCACCTTCTTACTCAAGTGAACAATGGCAAATTGTTGCAGCAAGCGGTGTGCGTTGCAGAAAAAGTCCGTCAACAACCGCAAATTATGTAAAAACTTACAGATACGGAACAATTTTAAAAGTAACAAGTATTAAAAAATACGGTTCAGATTATTGGGGAAAAACAAGCGACGGTTGGTTTGCCATAAAATATAAAGGCGAAACTTTGGCTAAATACAAAGCAGATTATTTGTATAAAATTACTTATAATGCGAACGGAGGGCAGAACACACCGTCAGTTACAGGAAAAAGATATAATAAATCTGTTTATATTACAAAAACTATACCTAAAAAATCAGGTTATACTTTTTTAGGATGGTCCGCTTCGAAAACAGCAAAAACCGCAACTTATAAAGCAGGTGCTGTATATAATATCAATAAAAGCGTAACACTTTATGCAGTATATAAAAAAGTATAAAATTTAATAGGACTTGCAAGATAAACCGTCTTTTATGCATATTAATTTATGTATAAGGAGATGGTTTTTTGTTTTCAATGATTTTTTCAAATTTAATTTCTTCGGTGCTTTATCTGGTACTGCATGTAAATATAAGCGGCGGCTTTCCGAAAGCACTTTCTTCAAAAGAAGAAAAAGAATGTCTTGATAAAATCGCGCAGGGCGATGAAGATGCCAAGAAAGAACTTATTGAACATAATTTAAGACTTGTTGCACATATTGTAAAAAAATATCATTCCGATAATGTAGAACAAGACGATTTAATTTCAATAGGTACAATCGGGCTGATAAAGGCGGTATCGTCTTTTAATACAAATAAAGGCATAAGATTTGCTACTTACGGCGCAAGATGCATCGAAAATGAAATATTAATGTATTTTCGTTCTCTTAAAAAATCAGCACACGATATTTCAATAAATGACCCGATAGATACGGAAAAAGAGGGTAATTGCCTTACTTTAATGGATGTTGTTTCATCAGACGAAGATATAATTGATGATATTGACTTAGCAATTAAAGTGAGTAAGTTGAAAAAGTTTCTGCTGAATCTTGATGAGAGAGAAAGAAAAATAATTGAATTGCGTTACGGACTTAACGACACCGAACCTTTGACTCAAAGAGAAGTAGCGGCAAAATTAAAAATATCGCGTTCTTATGTATCACGAATTGAGAAGAAAGCACTACTTCAGTTAAGACAAGAATTTGAAAATTCGACAGGGCTGTAAAAAAACTCTCGCTAAAAAGCGAGAGTTTTTAAAATTGATTAATAATATTTTCTGTATCGGCATAATAATAGCAAATTTCACCTATTGTCAAATCTGAGTTAAGCGAAATCGCTATCAGTACAAATTCGTCACTACCGTCAATGCTGAAACTCTCATCGGAATCTGTGATTTTCATTATGCTGTCTCCGTCGAGTTTTAACCACTTCTTGCCTTGCTTATAATAACCGATACATAGTGACACTTCTTGTATATCATACTCAACTTCTTTGCCTAAATTGTTGATTGAATTATCTTTATATATAAGTTTTGTTGTTTTACTTTCTGCATCTTCATCTTCGGTATCTAATGAAATTACACTCCATACAGCATAGTCGCTTTCTAATTCATATACATCTTTAAATTCATCAAAATAACTTAGGTACATTATACCTCTTGCGGTGCATAAAGTTGTGCTGATGGTCATGTCATTTCCGTTTTCCATATTGTAATAATATGCACCCATACTTGTTATATATAAATACTGATTAATCTTGATTTCAAGAGATTCTTCGCCTTCTAAATCAATAAAAGTAAAATCTTCTTTTTCTAATTGATTTTCAGGCGGGTCCTTAAATATACTCTCGCAAGAGCAAAGAAATACTAATGAAATTACAATAAGCATTGAAACGAGTTTTTTCATATATTAAATACATCCCTTATTTCTTTTAGCGTTTGTTTTAGGTCTAAATTTCTGCTTTTTACATGGAATTTAGATTCGGTCCTCGATACAATTTGGAGCGTGCATACTTTATGCCTTCTGTCAAAAGGCCCTTGTATTACGGTTATGACATCAATTTTATCTGGTTCAAATTGTGCATCGGTTAAATTAAGATAACTAGTGGTACACGCTCTTATTCCGTTTCTTAAAGTAGCACCGCCTGTTTTAAAATATTTATAACGAATGTAGATAAAATATACAATAATTAAAATTATAAACGCAGAAAATATTATAAAAACAGGGGAGTAAGTCGGGTATTTTAAAATCAGTATCATTGAAAGTGCGACAACTGCAAATAAATATACGGTCGGCATGAATATTATCCTCGAAAATACACGGGCAGGAGGCTTCAAAGTCAGGTTCTCGCTTTGTTGCCTTAGTCCCATAAGCATAAGAGACGAGTTAATATCACTGTGCTTTTCAACCGGTACTAATTCATTACTTTCGTTTTTGTATTTACCGTATCCGGCAGAATAAATTAAAATCGAGCATCGCTTGATAAAACGAAGTAAAGGGGGCTGCTTTATAACTGTAGCCGCAATTTCTTTTTGATTAATATAAGAGTTTTTTCTTATTAATAAACCCTGTTCTACAGAAATACCTTCATCGCTTTTTCTTATTGAAAACCGCAGATATTTTAATAGTGTTAATAAAAATGAAATCGCAAAACCGATAAAAATTACAAGCGCAACAAAAGAGGTCGCAGGCGGTAAAAATTTATTCATAATTGCAGTATATAAAGTAATAGTGTTGATTATAGTATCGTTTACAACATTTTCATCAAAAATTTTACCGGCATAGTTAATTGCAGTCGCAAATACAAGTACACCTGTAAGAGCAGATGCATTTGAAACCGCCAGAGCAAACGATTGCCAAACTGTACAGTTGTATTTTCTGATGCCTTTATGACAAGGGGACACAGCAACTGTCAGATAAGGCAGATTTTTTGTGCTGAAATAAAAATCAAAATCTGATTTTTTCTTATAACCCGCATCGGTATCTATTGTTACCCTTGCCGCACCGAACATTGAATAAAACGGGCTTTTGTAAACATAAAGTCCGCTTATTTTATTGAGTGGAATAACAGCGATTTTTTTAATAAAGATACCGTGAGAAACCCTGAGATAACCGTTATATACAACAATGCGATATTGCTTCCAACGAATAACCGCAATTGCAATTATTATTATTGAAAGTACAAGTTCTCCTAAAATAAGTTTTGAAATAACACCGCCTGTACCGAAGTTTAACAGGCTTCGAATAACAGGCAGCAATAATACTAAAATATACCTCTTAATATATCTTAATACCATTAACGGATGAATTCTGCTTTCAAAAGTGCTGTTAGTTATCTTTGCTCACCTCGCTGACATATCGCATTACATAATCGGCATCTTTTTTGTCTAATGCAAGCATAGTAACTTTTCCGCGCACTAAATTTACAGTAATATTTGTTGTGTCGAAAATCAAATCAACAGGAGTCTTTATGCGTTGTGCATATACCTGTCGCGCATTCGGTATAATGAATTTCTTTTTAAGAAAGACACCTCTTGATATCGAAATAGAAGCGCCGGAAATTGTAATCAGCATGTTTTTTGCAAATGCGGGAATGTAAAACAACCAAACCCACATAAAGAATACAACCGCCAAAAATGCAAAAACTAATGCCCATGACACGGAAAACACCATAATAATACCGTCAATAAAGGCAAAAAGAATGATAAATATGCATAACCATATTCTTAATATCGGTATTAAACTTTTAGAGGGTGTTATAGTATGCATTAACGATAAACTCCTTATTTCTTA
This sequence comes from Acutalibacteraceae bacterium, assembly GCA_036310005.1. Classification (GTDB taxonomy): domain Bacteria; phylum Bacillota; class Clostridia; order Oscillospirales; family Acutalibacteraceae; genus JAXJSP01. Next base: position 4,227 of record JAXJSP010000014.1, on the reverse strand, counting down.
ATTTTATCCCAATAAGACTTGAACGCTTGCTCGTTTTTATTATTTGCATATTCATAGTATTTTTTGTTTTTTAATATGTCAGGTAAATACTGCTGTTTTATATATGCATTTTCATAATCGTGAGGATACTTGTATCCGATAGCATTACCGAGTTTATTAGCACCGGAATAATGACCGTCTTTTAAATGGGAAGGTATATCACCGTAATTTCCGTTAAGTAAATCTTCATTCGCCGCTTTTATGGCGCAGTTAGCAGAATTAGATTTAGGCGCCAATGCAACCATTATTACTGCATCTGCAAGCGGTATTTCCGCTTCCGGCAGTCCGACTTGCAGCGCCGAATCAACACAAGATTTAACTATCGGTATAATTTGAGGGTATGCAAGTCCGACATCTTCGCATGCACATACTAAAAGTCGTCTGCACGCACTTTGTAAATCGCCCGATTGCAACAACCTCGCCAGATAATGAATGGCAGCATCGGGGTCAGAACCTCTCATAGATTTTTGAAAAGCAGATAATATGTCGTAATGCTGGTCTCCGTCTTTGTCATATCTCATTGAACTTTTTTGCGATAACTGTTTTGCAGTATCGAGAGAAACTGTAATGACGGAATTTTCGTTTGGTGATGATAATACGCACAGTTCAACTGCGTTAATTGCTTTTCTCACATCTCCACCGCAGCCGAAACTTATGGTGTCGATTACTTCATCGCTCATTTCGATTTTTACAGAGTTTTCTTGCTCGAGAAAATCTTTTGCCCTTAATACTGCGCCTTTAACATCGTTTGTGCTTACAGGCTTGAATTCAAATACCGTGCTTCTGGATAATATAGCATTGTATATATAAAAATACGGATTTTCAGTAGTAGATGCAATTAAAGTAATTGTTCCGTTTTCTATATACTCAAGTAAAGACTGTTGTTGCTTTTTGTTAAAATACTGTATCTCATCAAGATAAAGCAGTATTCCGTCAACAGCCGCAAACGAGCCTATCTCTTTTATTATATCTTTAATATCGGAGGTGGAGGCATTTGTACCGTTTAACTTGTGTAAACGCATATTTGCAGATTTTGCAATAATAGATGCAACTGTGGTTTTTCCTATGCCTGAAGGACCGTAAAAAATCATATTGGGAATTCTGCCGCTATCTATGATACTGCGTAATGCCTTACCCTTGTCAAGCAAATGATGTTGACCTACTACATTTTCAACCTTTTCAGGTCTCATTCTGTCAGCGAGCGGTTTTGCCATAGTTTACCTCCTTATGATTTTTAATAAATTATACAATAAATTCAACTTTTTGTAAATATTGTCTTTATTATAACATACTATTTATAAAAAGGGGGACAATCGTTATGTTAAATGTTTTAAGATTAAGCGATTCTCATAGCTTGTTAGACAGACTTTTTAACCGAGAATTTAAAATTACAACCGGTAAACTTTGTGACTTCGACTGCTTTTACATAAACTGCTTAAAGCATGAAATCAATTTTGAAAAATTAAAACAAATCACAGGTAATGCAAGCAAAAGCCTTATTGTTCAAAAAGGAATTGAAGTGCCGGATGATATAGGTATTGATAACAACGAGATTAAAAAGAAAGTGTTGTTGAATTCTGCAATTAAAGCAGTTAAATCAACAAAAGTAACAAATTTAGCATTGGTTGATGTTGATGCAAGATACAGCGCGATTACCGGTGCGCTTTTAGAAAATGTGAATAAACTGATAATTATAACTTCAAGAGTCGACGAGTATAATAAATACTGCTGTAAATTTCAGCGTAAATACGGGGTTGCACCGATAATTACCGATAATAATGACTTGATTGACCTTTGCAGCGTTATTATAGCACCTGACGGTGTGGGTAATATCAGTATGTTTAATCTTGATACCGTCATTTTTTCAAACAGTTCAAACTTTTCTTTTACGGTAGATGAAAATTGTATCGACTATCCTTTTGATAATCAAAGATTAAATGATTATTCACCACTTGATATTTATGCGGCATTGGTTGTTATGTCAACCAAATTTAAAAAAACAGTACCCTTATGTCACAGTTTTGTTAAAAACGGAAAAATGTATTTGTTTAAAGACGTTGTGAGTATGATAACTGCACTTGACATAAAGGCATCAAATAATTATAATATAAATATTGCGAATTTATTTTTAAATAAAAGAAACGGAGCAGTATAAATTATGGCAAAAACTGATAAGCAAGTAGTTCTTACAAGCGAAGGACTTAAAAAACTTGAAAACGAACTTGACACATTAAAATCTGTCACAAGAAATGAAGTTTCTGAAAAAATTAAGGTAGCGCGTTCCTTCGGAGACTTATCAGAGAACAGCGAATATGATGAGGCTAAAAACGAACAGGCAAGAGTTGAAGCAAGAATTGCAGAACTCGAGCAAATTCTTAAAGTTGCAGTAGTTCTTGATGAAAGCGCTATTACAGCCGAACATGTAAATTTAGGTACAAAAATCAGCGTTAAGAATCTTAAAAACAATAAAGAGTATGTTTATACTATTGTAGGTTCTGCAGAAGCAGACCCGCTTAACGGAAAACTATCTGATGAATCTCCTGTAGGTGCTGCACTTGTGGGACACGCTGTCGGAGAAACTGTTGTAGCAGAAACTCCTGCAGGCGAGGTATCATACGAAATCTTGACAATTTCAAGATAACACTTTTAAGTGCGGGTGTGTCTTTTGTTTAAGATGCCGGCATTGTTTTATGAAAGGGTAGTTTAAAATGGCAAATAATCAAAACAATCAACCGCAACAAGATGTAAACGAGTTGCTTCAAATAAGAAGAGAAAAACTTTTTGCCTTGCAACAGGAAGGCAAAGACCCATATAAAATCACAAAATATGATGTAGAAAATTTCAGCGAAGACATTAAAGCCGATTTTGAAAACTATGAAGGTAAAAATGTTGTTGTAGCAGGCAGAATGATGTCAAAGCGTGTTATGGGTAAAGCGTCGTTTTGTCATATTCAGGATGTTAAGGGGACAATTCAGGCTTATGTTGCCCGTGACAACATCGGAGAAGAGTCATATAAAGACTTCAAAAAACTCGACATCGGTGATATTATCGGCATTACAGGTGATGTTTTTAAAACAAAAACAGGGGAAACAAGTATTCACGCAACAAGCGTAACCTTGCTTTCAAAAAGTCTCCAGATTTTACCTGAAAAATATCACGGTCTCACTAATACCGATATGCGTTATCGCCAAAGAGAAGTAGATTTAATTGTAAATCCTGAGGTAAAAGATACTTTTTATAAACGCTCAATGATTTTAAAAGAAATCAGAAATTATTTAGATTCCAAAGGATTTTTGGAAGTCGACACTCCGATTTTGGTTCCTCTTGAAATCGGTGCTTCCGCAAGACCTTTTAAAACACATCATAATACTTTAGATATGGATATGTTTTTAAGAATTGAAACTGAACTGTATCTTAAAAGGCTTATCGTCGGCGGTATGCACAAGGTGTATGAAGTAGGCAGAATTTTCAGAAATGAAGGAATGGATACTAAACATAACCCTGAATTTACAACAATTGAACTGTATCAGGCATTTACCGATTATAAAGGTATGATGGATTTAGTTGAGGACCTTTATAAATTGCTTGCTGATAAAATTTGCGGTACAAGAAAAATTTCATATCAGGGCAAAACTATTGATATGGATAATTGGGAACGCTTAACAATGGTTGAAGCGGTTAAAAAATACAGCGGATGCGACTATTATTCATGGACAAGCGATGAAGACGCCCGTGCAGTTGCAAAAGAAAAACATGTTGAAGTACCGGAAAATGCAACAAAGGGTACTGTCCTTGCTGAACTTTTCGATGCTTTCGTAGAAGAAAATCTTATTCAGCCGACATTTATCTACGATTATCCTGTTGAGAACAGCCCGCTTGCAAAACGCAAACCTGATGAGCCGGAATTTACTGAAAGATTTGAATATTTTATAAACGCTACAGAGTTTGGTAACGCATTTAGTGAATTGAATGACCCGATTGACCAAAGAGAGCGTTTTGAAAATCAAGTTGAAAAGAAAAGAGAAGAAGATCCCAATACAAGCGCACAAGTTGACTATGATTTTGTTACAGCGCTTGAATACGGTATGCCGCCAACAGGCGGACTCGGCTTTGGTATCGACCGACTTGTTATGCTCTTAACTGACAGCGCATCAATTCGTGACGTACTCCTTTTCCCCACAATGAAGT
>JAXJSP010000013.1:0-44941 GCA_036310005.1 Acutalibacteraceae bacterium | reverse complement strand
TATCTGGCGGTAATGTGATGAGCGCCGAATTTGTTGTGTTGTTCGTCGCCTACGGCTCCTCCCAACACAACTAATTCTTTTAAAATACACTTTCATCTTATTTTTTTGAGAAAAGTGTTACCTATCATTGATTTATCTACAGTCAAGCAATTATTAAACACAATTTGGTACTTTACAAATAAAATTATATGTGCTATAATCTTGTAGATCGTGTACTGTGTGATTGGCGTATGCCTTATAAGGATTCACCGTTACCAATTGCTCGGTACATCGAAAATATTATAAAGAGGTGAAAATAATGCTTAAAGAAGAAAAGACTGCCATAATGACAGAGTTCGCTACCCATGAAGGCGATACAGGTTCTCCTGAAGTTCAGATTGCTGTACTTACAAAGAGAATTAATGACCTTAACGAACATCTTAAAGTTAATAAGAATGACCATCATTCATATCGTGGTCTTCTTAAAATGGTTGGTAAAAGAAGAAATCTTCTCGCTTATTTACAGAAAAAGGATATTGAGAGATATCGTGCTGTAATTAAGAAACTCGGACTCCGTAAGTAGTCTGACAGCAGACCGAAAGATTCTTTCGGTCTGCTTTTAATATTTAATTTGAGTTTATGAGGTTTTTAGCAGTTAATTGATTGCCTAAATATTTAGACAATGAATTTATTGCTAAACCTTCAAAACTCTAAAAACAATTTATATTGGAGGTTAAAATTATGGTTCAAGTTACAAGTAACAAAATGACTTTTGATAAATACAAAGTTTATCAAACAACTATTGCCGGAAGACCATTTAAAATTGAAACCGGCAAAATGGCAGGTCTTACAAATGCATCTGTTATGGCAACTTACGGTGAAACAGCTGTACTTTGTAATGTTACTGCTTCTGCTAAACCGAGAGAAGGAGTAGACTTTTTCCCACTTTCAGTTGATTATGAGGAAAAAATGTATTCTGTAGGCAGAATACCCGGCTCTTTCCAAAGAAGAGAGGGAAGACCGAGCGAAAAAGCAATATTAACTTCTCGTTGTATTGACAGACCTATTCGACCTTTGTTCCCGAAAGATATGAGAAATGACTGTTCTGTTGTAGCAACAGTTATGTCTGTTGATCCTGACTGCAGTCCCGAAATAACAGCGATGATTGGTGTTTCTGCTGCAATTGCTATTTCCGATGTGCCTTGGGATGGCCCTATAAGCGGCACAAATGTCGGATTAATTGACGGTGAAATTATTATCAATCCGACATTGGAACAAAGAGATAAATCTGATTTGAATCTGACAGTTGCTTCTACAGCTGATTTGGTAGCGATGATTGAAGCAGGCGGTAACGAAATTCCCGATGATTTAATGTTTGATGCAATTATGAAAGCACACGAGGTAAACAAAGAAGTTGTTGCTTTCATTAATCAGATTGTATCTGAAATCGGTAAGCCGAAATTTGCTTTTGAGTCAAATGACCCGGATCCTGAAATTATGGCTGAAATCGAAGAATTTTGCATTGAAGATGTTAAAAAGGCGCTTGATACAGACGATAAAAATGTCAGAGATGCTGCGCTTTTACCGGTTTATGAGGCTGTTCATGAAAAATTTGATGAGCGCTTTGAAGGTAATGAAGCAAAACTTGATGAGATTATGTATCTTGTTCAAAAACATGTTGTTCGTGATTGGCTTAAAAATGAGCACAAAAGAGTTGACGGCAGAGGAATTGATGAAATACGTCCGTTAAGCGCAGAAGTAGATTTGTTGCCGAGAGTACACGGCTCGGGTATGTTTACACGCGGACAAACCCAAGTGCTTTCAATTGCCACTCTGGCTTCTGTTTCCGATGCTCAGAAACTTGACGGTCTTGATGAAGAAAACGAAAAAAGATATATTCATCATTATAATTTCCCGTCATATTCTGTCGGCGAAACAAAACCTTCACGCGGACCCGGCCGCAGAGAAATCGGTCACGGTGCTTTAGCTGAAAAAGCATTAGCACCTGTAATTCCTTCAATTGAGGAATTCCCGTATACAATAAGAGTTGTGTCTGAAGTTTTATCTTCAAACGGTTCTACTTCACAAGGCTCAATTTGTGGCTCAACACTTGCTTTAATGGCAGCAGGTGTACCGATTAAAGCACCTGTTGCAGGTATTTCCTGCGGATTAATAACAGGTGACAACGGTGAATTTATGACTATGGTAGACATTCAGGGACTTGAAGATTTCTATGGAGATATGGACTTTAAAGTTGCAGGTACAAAGAAAGGCATTACTGCAATTCAAATGGACTTGAAAGTTCACGGATTAACTCCCGAAATTATTAAAGAAGCCTTTGAAAAAACCAATGTAGCAAGAAATTATATTCTTGATGAAATTATGTTGCCGGTAATTTCCGAGCCGAGAGCAGAACTTTCAAAATATGCTCCGAAAATGCTTACAACAAAAATTGATCCTGAAAAAATCGGAGATGTTATCGGTAAACAGGGCAAAATAATTCAAAAAATTCAAGAAGATTGTAAATGTGAGATTTCTATTGAAGAAGATGGAAATGTATTTATATCTGCAATAGACATCGATGATGCAAAGAGAGCATTAATGATAGTTGAAACTATTGCTAATGACCCGGAGGTCGGAGCAATATTTAAAGGTAAAGTAACCAGATTAATGACATTCGGCGCTTTTGTTGAAATTGCTCCCGGTAAAGAGGGACTTGTACACATCAGCAAACTCGATGTTAAGAGAGTTGCAAAAGTAGAAGATGTTGTTCAGGTCGGCGACGAAATTATCGTTAAAGTTGTTGAAATTGATGAGCAAGGAAGACTTAATCTTTCAAGAAGAGATGCTCTTATTGAGATTGAGGGTTTAGTACCTGAAGATGATGCACAGGAAAATACAGCACCTCGTAAAAAAACTTCAAGAAATTTCAGAAACAAGAAAAAAGATTAATTTAATGATAAAGTCGCAGTAATTAATCTGCGACTTTATTTATAATAATTATAAAACTTCGAAACAATTGCAAGGTGGTATTAATGAAAAAAAACAAAAACAAGTCTAATAAATTTTTTGTTATATCTGTTATTATTTTATTATTAGTATTCTCAATTGTAGTTTTATCAATAGCAATTAAATATAAAGATGTCAATAATTCAAGTTCGCAAAGTATGAATAACAGTACTGTTTCAAAAGTAGTTTCGGAAGAAACACCTGATTCTGATACTAATTCGGATGTCAGCGATGAGAGTTCTCAGATTGATGATGACAGTTCTGATATTGAAAGTTCGGAGCCTGTATCTACTGCTTCTCAAAGTGATGAAAGTAAAAACACAACAAGCAAAACTGACGAATGGCAATTAATAATTGCAAATTCCGATAACATAGTAACCGATTATTATGTTGATTTGTCGGTAATACCGTCAGAATTTTGTCAGGACGGAATTGATTTTGAGATAGATTCAAGAGCGTATGATGATTTAGTGGATATGTTAAACGCAGCAGAAGAAGACGGTGTACATCTTAATGTTCTGTCTTCTTACAGATCGTATGAATATCAAAATACGCTGTATCAAAATAAAGTTTCATATTACTTGAATATGGGATATGAACAAAAAGAGGCAGAAACTGCAGCAGCAACCGTCGTTGCAGTACCGGGAACCAGTGACCATAATTTAGGTTTAGCCTGCGATTTTAATTATTTGGAGCAAGAATTTGAAAATACTGATGAGCTGGTTTGGCTTAAAGAGAATGCCGAGCGCTTTGGGTTTGTTATGAGATATCCGAAGGGAAAAGAAACAGTTACAAAAATTATTTATGAACCCTGGCATTACAGGTACGTCGGTACGGAACATGCTAAAAAAATGAATGAATTAAATATGTGTTTAGAAGAATATGTTGATTATTTGAAAAATAATGGTTGACAAATTTGGACTTTTAGTATATAATTCATTGGAAAACAAAGTAGACAGAAGTCTCACCTTGTATGGCGAGTAAGCCGTCGGGTCAATAATTGAGTATTTTACGATGTTATTGCGTGGACCGGTGTTACTCTGTCCACGCTTTGATTTTGTTACGGAGGTGCTTTTCCTATCAGCAGTAAAGAATTACCTATTAATGAAGAAATTAATATCGATGAAGTGAGAGTAGTCGGTCCTGAAGGACAACTCGGCTTAATGTCATCAGGCGATGCATTAAAACTTGCATTCGAAAAAGACTTGGATTTGGTTTTGATTGCTCCCCAAGCCCAACCGCCTGTATGTAAAATAATGGATTACGGTAAGTATCGTTATGAACAGGCAAGAAAAGAGAAAGAATCAAAGAAAAATCAAAAAGTAGTCGATATTAAGGAAATTCGTCTTTCATTAAAAATTGATAAGCATGATTTTGAAACAAAAGGCAATCATGCAATTAAGTTTTTAAAAAGCGGCGACAAGGTAAAGGTTTCAATTCGTTTTAGAGGTCGCGAAATGGGACATCCCGAAATCGGACTTGAAACAATGGAAAGATTTGCTGAATACTGCAGTGAATTCAGTAATGTTGAAAAACAGGCAAAATTGGAAGGAAGGAATATGTTAATGTTCCTTGCACCTAAGTCAAGTAAATAATTGATTTTAAATTTAAGGAGGATATAATTATGCCTAAAATCAAAACACATAGCGGTGCTAAAAAACGTTTTAAATTATCTAAAAGCGGTAAAGTAATGCGTGCACATGCTTATAAATCACACATTCTTAACAAGAAAACAACAAAGCGCAAGAGAAATCTTCGTAAGACTGTAGAAACTGACGTTACAAATTCTGCACAGATTAAGCGTCTTATTCCTTATAAGTAAAAATAAATCGGCATTGTCGATTGCTGTAATTTGGAGGTAAATTAATAATGGCTCATGTAAAAGGCGCAATGATGACGCGCAAAAGAAGAAAGAAAACATTAAAGCTTGCAAAAGGTTATTTTGGAGCTAAATCAAAACTTTTCCGCACTGCAAAAGAAGCAGTGATGAAAAGCGGACAATATGCTTATATCGGACGTAAACAGAAAAAACGTGATTTCCGTCGTTTATGGATTACCCGAATTTCTGCGGCTTGTAAGGCAAACGGTATTAATTATTCAACATTTATGAATGGTCTTAACAAGGCTAATGTAGAAATTAACCGTAAGATGCTTGCTGAAATCGCAGTAAGTGATGCTGAGGGATTTAAAGCACTTGTAAAGACTGCTAATAAAGCACTTTCAAAATAATTATTTGACACGCCCGATATACGCGTACGGGCGTGTCTTTTGCTACATATTTTTAAATATTGGTTGTGAATATAAGTGAAATTTGATAAAATATCAAGCAAAGACAACGAAAAAATTAAATTGGTTTCTAAGTTAATTAAATCATCTAAATATAGGGAAACTAACGGATTATTTGTTATTGAAGGCGCGCGCTTGTGCTTGGATGCATTTAAAAGCGGTATTGTTATTAAATGGCTTATGTTTACTGAAAGCGGCATTGAAAAATATAAAAGTTATGTTGAAGAAATTTTGCAAAATACTGTTGGTAATTATTTATTAACTGACAGTGTTTTTAATAAAATCAGTGATACCGAGAATACGCAAGGAGTATTATGCGTGTGTGAAATACCTGAACATAATATTAGTATTAATATGTCAGGACGGTATGCCGCAATAGAAAACATTTCTAATCCGTTGAATTTAGGTGCAATTTCGAGAACTGCGGAGGCTTTAGGTCTGGACGGATTAATTTTAATAGGTCACAACTGCGACTGCTATTGCGAAAAGTCGCTCAGAGCATCTATGGGTTCATTGTTCAGATTGGATATTATCAATCTTGATTATGAAGATATAAGTATGCTTAAATCAAACGGATTAAAATTTATTGCATCTGTTGTAGATGAAAAAGCAAATAGCATTACTGATTATGATTTTACAGACGGTACTGTTTTAATTATCGGTAATGAGGGAAACGGTGTCAGTGAACAATTAAAAGGTTTGTGTAATGACCTTGTTACCATTCCCATAAAAGGAAAAGCAGAATCTTTTAATGCTTCGGCAGCTGCGGCAATACTGTTTTGGGAGTTTGTGAAATAATGAACACAAATGTTGAATATTGGTTGTTTTTGCAAGCGGTTTTAGGCTTTGGTAATAATAAAATTCTGGATATTGCTTCTCAATACAGAAATATCAGAGATTTTTATGATGAAGATGTACGGTATCTTTTAAAGGTTGGCTTGCTTAATAAAGACCAGGCAAAAAGATTTTCTTCAATTAAACTTGATTCTATGTATCAAACAATTGAATATTGTGATAAATTAGGTCATTATATTATTACGCCCGATGATGAAAGATACCCGAACAGACTGTTAAATATAATTAATCCTCCTGCGGCATTATTTATAAAAGGAGAGATAATAAATCCGGATGACTATATTACTATTTCAATCGTCGGTTCAAGAAAAGCAACATCTTTCGGAAAGAGCGTAGCAAGAGAATTAGCATATAATTTGACAAAATGCGGATGCTTAGTTGTAAGCGGCGGAGCAGTTGGCATTGACTTTTCTGCACATACCGGAGTTTTAAGAGCAGGCGGAAAAACAATTGCAGTACTGCCTTGCGGCTTGAATTATTCTTATTTGCCGGAAAATGCGCAATTAAGAGATGAAATTGCAAATAATGGTTGTTTAATAAGTGAAATGCCACCGAATCTGCCTTTATTTAAAGACACGTTTAAAATCAGAAACAGATTAATTTCTGCGTTAAGTTTGGGCACAGTCGTCGTTGAGGGTAATAACAGAAGCGGTGCAAAAATTACTGTTAACCATGCTTTGGAGCAGGGAAAAGATATTTTTGCAATACCGGGAGATGCTGATAATCCTATGGCTTTTTTGCCTAATATGTTAATTCGTTCCGGAGCAATTCCTGTTACACAAACTTCAGATATTTTGAATGAATATAATTCTATATATCCAAACAAACTAATTTTTGACTTAAATTATGAGAATTTTATCGGAAGTCCGGAATCGGTTTATGATGATGAAATTCAAGAAATTATGAACAAGAAAAATGTTGAGGCAAATTTATCCGATGAAGCAAAACTTTTACTGGATGCTTTTGTTGAAGTCGAAGAATACTGTGACGATTTGGTCGCACGCAGCGGTTTGGATGAAGAAATTGCTATTCAGACTTTAAGCGAATTAGAGTTATTAAAAATTATAAAATCTGTACCGGGTGGCAGGTACGCAATAATAGAAAAGTAAGCGGAGGCACTAATGCATAATTTAGTTATTATAGAATCGCCTGGTAAGGCAAAAACAATTAAAAAGTATTTAGGTGAAGATTACGAAGTAGTTGCTTCTATGGGGCATTTAAGAGATTTGCCAAAGTCAAAATTGGGTATTGATATTGAACATGATTATAAGCCGATGTATGTTGATATTGATAATAAAACCGAACTCATTGAAAAGTTAAGAAAATTATCAAAAGACAGCGATAATGTGTATCTTGCAACTGACCCTGACCGAGAGGGTGAGGCAATTTCATGGCATTTAGCACAACTGTTAGGCTTGGATATGAATGACGATAACAGAGTTACTTTTAATGAACTTACAAAAACAGGCATTGAGGAGGGCATGAAAAATCCGCGCGCAATAGATATAGATTTAGTTGATGCCCAACAGACAAGGCGTGTTCTTGACAGACTTGTCGGTTATAAAATCAGCCCGTTTTTATGGAAAAAAGTTAAAAGAGGTTTATCAGCAGGTAGAGTTCAGTCCGTTGCTGTTAAACTAATCGTTGACAGAGAAAGAGAAATCAGAAATTTCGTTCCCGAAGAATATTGGACAATTGAAGCAAAACTTTCTAAAAAAGGTTTGGCTAAAACTTTTGTTGCAAAACTCTACGGTACCGGCGATGAAAAAATTGAAATAAAAAATGAAGCAGACGCACAAAAAGTATATGATGAAGTCAAAAACGAAAATTTCGTAATTTCAAATATCAAAAAAGGCGTCAGAAATAAAAAGCCTTCACCGCCTTTTACTACATCTACTTTGCAGCAAGAGGCTGTACGAAAACTTGGTTTTGCATCAAAAAAGACGATGAGAATTGCACAGGCGCTTTATGAGGGTGTAGAAATTAAAGGTTTAGGCTCAACAGGTTTAATTACTTATATGCGTACTGATTCTTTAAGAATTTCCGAGGAAGCGCGTAAAGCAGGGGAAGATTATATTAAGAGCACATACGGAGAAAACTATATTCCTGCTAAACGTACTGTCTATAAAGCAAAAGCGGGCGCTCAAGATGCTCACGAGGCTATTCGTCCGACTTCGCCGACTCTGACACCCGAAAAAATCAAATCTGATTTAACTTTAGAACAGTATAAATTATATAAGTTGATTTGGGATAGATTTATGTCAAGTTTAATGGTGCCTTGCGTACAAGATACTGTAAATATTGACATTAATGCCGGTAAATACTTGTTTAAAACTTCCGGTTATACTGTCAGATTTGACGGATTTACGGTTTTATATGAAGAAACTGTAGAAAATAGTGATGAAGACGAGCAGAAAACTTTGCCTAAATTAGATAACGGAGAAGTTTTGAATTTAAAAGATTTATCTTCGCTTCAGCACTTTACTTCACCTCCTCCGAGATATGACGAGGCAAGACTTGTAAAAACATTAGAAGAAAAGAAAATCGGCAGGCCTTCAACTTATGTTCCTATCTTATCCACAGTTCAACAACGAGATTATGTTGAAGTGGTAAAGAAGTATTTTGTACCGACACAGTTAGGTGAAATTGTCACCGAAATTATGGAAAAACAGTTTGCTTATATTGTTGATGCAAAGTTTACTGCAAAAATGGAAAGCGAACTTGATAATATTGAGTCAGGCAAACTTGATTGGATAAAAGTAATTGATGATTTTTATAAAAAGTTTGAAGTTACTTTAGAAAAGGCGGAAGAGGATATGAACGGTAAAAGAGTTAAATTACCGGTCGAGGAATCTGATGTCGTGTGTGAATTATGCGGAAAGAAAATGATTGTAAAATCAGGAAGATTCGGTAAGTTTTTGGCATGTCCCGGTTATCCCGAATGTAAAAATACTAAACCGATTGTTACTGAAATGTCGGGTTCTTGTCCGAAATGCGGTTCTAAAATTTTGCTTAAAAAATCATCTAAGGGCCATAAATACTACGGATGCGAAAAAGGAAAAGAATGCGGATTTATGACTTGGGATGAACCTACAAAAGATTTATGTCCTAATTGCGGAAAAACCTTATTCAAGGGCAGAGGTGTTATTCATTGTCTGAATGAAGGCTGTGAATATGAAATAAAAAAAGAAAAGAGAACAAAAAAATCGGATGAAAATTAATGTAATCGGTGCCGGCTTAGCCGGATGTGAGGCAGCATTTCGTTTGGCTGAGTATGGATATAAAGTTAATCTTTATGAAATGAAGCCTATAAGAAAATCTCCTGCACATCACAGCAACAACTTTGCTGAACTTGTTTGTTCAAATTCTTTAAAAGCAGAGCGTGTTTCATCTGCTGCGGGACTAATGAAAGAAGAAATGAGAAGATTCAATTCTTTGTGTATGAAAGCAGCGGATGTTTCAAAAGTTGAAGCAGGCGGCGCTTTAGCAGTAGACAGAGATGTTTTTTCCGATTATATTACCAATACTATTAAAATTCACAACAACATTACTGTAATTAATAAAATCGTAGATAAGATAAACGAGGAACCTACAATTATAGCAACAGGCCCTCTGACTGATGACGCATTAATTAACAGTATTGAAAAATTATGTAACGGTTTGTTGCATTTTTACGATGCTGCGGCACCTATTGTTATAGCCGACAGCATAGACACTGAAAATACCTTTTTGGCCTCCCGTTATGATAAAGGCGAAGGACATTATATTAACTGCCCGATGAATAAAGAAGAATACGAAACTTTTTACGAGCAGTTAATCAATGCTCAAAGAGTCGAACTTAAAGAGTTTGAAAAAGGGGACATTTACGAAGGGTGCATGCCGATAGAAGTTATGGCATCAAGAGGCCCTAATACGATTCGATTCGGCCCCTTGAAGCCTGTTGGTTTAATTAATCCGAAAACAGGTCATCGTCCTTGGGCAAATGTTCAGTTGCGAAAAGAAAACAAAGAAGGCACTTTATATAACATTGTCGGTTTTCAGACTAATTTAAAGTTCGATGAGCAAAAAAGAGTGTTTTCCTTAATTCCGGCTCTCAAAAATGCAGAGTTTATCCGATACGGAGTAATGCATAGAAATACATTTATCAATTCTCCTAAGGTTTTAAATAAGAATTTATCTTTGAAAAACAAAGAGAATTTATTTTTTGCGGGACAAATAACCGGTGTTGAAGGATATATGGAATCTGCGATGTCCGGAATACTTGCTGCCGAAAACTTAAAAAGATATATTGAAAAACAACAGGCATTAATTTTGCCTGATATAACTATGATGGGCGCGTTGATTAATTATGTAACTGATGAATTTGTTGCTGACTTTCAGCCAATGGGCGCAAATTTCGGAATTTTACCCGCTTTGGAAACTCCAATCAGGAACAAACAGGAAAGATACATGGCATTGTCGCAGCGTTCTTTAGATTGGTTTAATAAATTATAAGGAAGTGTGTTTATGAATATTATAGTAGATGCTATGGGTGGAGATTTTGCTCCGCTCGAAATAGTCAAAGGTTGTGCATTAGCAACAAGTGAACTTGGTGTTGAAGTAACATTGGTCGGAAAAGAAAAAACGATAAATGAATGCATAAAAGAAAATAATATTGATATTAAAAACTATTCCGTAATAGACTGTGACGATGTTATAACTATGCAAGAACATCCCGACAGTATTTTAAAAGAGCATAAAGATTGTTCTATGGCAGCCGGTTTAAAGTTGTTAAACGAGGGTAAAGGTGACGCTTTTATTTCCGCAGGAAACACAGGCGCTTTAGTAGTCGGTGCAACTTTATTTGTTAAAAGAATTAAAGGCGTCAAAAGAGCCGCTTTGGCTCCGCTGTTACCTACAAATACCGATAAAGATATATTATTACTCGATTCAGGCGCAAATGTTGAGTGTAGTGCTGAAATGTTAAAACAGTTTGCTGTTTTAGGAAATGAATATGTCAAAGGTGTTTTAAATATCGTTCAGCCGAGAATCGGACTGCTGAATGTAGGAACCGAAGATTCAAAAGGCGGTTCGGTTCAAAAAGAGGCATTCGGTTTATTAAAAGAGTTGGATATCAACTTTATCGGCAATATTGAAGCAAGAGATGTTTTGCCGGGTGTTTGTGATGTTTGTGTGGCAGACGGTTTTAGCGGCAATATCTTTTTAAAGGCATCAGAAGGCGCTTGCATGGTAATGCTTAAAAACATTAAGAGAATATTAAAGAGAAATATTATATCCAAGTTGGCCGCTTTGCCTTTAATGGGCGGATTAAAGCAATTTGCAAAGAAAATGGACTATACCGAAAGAGGAGGAGCGCCTTTACTCGGTATTTCTAAACCTGTTATTAAAGCACACGGTAATTCTAATGCAAAGTCTTTTTACGGTGCTATAAAGCAGGCTGTAAATTTTGCTCAGTCTAATACAATAGAGAATATAACGAATTTTTTAAAAGGTTGATTTTATGACTGAATTAGAAAAAATAATTAATTACAAATTTAATGATTCAAAATTATTATACAGGGCATTATCGCATTCATCTTTTGCAAATGAGTCTAAGAGTGAAGGCTCTAACGAAAGACTTGAGTTTTTAGGTGATGCAGTGCTTTCAATAATTGTTTCAGACAGAATATTCAGAAATTACAAACAACTCCCGGAAGGTGAACTTACTAAAATAAGAGCATCTCTTGTTTGTGAAAAATCATTGTTTGAGTTTGCAAAAAAAATTAAACTTGATGAGTTTATAATGCTCGGCAAGGGCGAAAAATTAAATCACGGAAATCAAAGGCCGTCTATCCTGTCTGATGCTTTTGAAGCATTAATCGCTGCAATATATCTGGACGGCGGTTTGGAATCTGCAAGTAAGTTTGTGCTCTCGTTTGTAGATGAAGAAATTGCAACAAATCATATTGCTTCATATATCGATTATAAAACTAATTTACAAGAAATTATTCAGCAAAATCCGGAAGAAAAAGTTGAGTATGTTTTAGTTGATGAAAGCGGACCTGACCATAACAAGAAGTTTACAATAGAAGTAAAACTCAATGGTCAGACAATAGGTGTCGGTACCGCAAAAAGTAAAAAGATGGCTGAACAAAACGCAGCAAAAGAAGCCTTGTCAATGATGGGTGAAAAGTAAATGTGTGCAAATATTTCTATATTTGTACCTCATTTAGGTTGTAAAAATCTGTGCAGTTTTTGTAATCAATTTCATATAACAAGCCAACAAAAAGCACCGACAAAAGAAGATGTTAAAAACGCAATTGAAACAGGAATTAATTCTTTGAAAGATAAATCTTGTGAAAGCGAAGTTGCTTTTTTCGGTGGCAGTTTTACTGCTATTGATTCAGATTATATGCAAGATTTGTTAAAAACCGCTTTCAGTTATGTCGAAAGAGGACTCTTAAAAGGCATAAGAATATCAACCCGTCCTGATGAAATTGATGAAAGCAGACTGAATATTCTGAAAAAATACGGTGTAACCTCTATTGAACTCGGAGCGCAGTCAATGTGTGATGATGTTTTACAATCAAATAACAGAGGGCATAGTTCGACAGATGTATTTAAAGCATCTGATTTAATAAAAGGTTATAATTTTGAACTCGGACTTCAAATGATGACAGGCTTATATAAAAGTGATGATGATAAAGACATATTTACTGCTAATGAGTTTGTAAAGATTAAACCGGATACAGTAAGAATATATCCTACAATTATATTAAAAAATACATATTTACAAGTTTTATATAATCAGAATAAATATAAACCTCAGAGTTTAGACGATGCAGTAAATTTGTGTGTAAAACTGATAGATATATTTAATAAAAATGATATAAAAATAATCAGAACAGGACTTCATACCATTGATATAAATCAATATGTCGCAGGCCCGTGGCATCCGGCTTTCGGTGAACTTTGTATAAGCAGAATTTACAGAAATAAAATTGAAAACAAGTTAACCGCTGATAGTATTATCAGATGCAATAAAAGCGATGTATCTAAAATTATCGGGCAAAAAAAAGAAAATATTTTATACTTTAACAAATTAGGATTTAATGTTAAAATCATTGAAGATGTTAATGTGAAAAAAGGACAGTTCGAAATTACGGAGGTGTAACAGTTTTGAAATTAAAATCGCTTGAAATTTACGGTTTTAAATCTTTTGCTGATAAAACAGTTTTGTCTTTCGGTGACGGAATTACCGCAGTAGTCGGCCCTAACGGAAGCGGAAAAAGTAATATTTCGGATGCTGTACGCTGGGTACTCGGAGAACAGTCTAATAAGACATTAAGAAGTTTAAAAATGGAAAATGTTATCTTCGGTGGCACTGCTAAAAGAAAGCAGTTAGGTTACGCCGAAGTTACATTGGTAATTGATAACAGCGATAGGAATATCAACTGTGACTCTGACGAAATTACAGTAACAAGAAGATATTATCGTTCAGGCGACAGTGAGTACAAAATTAATAACGCAACTGTAAGATTGAAAGATGTCCACGAACTTTTTATGGATACAGGTCTTGGCCGAGACGGTTATTCCATGGTCGGACAGGGTAAAATTGATAATATAATTGATACAAAAACCTCTGAAGAAAGACGGGATATTTTTGAAGAGGCAGCAGGTATTTCTCGTTACAGATACAGAAAAACGGAGGCAGAAAGAAAACTTAAAAATGCCGAAGAAAATCTTGTCAGACTAAAAGATATATTATCTGAACTTGAAGATAGGGTAGGCCCGTTAAAATCTCAAAGTGAAAAAGCACAAAAGTTCTTGGAATTAGCAAAAGAACAGGAATATTTACAAATAGGTATTTGGATGAATACCATTTCAAAATATAAAGACCAGTTAAGAGAACAGGAATTAAAAATTATTGCCGCAAGAGAGCAATATGATGAGATAGTAAGCACTTCTGAAAAAACTGATGCTGAATTAGACGAAACAACGGAGTTGATGCAAAAATTAATTGTTTTAGCGGATACTGCCCGTAAAAATGCATCCTTATATGAAGAACAAGCAGCGGTACTTGAAGGCGATATTGCAGTTAGTAAAAACAATATTTATCATAATAATGTAACTATTGAAAGAATTGAATCTGAACTTTCTGATTTGAATCAGGGCGATAATGATGTAAATTCAGAAATTGAAAACAAAAGCAAGTTAATTGAACAAAAGCAAATTCAGTTGAAAAATGCAGAAGAATTGTTAAATGAAACTAATAATTTATTGTTAAATCTTGTTAATGAAAGTGATGAGTTTTCATCCAAAATTGAAGATTTAAACAGTAAATTAAATAAAATGAGCGTTGAAGTTTCCGAATGTTTGGTTAAAAAAATGGCAGCCCAATCTGCAAAAGATGAAATTAACAAACGCGTTTTATCAATTGAGGAATCAATCAATGCTAAAAACAACAAATCAGCAGAATTAAATAATGAGATTACTTTATTAAATCAAGATTTAAAAGACTGCGACGAAAGAATTGATGAATGTACTAATTCTTTGTCCGGCAGGCAAATGTTATTAAATTCGAGAAAAGAAAAAGTAAATAAATTAAAAGAAGAAATATATAAATTAAAACTTGACGAAAGTGAAAAACGCAGAAGAGCCAAAATCTTAGAAGAACTTGAAAAAAATATGGAGGGCTTTGCTCATGCCATTAAATTTGTTATGTCTTCTAAAAATAAAGGCTTGTTAAAAGGCATTCATAATACAGTAGCAAGTTTAATCAGCGTAGATAAAAAATATGCTGTTGCAATTGAAATTGCATTAGGTAATGCTATTCAAAACATTGTTACCGATAACGAAAATGATGCAAAAAGAGCAATCTCAATGCTTAAAGATAATTCCGCAGGCAGGGCAACTTTTTTGCCGTTAAATGCAATTAAGCCGAGGTTTTTTACGGAAAAAGGTCTTGATAATTGCGATGGCTTTGTCGGTATTGCCGCTGAACTTGTTAAAGCGGATAAAAAATATGATATTGTAATATCAAAGTTGCTCGGTGAAATTGTAATTGTTGAAGATTTAGACAGCGCAGTTTCAATTGCCAAAAAATACAACTATCGTTTTAAAATTGTTACTTTGGAAGGACAAGTTGTAAATTCCGGAGGTTCAATGACAGGCGGCTCGCTTGGTAAACAGGTCGGTATTCTGTCAAGAGCAAATGATATCAAGCAATATATTCTCGATGCGGATAAAATTCTTGATAACATAAAAGTAAAAGAGCAAAATTTAGATAAACTGATATCAGAACTTTCTGTTCTTGAAGCAGAACTTGTTGAGTCTGAAAGCGTAATTAAAACTGCACAAGAAGATAAAATCAGAGTTTTAGGAGAGATAAAACGAGTTACAGAGCAAATTGATTCTAATAATTTTGATTTAGAACAGTTGGGTAATGAAAAGTCTGAACTTAATGAAAAAATTCAAGATTATAATTTAGAAATTAATAATTCAGATTTAAAAATAACAGAAATTAACGCTTTATCAAATGATGTCAACGCAGAACTGACTTCTTTGACAAACGGCAGAGATGATACAAGCATTAAAAGAGAAAAACTTAACTTGAAATCAACTGAAATTCGTAATAATATTTTTGAAATTAAAAAAGATATTGAGATTTATGAGGAAAATGTTAATCAATTAGTTTCAAAAATTAACGGACAACAAGAAAAAACAAATTCTCTGCAAAATGAAATTTCAGAACTGAAAAATCAAAATATGCAAATTGAAAATACTGTTGCTGAATTGGAAAACAAGGTTGCTAATCTCAGAAAACAGGCAGAGGAGTCAAATAATTCTGTTAAAACCTATTATGAAAAACGCGATGAATTAGAAAAGCAATCTAACAGCAAGAGAGCAGAACAAAAGGACTTTATAGAACAAAGAGAAAGATTAAGCGGAGAACTTGTAAGACTTGAGGAAAGAAAAGTATCAATGGTTCATAACTATGATGATATTATTCAAAAACTTTTTGATGAATACGGTCTTACAAAAAGCGAAGCAGAAGAGAAAAACATTGTGCTTGAAAGTATTACTCAGGCACAACTCAGACTATCGGAACTTAAAAGGTCAATCAAAGCACTCGGTAATGTCAATGTGTCTGCAATTGAAGAATATAAGCAAGTTAGTCAAAGATATGAGTATTTATCGAGCGAGATTAATGATATTGAAAAAACAAAAGACGAACTTTATAAATTCATCACTCAACTTGTTGCTCAAATGCAAGATTTGTTTTTAGAAAAATTTTCTGCAATCAATGCATATTTTCAAAAAATATTTACCGAGTTGTTTGGCGGCGGTACTGCCGAATTCAGACTAACCGAGCCTGATAATGTTTTAGAATCGGGTATTGAAATTTTAGCACAGCCACCCGGAAAAAATGTTACTATCATTGAGCAGTTATCTGGCGGAGAAAAAGCACTTATTGCTATTTCAATTTATTTTGCGGTAATGAAAGTCAATCCGCCTCCGTTTTGTATTTTAGACGAGGTAGATGCTGCATTAGATGATGTAAATGTCAGCAGATTTGCCGAATATTTAAGAAAAATGTGCAGCAATACTCAATATATCGTTATTACTCACAGGCGCGGAACAATGGAAGAAGCGGATATTCTTTACGGTGTTACTATGCAGGAAAAAGGTGTTACAAGGCTTTTGGAACTTGATGTAGCACAAGCAGAAAAAAACTTATCACTTAATTAAGGAGAAATATGGGTATATTTTCAAAATTCAGCAACGGACTGAAAAAAACAAGAGATTCATTTTTGGGTGCTTTTAACTCAATGTTAAATTCATTCACTAAAATTGATGAAGAACTTTTTGAAGAACTTGAAGAAATCTTAATTTTGTCTGATGTTGGAATGAATACAGCAGAGTTTATCTGTAAAGAACTAAGGGACAAAGTTAAACATAACGGTATAAAAGAACCCGATCAAATAGTTTCTGCATTAAAAGAAATAATAACTGATATGATTAGCGGTGATGAAGAAGTAATTCTTAACACAAAACCGTCAGTATTATTAGTTATCGGAGTTAACGGTACCGGCAAAACAACTTCAATCGGCAAACTTGCTTACAAGTTTAAAAACGAGGGTAAAAGTGTGATTTTAGGTGCTGCCGATACATTCAGAGCAGCAGCCATTGAGCAACTTGAAGTCTGGGCACAAAGAGCCGATGTACCAATGATTAAAAACGCAGAAGGTTCTGATCCGGCAGCAGTTGTCTTTGACACAATCGGAGCAGGTAAGTCAAGAAATGCCGATATAATTATTTGTGATACTGCGGGAAGACTTCATAATAAGAAAAACTTAATGGATGAATTATCTAAAATAAATCGAATTATTGACAGGGAACTGCCCGATTCCGATAAAGAAGTATTTTTAGTTTTAGATGCTACTACCGGGCAAAACGCAGTAAATCAAGCAAAAGAATTTTCAAATGCTGCTAAAATTTCAGGCATTATTCTTACTAAACTTGACGGTACAGCAAGAGGCGGAGTGGTACTGACAATTAAACATGAACTCGGTATCCCCGTTAAATTTGTAGGTTTTGGTGAAGGCATTGACGATTTGCAGCCCTTTGATGCTAAACAGTTTACTGATGCTTTGTTTTTACAGTGAGGAAATGTATGAAAATATTTTTAGCAACTAAAAATAAAAATAAACTTATTGAAATGCAACGAATTTTAATGCCTTTTGGTATTGAAGTATTATCGGAAGTTAACTCTGATTTTAAAATTAATGATGTTGATGAAACCGGACGTAATTTTGATGAGAATGCTTATTTAAAGGCAAAATCTGCCTGCGATTGTACAGGACTGCCTGCTTTGGCTGATGACAGCGGCTTGTGTGTGGACGCTTTAAACGGTGCGCCCGGACTTTATTCAGCGCGATTTGCAGGGCTTGAACAAAGTGACGATAAAAATAATGAAAAGTTATTAGACTTATTAAATGATGTCAATGACGAAAACAGAACAGCAAAGTTTGTGTGCTCAATGTGTTGTTGCTTTCCTAACGGTGATGTAGTCAGAGGCTACGGAGAGTGTAAAGGTTACATCGCAAGAGCATTAAACGGAAACGGCGGTTTTGGATACGACCCTTTGTTTATTTGCGGAGAAAAAACCTTTGCTCAAATGTCAAAAGAGGAAAAAGATGCAGTTTCTCACCGCGGAAAAGCAATTGATGATTTCGTCGAAAATTTAAAAAAATATTTGGGAGAAAATAATGCTGACAAGTAAACAAAGAGCTTATTTAAGAGGGCTTGCAAATGGTTATGATACTATTTTATACATTGGTAAAGACGGTATAACAGATACTGTTTTAAAACAGGCTGATGATGCGTTGGAAGCCAGAGAATTAATTAAATGTAAAGTTCTTGAAAACTGCGATGTTAATTCCCGTCAGGCAGCCGATATTGTTGAAGAAAAATTAAATTGTGATGTTGTTCAGGTAATAGGCAGTAAATTTATAATATACAGACCTTCATCCGATAAAGACAAGAGAACAATAGTATTAAAGAATAAATAATGAATATTTTAATTTTTGGCGGTACTTTTAATCCTGTTCATAACGGACATGTTAATCTTTGCAAAACTTTAAGATGTAAAATTAATGC
The DNA here is from genome assembly GCA_036310005.1 of Acutalibacteraceae bacterium. Lineage (GTDB taxonomy): Bacteria > Bacillota > Clostridia > Oscillospirales > Acutalibacteraceae > JAXJSP01. The sequence continues at coordinate 26,170 of JAXJSP010000013.1, read as the reverse complement.
AGATAAGGTTATTATTGTGCCGACATATATGCCGGTCCACAAAGATGTTAATGACAGTTTAATATCTCCGATTCACAGAGTAAATATGTGTAAAATTGCTTTTTCACAAGTCGGTAATTGTGAAATAAATGAAATAGAAATTAAAAATCAAAAACCTTGTTATACTGTTGATACTTTGCTTTATTTTAAGCAACTTTATAAAAACGATACTCTGTACTTTGCTTGCGGGTCCGATATGTTTTTATCATTAGATACCTGGAAAGACACAAACAAACTTTTTAGTTTAGCTGTTTTTTGTGCAATACCAAGAACAAATGAATATGATTTAATGTTAAAAAAAGGTCGAGAATTAAGCAAAATGGGACTTGAATATAAAATATTTGATGTTGATTACATAGAAACATCTTCTTCTAAAATCAGAGAGAATTTAAAAGAATTTAAAACCGATAAAAATTTGGATGTAAAAGTGCTTGATTATATTATTAGTAATGGTTTATATGGTGTATAAATATGACAGATGAGCAGATAATTGAAATTTTAAAAGACAGATTAGACGAGTATCGTTTTAATCATTCATTAGCAGTAGCAGATGAAGCGGTTGTTTTAGCAAGACGGTATGGCTGTGATGAACAAAAAGCAAAAACCGCAGGACTCTTGCATGATATAATGAAAAATGAAACTAAAGAAAATATGTTAGATTATATTAAAAAGAGTAATATTCAATTAACCGATGTTGAATTAAATTCGCAAAAACTCTGGCATTCAATTTTAGGATCCGTTTATATTAAAAACGATTTGAATTTTACTGACAAAGATATAATTAATGCTGTTCGTTACCATACTACCGCAAGAGCTGGTATGAGTTGCTTGGAAAAGGTAATTTATCTTGCTGATTATACATCTGCCGACAGAAATTACGAAGGCGTAGAACAAATGAGAGCGGCAGTAAAAAAAGATATGGAAAGCGCTATGTTAGTAGCATTAGAGTTTTCAATCGGCGAACTTTTACAAAAAGGCGCTTGTATTCATCCTGATACAATTAATGCCTATAATGAGATTAAATTAAGAGGTTAACAGATTATGACAACAAATGAAATTTTAAAAATAGCAGTAAATGCACTTGATTCAAAAAAGGCTGTTGATATATATGCAGTTGAAGTCGGAGATTTAACTGTTTTGACAGACTATTTTATTATAGTAAACGGAACATCATCAACACATGTAAAAGCGCTGGCTGATGAAGTAGAAGATAAACTCTCAAAATCAGGACTTGAGCCTGATAATATAGAGGGAAAATCTTCAGGTTGGATTTTGCTCGATTACGGGACAGTCGTAGTACATGTGTTTACTAAAGAAGCAAGAGATTATTATAATATCGAAAGACTTTGGTCTGACGGAAAAATAATTGATATAAACGTGCTTATTAATGAGGAGGACTGATAAAATGAGGTACGATTTTTCTTCAATAGAAAAGAAATGGCAAGACAATTGGGATAAAAGCGGAGTGTTCAATGCGAAAACAGACAGCGATAAAGAAAAGTTTTATTGCTTAGTTGAATTTCCTTATCCATCGGGAAGGGGACTTCATGTAGGACATCCGCGTTCATATACTGCATTGGATATTATTGCTAGAAAGAAAAGACTGCAAGGCTATAATGTATTGTATCCGATAGGTTGGGATGCTTTTGGCTTGCCGACAGAAAATTTTGCAATAAAAAATCACGTGCATCCTAAAATTGTTACAGAGCAAAATATTGCAAATTTTAAAAGGCAACTTAAATCTTTGGGATTTTCTTTTGACTGGAGCAGAGAGATAAATACAACCGATCCGCAGTATTATAAATGGACACAGTGGATTTTCCTTCAAATGTTTAAAAAAGGTTTAGCATATAAGAAAGAAATGGCTGTAAACTGGTGTACTTCCTGTAAATGCGTTCTTGCAAATGAAGAAGTAGTAAACGGTGTATGTGAGAGATGCTCAAGCGAAGTTGTTAGAAAAGTCAAAAGCCAATGGATGCTTAAAATTACCGAATATGCTGAAAGACTTTTAAACGATTTAGACGATGTTGATTATATCGAAAGAGTAAAAATTCAGCAAAAGAATTGGATTGGTCGTTCAACCGGCGCTGAAGTTAAATTTAATACTACTATCGGCGATGAACTCACAATCTTTACTACAAGGCCCGATACTTTGTTCGGAGCAACATATATGGTTATTTCACCTGAACATCCGTATATTGAAAAATGGTCCGATAAAATTACAAACTTAGATGAAATTAAAGATTATCAACTTGAGGCTTCTAAGAAATCAGACTTTGAGAGAACAGAATTAGCAAAAGAAAAAACAGGCGTAAAAATTGAAGGTGTTGAAGCAGTTAACCCGGTCAACGGTAAAAAAATACCTATTTTCATTTCTGATTATGTACTTATTTCATACGGTACAGGCGCTATTATGGCAGTACCTGCACACGACGACAGAGACTGGGATTTTGCAAAGAAATTCAATCTTCCCATAGTTGAAGTTGTTTCGGGCGGAGATGTTCAAAATGAACCCTTTATCGATTGTGCAACAGGAAAATTAGTAAACTCCGATTTTCTTAACGGTATGAGCGTCGAAGAAGCAAAATCAGCGATGATTGATTATCTCGAAAAACAAAAAATAGGTAAAAAGAAAGTAAATTATAAATTAAGAGACTGGGTATTTTCACGCCAGAGATATTGGGGCGAGCCTATACCGATTGTTAAGTGTGGAAAATGCGGTTATGTGCCTATTGATGAGAGCGAATTACCGCTTGAATTACCTGATGTAGATTCTTATGAGCCTACCGATAACGGTGAATCACCGATTGCTAACATAACAGATTGGGTTAATACAACTTGTCCAAAGTGTTCAGGCCCCGCACAAAGAGAAACTGATACCATGCCGCAGTGGGCAGGTTCATCGTGGTATTTTTTGAGATATTGTGATCCCGATAATAACAATGAATTAGCATCAAAAGAAGCGCTTGAATATTGGACTCCTGTTGATTGGTATAATGGCGGTATGGAGCACACAACCTTACATCTGCTTTACAGTCGTTTTTGGCATAAATTCTTATATGATATAGGAGTAGTACCTACTAAAGAACCATATATGAAACGCACAAGCCACGGTATGATTTTGGGCGAAAACGGCGGAAAGATGTCAAAATCAAGAGGAAATGTAATTAATCCCGACGAAATAGTGGAGACTTACGGAGCCGACACAATGCGTCTTTATGAGATGTTTATAGGCGATTTTGAGAAAGCTGCGCCCTGGTCATCTAACTCAATTAAAGGCTGCAAGAGATTTTTAGAAAAAGTTTGGTCCTTACAGGATAATCTGATTGATGATGATAATTATTCTCAAAAGAATGAAGTTGCTATTAATAAGACTATTAAAAAAGTTTCCGAAGACATTGATGAACTTAAATTTAATACAGCAATTGCATCATTAATGGAACTGCTCAATACCATTTCAAATAATGGTTTAACAAGAGGGGACTATAAAACAATATTAATCTTATTGAATCCTTTTGCTCCCCACATTACTGAAGAATTATTTGAAATTAATAATTTCGGCGGAACCATTACCGATAACGAATGGCCTGAATATGACGAGAATAAGTGCCAGGATCAGAATGTTGAAGTTGTAGTTCAAATTAACGGAAAAGTCAGAAGCAAAATTACCGTTTCTGCAGAATCTGAACAAGACGAAGTCTTACAGCTTGCAAAAGATGATGTGAAAGTAAGTGAACAACTTAAAGACAAGACAATTGTTAAAGAAATTTATATTAAAGGCAGACTTGTAAATATAGTTGTCAAATAATAAAACCGACAAAAGCAAAATTGCTTTTGTCGGTTTTTTACAACCAAAATATTATGTTAAAATTTATAGTCGTAATTACGAATTTTAATCTATCCAGTCAAGATGTTCTCTTGAGCCCTGATAGTCGCTATACCAATTATATGAATATTTCTGTCCTTTGAATTCATACTCACCGGGAGCGGTTGTATAAGTCCAGTCAACAGGTATTGCATAATCTTCTTTTTTGAGTTTGCTTGAAACTTTAAGTATATCATTCATTCTTTTTTCATCTTCAGAATTGAAAATTCCGGGGGTAACAGATGCAAATACAGCGCAGCCGCTGATTGCAGTTGCTTCAAGAAAATCAAAATTAAGTTGCTTTGATACTCTGTCTGTAAAGGCAGCGCAGTCGGGGTCAACAGAGTAGAAAGTGCCTGTTTGAGGAAGTCTCATCATTGAGTGAATACCGTGTCTGCGTGTCCATTCAAAACTTATGCCGCTTGTATCATCTCCGACGCGTTGAATTTGATGCACTCCCGCTGCAAGATGTGATATTGTATTGCAACCGAGTATCAAAGAATCTCCGGCACTCTTTTGAATTTGCTTATATAAATTTTTAACAATCTGAGCATTGGTAAGAGATTTGTCATAAAAACTTCCGCTTATGCCTTCAAAATTAAAGCCGAATAAATCGCATGTAGAAAAGTCGTGCTTAATTAACTCATATCCCCAATTTGAAATACGGGAAATATCTTTTTCAATTTGTTCAAGTGTAAAAGGATGTGACGGGTCAAGTACTATTCCGGCTCTGTTGTCAGAATATTTAAAAACTGCTTCTTTCGGAACATGGCTGACTGTACCGAGAGTACGCAACCAAATACCGGGCTTACAACCGCGATCCTTAATTTTTTGTGCAACTTCATCCATAGAGGAGAAACACTCGTTGCTCTGATTCCAAGGACCACCGTTGTGACAATTCTCTGCGTGTGCAATTTGCCATCCGTCATCAATCACCATAAACGGTTTTCCTTCACATCCGTCGCATATTGAAGAAAGATATTCAGCCTCATGTAAAACGGTAGGTTCATCAATAACACCGTAAGCCCAATACCAGTTATTAAAACCGTAAACAGGACTTTTCGGAAGATTCGGTTTTTCACACATTTGCTCGCAAAAACTGCGTGCCGCAGTATATGGGTTTTCTCCCGGTTTTCCTTCACGACAAACAATCTCAGCGCAAAGAAGCGGAGCCTTTAATTCAACTCCGTGTTCACCGTTTCTGACATCTAATAATACAGTAATTCCGTAAGGGTCAGCCTGAAAATACGCAATAGAATTTGTACCGGTTTTTACTCCGTAAGAATTAAGACACTCTCCGTCAAAAGCATAAAAATACCAAGGCAATTTAATGAAACCGTTCATAGCTGCCCACCAAACGTCATCCGCCTTGCAGCGTTCAACAGAGTCACCGAGTACAGATTTAACACCGCTTTGATCACCGTTGAATCGTAACCTTACCCACTCAACAGGTTCGTCAGCCTCAAGAATAACCTTAAGTGAATCTCCTGTTTCAAAAGAAACTTTTGCTTTTACAGGGTTTGGAATGCCTTTTTCTTCAAATCTGAAAGGAGATGAAGAAGTTTTGATTTTTACATCGTCGGGAACACGAAGTAAGTTTATAAAGTTTGACATAATTTAACCTACCTTTTTACTTGTTTGAATACGCAAAACAACGCATCAAAAATCATTATAATAATTCAACATATAAAAGTCAAGCATTATAGGTATATAGGGCGCATAAAAGACAAGTAAAATGATTAATTTATAAAGCAAGATTTAATAAATAATTCTTGCATTTAAAAAGCAATATTGTATAATGAGTAAGGTGATAAAAATGAAGGGAATTATATTTGATTTTAACGGAACATTGTTTTTAGATTCTCCTTACCATGAAACGGCTTGGCGCAAATACGCAAAGGAAGAATTTGATATTGATATAACAAAAGATGAATACTACCGTTGTATTCACGGCAGCACGAACCCCATGATATATGAAAGACTTTTTAAAAAACCTATTCCTGCCGAACTTATCGGTGTTTTCGGTGAGAAAAAAGAACAGATTTATCGTGAACAATGTATTAAAGATAAAGATATTCTTACTTTCGCAAAAGGTGCGTATGAGTTGCTTGATTATTTGGAGAAAAATAGCATTCCTCACGCTATTGCGACTTCTTCCGAAATTAACAATGTTAATTTTTTTAAGCAACTTTTTAATCTTGAAAAATGGTTTGGTGAAGGCAGAATTATTTATGATGACGGTACCGTAAGAGGAAAACCTCATCCCGATTTATATTTAAAGGCCGGCGAAAAACTGGGTGTCGATATGAAAGACTTAATTATTGTTGAAGATGCCTGTGCAGGTGTCCGGGCGGCTAAGGCTTCGGGTGCGGGGCTTGTTGTGGGAATTTGTCCCGACGGTAAAGATAAATTTGTCGGTACAGAATACACCGACCTTTTAATTGAAGATTTTACGGAACTTGATTTTTCCTTGTTTGAAAAATAAAAATGCTTTTAGCTGATTAAACAGGAGTATAAAAATGTCAACATATTTACAAAAACAACTTTTCTCTCTTGCTGATGCAGAATATAAAGAGTTTCATTCAAAACTTATGCCAACTGTAGAACCCGAAAAAATCATTGGTATACGGGTTCCTGTCCTGAGAAAATTTGCGGCTGATTTTTCAAAAACAAATGAGGCAAAGTTGTTTATAAGCAACTTGCCGCATAAATATTATGAGGAAAACAATCTTCACGCTTTTATAATAGAAAGAGAAAAAGATTTTGATACTTCTGTTAAACTTGTTGATGAGTTTTTGCCCTATATCGATAATTGGGCCACCTGTGATATGCTGCGACCGAAAGTGTTTTCTAAAAACAAAGAGAAACTGCTTACATATATTTTAAAATGGATAAAAAGTAAGCATACATACACAGTCAGGTATGGTATAGGTATGCTTATGACTCATTATCTTGATGATGATTTTTCATCAAAATATTTAAAAACGGTTTTAAAAATAAAGTCAGATGACTATTATGTAAAAATGATGATAGCATGGTATTTTGCAACCGCTTTATCAAAACATTATGAAGAAGTGTTACCATTTTTTACTGAGCCTGTTTTAGACAAATGGATACATAACAAAGCAATACAAAAATCTATAGAAAGCCGCAGAATTACCGCAGAACATAAAGCTGAACTCAAAGCTTTAAAAATTTAGATAATGATTAAATTTTATAAAGTATAATTTAAAGTCGCAGTCCAAACGGACTGCGACTTTGCTAATTTTGATTTAAAACTATATTAAACTCATCAATTTCATTACAATTAAACTCAAATTGACAGTTTTTAAAATAATGCATGTAGTCCCTCTCAAGTTTGATTTCAAGGCAAAATGTTTTTAAATCTTCATCAATATCGCTGTTTTTAATATCACCTGTTACAGTGGTCGAATTCTCGTTTGTTTCGTATTTCGGATTATGATATGAATGTTTATCTTTGTCATATACTACATTGTATAAGTTGTTCTCATCTATCGTTTTGTCATCTAATCCGCCTTTATAAGTTAAATTATATGATGCTCCGTCAATATCTTTTCTGTCAACTTCAATACCTATTGTAGTTAATGCCAATTTAAAAGTATCAGGTGCATAATCTGTATAAACCAAATCACCTGTTCGTGCGTTATATTTAATTTTATACATTGTAATATTATCAATACTGATAACATTTTTATTATTGTTGATACTTAAAATTATTACTTCTAAATCGCGCCAATCGGCCTGTGTCAAAAAGCACTGTGAAACAACAATTTCATTATTGTTTATTTCGCTGTAAACATGGTTTTCGTCATATAAATCTTCATCCATTTTAATTAATTTAAACGCTTGCGGATATAATTCGTTGAAATTGTCTTCCATTTTGCGTTTATCCGAGTCAATAAAACTGTTTTTAAGTTCATTGAAACTAACGGTATTGTCGTTTGATAGTTCACTACTGCTTACTTTTATTGTTTCAAAATAGAGCGGGTTTGTATATATATTAGTATCTCTGAAAATCAAATATAAAACCGACACTAAAAACAATATGATTATTATAAATAAAGCAATATTAGAAATTAATCTTCTTTTCTTTGAACTTTTTGATTCATAAGGGTCAAAATGCATTATATTTCCTCCGTATATATTCTATTTGACAACAAAACAAAGTCTTCAACAGATAAATTTTCAGCCCTTGCATTTGTATTAATATTAACTTCATTTAAAATGTCTGTTAATTTATCTTTGTTAATCTTTAATCCGTTAGATAAGCAATTAAGCAGAGTTTTTCTTCTCATTGAAAAAGCGGCTTTTACGACTTTGAAAAATGTATTTTTATCAATCTCATTCAAACCTGATTTTTCTTTAATATTCAACTTGATAACCTGACTGTCAACATTTGGCGACGGGAAGAAACTGCTTCTGTTTACCTCAAACTGCAATTCGGGTTCGCTGTAATATCTGACACAGGCAGTAACAGCGGAACAGTTTCTTGTACCCATTTGTGCACACAGTCTGAGAGCCGCCTCTTTTTGAATCATAACAGTAATATTTTTCAAATTCAGTTCTGATTCTAAAAGTGACATAATTATGGGAGAAGTTAAATAATAAGGGAGATTTGCACAAACTACGACTTCCATATCTTCAAATTCTTTTTCAATCAACTGTTTCATATCAATATTGTTAAAATCATCAAAAATGATTTTTACATTATCAAACTCACATAAAGATTGCTCCAAAACATTTTTAAGTCTTTTGTCTATTTCTATACAAACTACTTTTTTTGCTGATTTAGCCAATTGTTGTGTCAGCACACCTGCACCGGGACCGATTTCTATTACGCCTATACCTGCACAATCACAAATCTGAGCCATTCTCGGACATACCGTGTCGTCTATTAAAAAATTTTGTCCGAGGCTTTTTTTAAAATCAAAACCGTTTGGTTCAAGTAGTTTTTTTAAAGTTTTAAAATCAGTTAAATTCAGCATTTATACTCTCCGTAAAAATTTATAATGACAAATTGAATAAATAGTGTTATAATCATTTGGTAAAACCAATGGAGGTTATGTAATGATTAATAAAGCATTTGAAATTATTATTAAAGAATTGACACCTTTTTTAGAGTTGCAAAAAATGTCAAAGCAAGACAGCGAAGATTATGTTTATGCCAATGACAGCAAGGCTGTTAAAGTTTCGTACGACAATGAAAGAAAAATTTTCAATCTGGAAATGGCTGATTTAGAAGAAGGTCAAGAAGTTTCTTTTAAGAAGTATGCATCTTTTTTATTTGATGAAGGCCATACTGAAAAAGATGCAAGAGCAATCGGCGTTGATTTTGATGAAACATTAAAAGACCTGTTCGGAATCAAAGTTTCTGCTTTGAGTTCGCGTTCACAAGTGGCTATTCCGAAGAAAAACAGTTCAAATACCACTCCCAATGTTGATGCTTTATGCGGTAAATTTCTGTCTTTATATCCGCAGTACAAAGATTTATATAAAGATGATGTTGCAAAATACGGTGCATTTTTATATGAGGACTTTTTCACAAAAACCGCTGCTGTAAAACTTAATGAATTAGCTAACGACAGTTCTGCAAAAAAGAATTACAATAAAATGCTTGAATTTTTGGATCAGTATTTTGTAGATGGTGATTTGACCGTGCAGTCAGTTATTACTTATTCAATAGTCGGTGAAGCCTGTGTTAAAAATCAAGATTTATTTGAAAAACTTGAACCGAAACTGAAAGAACTTGCACCACATCTTTATCCGTCTGCAAAGGCTATGTATGATTACAGACTCAAGAAAGGTTAAAGTTTGAAACGGAATGCATTACGCATTCCGTTTTTTATTTTATCATATTAAGTGAATATATTCAATTATTTATATTATAAATAAAAAATTTCTCATATATTTTATGAGAGGTGATTTAATTATGCCAAAAGTATATATTTCTCCGAGTGTTCAGACATATAATCTGTGTGAGTACGGAGATACAGAAAAGGACCACTGCCAACTATATGCAGATATTTTGCAGCGCTTTTTTGATGCAAGCAAAATAGAATATAAAAGAAATTATGATAAAACTTTTCAGGAAGCGGTAATTGAGAGTAATGAATACAACCCGGATATACATTATGCCTGTCATACAAATGCATTTGACGGTAAAACAAAATATTCTGTTTTATTAGTGTACAACACTAACTATATGAATCCGGCATTATCCTGTGCCGAAAGCATTAAAAAATACAGGGAATCAATCTATCCGAACCCGATATATGTTAATCCGAATACAAGTTTATATGAGATAAGATATTCTCAAAATCCCTGTGTCTATGATGAAATTGTATTTCACGATAATGTCGATGATGCAACCTTGTTTCATGTAAGAATGCAAAGTTTTGCAGAACAGACAACAAGGGGCTTTTGCGAGTTTTTCAACATACCTTTTGTCTATCCGGAAGGCGTCGGTTTAGAGCCCGGAGTAGAGGATGTAACTCAAGAGCAATACAACGAATTAGTGGGAAGATATAATCAATTTAAACAAGAAATCATAGATACAGTAAACAGATTTTAAATTATATTTTACAAATCAGGTGAAATGTAGTATAATATATTAAAATATTTATTGATTGGAGTATATCATCAATGGCAGAAAAATACTCAGTTTCACTTGAAAGAATTATTAACGAATTTGATTTGGAAACAGTATATTTACCGCAAGATGCAAAAAATATTAAAATTTCTTCCATGGAAGTAAACAGACCGGGACTGCTTTTAAGCGGTTATCTTGAGTATTTTGACTGTAATAGAATACAAGTTTCCGGCAAAGGTGAAATGAATTATATTTACAGTTTGGAACCTGATGAAATGAAAGAAAAGATAAGAGCCTTTTTTTCTAAAAAACCAATTACTTTTATTGTATCGCGCGACCTTGAAATAAGCGATTTTATAATTGAAATGGGTAAAGAATACTTAGTTCCTATTTTAAGAACCTCAAGTGCTACATCGGAATTTATGGCGGCATTAATTGCTTTTTTAAATGTTGAATTAGCACCACGCATTACTCAACACGGTGTACTTGTCGAAGTATATGGTGAAGGAATTTTAATTTTAGGCGAAAGCGGAGTCGGTAAGAGCGAGGCGGCTATTGAACTTATAAAAAGAGGACACAGATTAATTGCTGATGATGTAGTTGAAATTAAAAGAGTATCTAACCGTTCTTTAGTAGGTCAGCCTCCTGAAAACATAAGGCATTTTATTGAAGTTCGCGGTATCGGTATGATTAACGCAAGACGCATCTTCGGTATGGGCGCTGTAAAACAAAGTGAAAAAATCAACCTTGTTATTACTATTGAGCCATGGGATACGAATAAAACTTATAACAGACTCGGGTTAGAAGATGAGTATTATGAGATTTTAGGTATCAAAGTACCGTGTTTAACCATTCCTATTAAACCGGGAAGAAACCTTGCTATGATTATGGAAGTAGCCGCTATGGATAACAGACAGAAAAAAATGGGATATAACGGTGCAAAAGAGTTGCTTGAACAACTCGGCATGGATCCTAACGAAAACTAATTGAGAGAGATTAAATGAACGATTATTCTATTATTAAAACATTGGCTAAAGGCTTTAACTGTGCATATTTTGAAAACGAACCGTTAAGCAAGCATACTACTTTCAGAATAGGCGGGCCGGCTGATTTATATATTGCTGTTAACAGCACTCAGGCTATGTCTGAAATTTATTCTGCTTGTATAAAATGTGGAATTAAAACTCTTGTTCTCGGCAGCGGTTCTAATCTTTTAGTAACCGATAACGGGTTTAGGGGAGTAGTATTAAGTACTGTTAATTGTTTAAGTAATGCTGAGTATGACGGTGCATATATAATTGAATGTGATGCAGGAGTTAAGTTGTCAAGAATTTGCACAACTGCTCTTGAGAACGGCCTTACAGGGCTTGAGTTCGCCTGGGGTATTCCGGGTTCAATCGGTGGCGCTGTTTATATGAATGCCGGCGCTTACGACGGTGAAATTAAAAATGTTTTATATTCAGTTGAACATATCACTCAAACGGGAGAAATAGTCGAAGTTAGTGCAAATGATATTAATTTAGGTTACAGAATGTCTGATTATCAGAAAAATAACTGCATAATAACGAAAGTTAAACTGAAACTTGCAAGCGGCGTACAATCTGAAATTAAAGCCAAGATGGACGATTTTATGCAAAGAAGAAAAGATAAACAGCCACTCGAATTTGCAAGTGCGGGAAGCACTTTTAAGAGGCCCGCAGGCAACTTTGCCGGAAAACTGATTGAAGAGTGCAATTTAAAAGGCTATTCTTTTGGCGATGCATGTGTCAGCGAAAAACATTCCGGTTTTATTATTAACAAAGGAAATGCTACTTTTTTTGATGTTATGAAAGTAATCGAGCATGTAAAACAAGAAGTTTATTTTCAAAAAAATGTTAAACTTGAATGTGAAGTAAAAATTGTAGGAGATTGATAAAAAAGCACCTGCAAAGGTGCTTTTTTTGAAAAAGGGGTGTTAATAATGTCTTTTTTATCATTGGTCAGAGAAGAAACAGTCGAAAATCTGAAAACTAAAAACTGTTGTAAAAAAGCACAAGTTAACGCAATTCTGATGGGCTCCGGTAAGTATTCGGATGAATCTTTGAGAATAATTACCGAGAACGAACCGATTACTCAAATAGTTAAAAATATTTTTAAAAAAACATATAAAATTGATATACCTGTAACAACGTCCGATAACTCGGATAAATATATCATTAAATTATCAAATAAAATATTAAACGAATTAAATATTGATTATTTAAACGCCTTACAAGAAACTACTCAAAAAGACTGCTGCAAAAAAGCGTTCATGCAAACATTGTTTTTGATTTGCGGCAAGATAAGTGACCCGGAAAAAGAATACAGAATTGAATTTGTTTTGCGAGATAAAACAATTTTTGAATATGTAAATTCTTTTTTTGTTGAATTAGGCTTTGCCCCTAAAAACACTATAAAAAACAAAAAATATATTTTGTATTTTAAAGATTGCAGTTCGCTTGAAGATATTTTAACCTATATAAATGCAACCGACTGCTCTTTAAAACTTATGGAAATTGAAGTGGAAAAGACAGTTAAAAACAACACTAACAGAAAAGCAAATTTTGAGCAAGCAAATTTTTGTAAAACTTACGATATAGCACAAAAACAGATTAATGCAATAAAGTTAATCAAGAAAAAAGGTGTGTATTCTAACCTTAATGATAATTTGAAGTTCGTTGCCTTGTTAAGAGAACAAAACGACGATGCTTCGTTGAACGATTTAGCACAAATTAGTGGTATTAGCAGGTCAAGTATTAATAAAAGATTAAATAAATTATTAGAAATTGCTGAAGATTTAGAGGATTAATATGAGTTTTGTACATCTGCATTTGCATAGTGAATACAGTTTGCTTGATGGCGCATGTCGCATCGAGCAATTGTGTCGTGCGGTAAAAGAGCAAGGACAGGATGCTGTCGCGATTACAGACCACGGGGTTATGTACGGTTGCGTAGAATTTTATAAAGCCGCAAAAAAAGCAAATATTAAGCCGATTATTGGCTGTGAAGTTTATGTTGCGCCTCGAACAAGATTTGATAAAATAAAAGAATTTGATGCAGAGATGTATCATTTGGTTTTGTTATGCAAGAATGAAACCGGCTATAAAAATTTAATTAAATTAGTTTCTCATTCTTTTATTGACGGGTTTTATTTTAAACCGAGAGTAGATATTGAAATTTTGGAAAAATACAGTGAGGGGTTAATTGCTCTTTCAGCATGTCTGGCAGGCGAAATTCCAAGAGCATTGGTTGCTGATGATTATCGCAGAGCCAAAGAAGTCGCTTTAAAATATCAGAATATTTACGGAGCCGGCAATTTTTATTTGGAAATACAAAATCACGGTTTGGAAGAACAAATAAAGATTTTACCTATGCTTAAAAAACTGTCTGACGAAACTGGAATTGAACTTGTTGCAACTAACGATGTACATTATCTTAAACAAGAAGACAGCGAGATGCAGAAAATTTTAATCTGCATACAAACCAATAAAACTGTCGATGATGAAAATGCACTTGATTTTGGTTCGAATCAATTTTATTTAAAAAGCGAAGAAGAAATGAGACAAGTGTTTTCTTTATATCCGGATGCGATTGAAAACACTAAAGTAATTGCCGATAAATGTAATTTCGATTTTGAATTCGGTTGTACTAAATTGCCTTTGTTTGACATCGGCGATGTTGACCATTATCAGTATTTTAAAAATATGTGTTACGATGGTTTAAAATCAAGATATCAGGATATTAATGATGAACTGATTAACAGATTAGAATATGAATTAAACACAATAAATAAAATGGGGTATGTAGATTATTTTCTTATTGTACAAGATTTTGTAAACTATGCCAAATCTCAAAACATACCCGTAGGTCCGGGAAGAGGTTCCGGCGCCGGAAGTTTATGTGCTTATTGTGTTGGAATTACAGATATTGATCCTATAAAGTATAACTTGCTTTTTGAAAGATTTTTAAACCCCGAAAGGGTCAGTATGCCTGACTTCGATATAGATTTTTGTTATGTAAGAAGGCAGGAAGTTATTGATTATGTTATAAGCAGATACGGAACAGACCATGTAGCACAAATTGTTACTTTCGGAACTATGGCGGCAAAAGCATCCATAAAAGATGTTACAAGAGCTATGGGATATCCGTATTCTTTAGGTGATAAAATATCTAAAGCAATTCCGAAAGGAATTAATGTTACAATCAAGTCTGCGTTAGAAGACTCAAAGCAATTCAGAGAACTTTATGAAAATGACAGTTCAGCCGAAAAAATCATAAATACAGCAATAAAAATTGAAGGAATGCCAAGACACGCTTCAAAGCATGCGGCAGGTATTGTAATAACAAGAGATAAAGTGTCCGATTATGTTCCTTTAGCGAAAAATGATAATAGTGTTGTAACGCAATATACGATGACATTATTAGAAGAATTAGGGCTGCTGAAAATGGATTTTTTAGGTTTAAGAAATCTGACTATTATTGATGATGCTCAAAATATGATCAGAAAGACTAAACCTGATTTTGATATAAAAAATATCCCTTTAGACGACAAAGAAACATTTAAAATGTTCGCAAGCGGTAAAACTGACGGTATTTTTCAGTTTGAATCTGCCGGCTTAAAAAGGGTATTACAAGAGTTTGAACCCGAATCAATTGAAGATTTAATTGCTTTGACTTCGTTATACAGACCGGGACCTATGGACTCTATTCCGACCTACATTGAACGAAGACATAATAAAAACAAAATAACTTATTCTACACCCTTGCTTGAACCTATCTTGAATATGACTTACGGTTGTATTGTGTATCAGGAACAAGTTATGCAGATTTTCAGAGAATTAGCTGGTTATTCTTACGGCAGAGCAGATATAGTGCGACGGGCTATGTCAAAGAAAAAGCACGATGTAATGGAAAAAGAAAGAGTTGCTTTTGTTTATGGCGATGAAGAATGCGAAGGTTGTATAAAACGCGGCGTTGATGAAAAAACAGCAAATGCTATTTTTGATGAAATGACAAGTTTTGCGTCTTACGCATTTAATAAATCTCATGCTGCTTGTTATGCTAATGTAGCATATATTACAGGTTATTTAAAATGCCACTATAAATATGAATATATGGCTGCATTGATTACAAGTGTTGTTGATTCAACCGATAAAATGGTAAATTATATCAACGAGTGTCATAATCTGGGTATTAAGATATTACCGCCAGATATAAACAAATCTGAAAAATTATTTGCTGTTGATAATGATTGTATCAGATTCGGTTTGTTGGCAGTAAAAAATATAGGCACAAATCTTGTAAACAGAATTTTAGAAGAAAGAGAAATTAAACCGTTTAAAGATTTGGAAGATTTTTGCCTCAGAATGTCCAATACAGAGTTGAACAAAAGGGCAGTGGAATCTTTAATAAAAAGCGGTGCTTTTGATACCCTTAATCTTAATCGCAGACAACTTTATGAATCGGTTGAAGACATTATGAATTTTGTTGACAACAAAAGCAAGGCGGAGTCAAGCGGACAAATCGGATTTTTTGATACTGCCGAAGTCAATAAAGGCTCTTATAATTATCCTAACGTCAGTGATTTTGATAAAAATACTAAATTAAGATACGAAAAAGAAAGCATCGGTTTATATTTATCAGGTCACCCTTTGTCTGACTATAAAGAACTGGCAAGCAAAATTAATTCTGTCAATCTCAATGAAATATTAAAAAATGACGATGACAATATTTATACCGACGGTGACAGTGTCAATCTTCTTGTACTTATTTCTGCGGTTAAAACAAGAAAAACCAAAAGCGGACAAGTTATGGGGTTTGTCACTTGCGAGGATGAAACAGGAGTTATAAATATTTTGGTGTTTCCAAAATTATTAGAGGAGTATATGCCCTTATTGCAAAAAGATATAATTGTAGTTATAAAGGGCAGAATTTCTCAAAGAGAAGAAAACAACAAAGAAATAATACTTGAAAAAGTTGTTTTACCTGAACAAATTAATCTTAACAAAACCGTTAAACCCGGACTTTATATTAGAGTGAATTCAATCAGCGATAATGATTTTGTTAAAATCAAGTCGATTTTATCCAATTATAACGGTAAAACGCCTGTATATATTATTGATTTATCTAATAATAAAAAACTGCTTGCTCCTCAAAAATTATGGGTAAACGAAAACCCGACAATGATAGGTTTGATAGAGGAAATTACGGGGAAAGATAATGTTAAACTAATCAAGTAATTGTTTTGAAAAATTAGTCAAAATATGTAAGTTTTATATTGACAACTGTTAAATTGTGTTGTTTAATATAAAATAGTATATTATATTTATAGGTGATACAATTATGGAAATTAAAACTATTGGTGTATTAACAAGCGGTGGTGACGCACCGGGTATGAACGCTGCAATCAGAGCAGTAGTGAGAACCGCAATATCAAGAGGTATTAAAGTTAAAGGTATAGTCAGAGGTTATACCGGACTTATTAAAAATAATTTTATTGATATGGATTTAAGGTCGGTTACCGATATTATTCACAGAGGCGGTACAATATTGTACTCAGCAAGATGTCCGGAATTCAAGACCGAAGAGGGACTTCAAAAAGCAATAGAAAATTGTAAAGCAAACGGAATTGACGGTATCGTTGTAATCGGCGGAGACGGTTCGTTCAGAGGTGCAAGAGATTTGTCTGAAAGAGGAATTCCTTGTGTCGGAATTCCCGGAACAATTGATAATGATATTGCATCTACCGAATATACTATCGGTTTTGATACTGCGATGAATACTGCAGTTGAAATGGTTGACAGACTTCGCGATACCTCACAATCACATGACAGATGTACTATTGTTGAGGTTATGGGCAGACATGCAGGTTGGATAGCCCTTGAAACCGGTATTGCAGTCGGCGCAACAGCAATTTTGGTTCCTGAAGTTGAGTACGATATTGATAAAGAAATTGTTCCTAAGATTTTAAAAACAAAAGCAATGGGCAAAGAACACTTTATTATTGTCGTTGCCGAAGGTGTCGGAAATATCGAAGAAATTGCTAAAGAAATCAGCGAAAAATGTAATATTGAGTCAAGAACTACAGTTTTAGGTCATGTACAAAGAGGCGGTTCTCCTTTGGTAAGAGACAGAGTTGTCGCAAGCGAAATGGGACATAAAGCAGTTTGCTTTTTAGAAAAAGGCATTGGCAACAGAGTAATTTGTATGTGTAAAAACGAAATTGTAGATAAGGATATTTTCGAAGCGTTACAAGAAAAGAAACCTTTTGATATTGAACTTTACAGAGCCTCGACTGAAATTTCAATATAAATAATTTTAATATAAGGAGAAATTTTATGAAAAGACAGGATTATATCTCATGGGATGAGTATTTTATGGGGGTTGCCTGTCTTTCTTCTTTGCGCAGCAAAGATCCAAGCACTCAAGTAGGTGCATGCATTGTAAGTAAAGACAACAAAATTCTTTCAATGGGATACAACGGTATGCCCCAGGGTTGTTCAGATGATGAGTATCCGTGGGATAGGGAAGGCGATACATTAAATACAAAGTATGTATTTGTATGCCATGCTGAACTTAACGCAATTTTGAATTACGGACGGGGAAGCTTAAGAGGATGTAAAGTTTACACTACTTTATTCCCGTGTAACGAATGTACAAAAGCAATTATTCAGTCGGGTATATCCGAAATCATTTATTTCAGCGATAAATATGCCGCTACCGATTCAACTATTGCGGCAAAAAAAATGCTCGATTCAGCAGGCGTTAAATATCGCCAATACCAATCGAGCAACAGAACTGTTGATATTAAATTATAATTTTACATATTAATATTGAATAACTGTTTAGCAAACCATACTTGTTCAACTCTGAATTGCTTATCTTTTAAATAAGACAGTATCCCTGACTCTGTTTTAAAATCAAAACAGAGTTTATATGAATATAACGCTTGATGCTTGAAACCGAGCCTTTTGTCATTTTGCAGTTTTCCGTATTTTCCGTCGCCTAACAACGGGTGGCCGATTGATGCCAAATGTGCTCTTATTTGATGCGTTCTGCCGGTAAACAGTTCAATTTCAAGCAGTGACAGATCGTTTTTATATCCGATAACTCTGTATTTAGTTTTGATTATCTTGTTTTTATCATTAGATTTATTGTTGATGTAAACCTTGTTTTTATCACTGTTTTTTTCTAAATATGCAGTAAGTGTATCTTCTTTTTGTTCCATTTTACCGTGAACAACGCATAAGTAATATTTACTTATTTCTCTTAATTTGATTTTTTCATTAAGAATTCTGAGCGCTTGAGCATTTTTTGCTGCTATGACTATTCCTCCCGTGTTCCTGTCAATTCTGTTTGCAAGAGCAGGAGAGAAACTGTTTTCGATTTCGGGATTGTATTCTCCTTTGATGTATAAATACTTTTGTATTCTTGTAATTAATGTGTCATTGTACTCCTTATCATCGGGATGGACTATTAAACCTTGAGGTTTGTCTATTAATAATATGTTTTCATCTTCGTACACAATATTAATTTTATCCGATGCATACATAAAATCATATTTTGCAGCAGATTCAACTAATAATTCGTCGTTAACATATAATTTCAGATTATCCCCGACTTTTAGTTTGTATGATACGGTTGTACGCTTATCATTAACTTTTATTCTTTTTAGTCTGATATATTTGTATATTAATGACTGCGGGAATTCTTTATAAGTTTTAATGATAAATTTGTCTAATCTTTGATTAGCATCATTTTGTGAAATTATTACTTCTTTCATTAAATTCTCCAAATTTACTTTCTTTTTTTCTTAATTTAATATATAATATTATTATGAATAAAGCAAATATTTTTTAAGGATTTGTAACTATGAATGAAAAAGAAAACTTACATAAAAATCATCGACAACGTGTAAAGAATAATTATATAAATAATGGTATTGATGCTTTTGAAGACCATAAAATAATTGAAATGTTGCTGTTTTATGGCTTGCCGCAAAAAGATACTAATGAGATTGCCCATGTTTTAATGAATAAATTCGGTTCAATCAGCGGTATTATGGATGCGGACATTGAAGACCTTTGCACAGTAAAAGGCATTTCATACCATGTTGCATCTTTAATTAAACTAACAAGAGATTTAGCAAAAATATATGCTAACGAAAGAATGGCTCCCGGAAAAACCGTTTCACATATTGATGATGTAGCAAATTACATTATGAAAAAATATATGTATTTAGATGTTGAACGTTTTGGTATTTTGGGGATAGATTCTAATAATAAAATTAAAGGCTTTATGTTTATAACAGAAGGAACGGCCGGTTCGACCGATGTTGATTTAGGTGTCGCAGTTGCAAAAGTTTTGGGTAAAAAGTGGACAAATATAGTTTTATCACATAATCACCCAAGCGGTAATTTAAAACCGTCAAGCAAAGATATTGCTACAACCGATACATTGGTCCGTTATTTTAAAACGGTAGGAGTAAATGTAATCGACCACTTAATTGTCTGTGATAACGATTATGTATCTATTGCCGGAATAAGTAATTATAAATCAATATTTAAATAAAAATTGAAGGTCTGAAATTATGAGTGAATGTACACATGATTGTTCATCTTGTGGTGAAAACTGTTCTTCACGACAAGAAAAACAAAGTTTTATCGAAAAACCACACGAAAAATCAAATATTAAAAATGTCATCGGCGTTGTAAGCGGCAAAGGCGGAGTAGGAAAAAGTTTAGTAACTTCGCTTTTAGCATCTATGATGAATAAAAAAGGGTTTAATACTGCAGTTTTAGATGCTGATATAACAGGACCGTCTATACCGAAATCTTTCGGAATAACACAAAAAGCAGTAGGTAACGAGGAAGGACTGTTTCCTGTTTTGTCACAAGAAGGGGTAAAATTAATGTCGATTAATCTGCTCCTTGAAAATGATGCAGATCCCGTTGTATGGCGCGGTCCTGTAATTGCCGGAGCAGTAAAGCAATTTTGGACTGATGTTATGTGGGGCGATGTTGAGTATATGTTCGTCGATATGCCTCCGGGAACCGGCGATGTACCGTTGACTGTATTTCAGTCTTTGCCTCTAAAAGGCATTGTAATTGTAACCTCGCCGCAAGAATTAGTCAGCATGATAGTCGAAAAGGCGGTTAAAATGGCAGAACTTATGAATATACCAGTGCTTGGTATAGTTGAGAATATGTCTTATTTTGAGTGCCCTGAATGTAATAAAAAGCATTATATTTACGGTGAAAGCAACATTAACGAAATTGCCGAAAAATATAATATTAAAACAATTGCAAAATTACCTATTGATCCTAATATAGCAAAATCTTGCGACAACGGTTTGATTGAAACTGTTGATACAGACAATTTAAGTTGCTTTGCAGATGTGTTTGAAAAATTATAATGATTGATTTTAATTCCCAAAGAAGCAATATTGACGCATCCTTAAAAGGTATAATATTTTAGTTATAAGGGAAACAATAGAAAAAGAGTCATTTTAAAATTGAAAATGACTCTTTAATTTGCAGTTTTTTCTTTCGCGTTTAAACTGTGTGCCGAACGGTACGCACGATGGTGTGAGAGATCGGTTGATACGTAACGGTCAGTTTCCTACTCGATTAGAATTATTAGAAACACAGTAGTCCTTAGGGGTTATGCCGAAATGCTTTTTATAAAGCTTTGAAAAATAGCTTACGCTATTGAAGCCGCATTTTGCGGATACAACGGCTATTTTTGTGTTACCGTTCTTTAATAGGCTTTTTGCTTTTTCAAGCCGTAAAATATTTATATATTTCATAGGAGTAAGACCGGTTATTGCTTTGAAACGGCGACAGAAGTAAGCTTCACTGTATCCGAATTTTGCGCTTAATTCCGCGGAAGAAATTTTGTCGCAGTAATTATTGGCAATATAATCAAATATTATTGTGAAATTTTCGCTTTGGCGTTCCAAAGGTGTTTGAAAGGACAAGCATTTTCGGTATAACAAACCTAATAATATGTATATTTCTCCTATTACTATCAGAGAAGAATATTCGTCACCGTTAAGTTGTTCTTTAATAATTGAAGCTACGGTGTTAATAATTTCTGCGTCATTTGTCATCGGAATAAAATCATTTCGCAGATTTACAATGGGCTTCAGATGCTTTTCGGTAGCAAAGCTTGAATTATAAAAGGATGTAATATCGAACATTATAGTATAATATTCAACGCCGTTATCTCCTGAAAAAGCGGCATGAGTTTTTTCGGGCGGTATTATTCCTAATGAGCCGCAAGGTATAACATATTCCTCGTTTCCTAATGTTAATCTCATACTGCCGGAATGAACAAAAGACAATTCCATCCTTTCATGCCAGTGAGCGTTAAAGCACAGGCTATTGTTTCCGGGTATACTGAAATGTAGTATTTTAACTGCGCTGTCGCCATAAAGAACAGGAATAAGTTCTTTCTTTCCATCAATTTTCATACAGACATCTCCAGGTCAAAATAATATATGTAATGGTCAAAATAATTACACACTAATTTATACACTAATGTTATCATATGAATAAATAAAAATCAATATGAGGTGTTAAATTTATGCAAATTGGTGTTTGTGTTAATTTTGATGAGATTGACGAAATGTCAAAAAAATTCAAAGATCTTAAATCAGAGGACTTTGATAACTGCCAGTTGATTTCTTGGAAGCCTGAGCTGTGGAACGATGAAAATTTAGAAATTCTCAAAAATTTAACTGAAGAAAACGGTATAACGATTTCTGCTTTCTGGTGCGGTTGGGAAGGGCCCTGTGTATGGAATTTTTACGACGGTCAGCTGACTCTCGGTTTGGTTCCGCCCGAATACCGTACCTTGAGAATTAAAAACCTTTGCGACGGGGCGGATTTTGCTCACAAGTTAGGTGTTAAAAATGTTGTTACCCATATGGGCTTTATACCCGAAAACCCTAACGATCCTCAGTTTGCGCCTTTTTGTGTTGCAGTTCGTCAGGTTGCGGAGCATTTAAAGAAAAACGGTCAATATCTTTTGTTTGAAACGGGACAGGAAACTCCTGTTACAATGCTTCGTTGCTTTGAAAAGGTTGGCTGTGACAATTTGGGTGTAAATCTTGATACTGCCAATCTGATTCTTTACGGAAAGGCAAACCCGGTTGACGCACTTGATGTTTTCGGAAAATATGTTATGAATCTTCACGCAAAGGACGGTAATTATCCTACAAACGGTCATGATCTCGGTCGGGAGGTACAGATAGGTAAAGGAAAGGTTGATTTTAAGGCTCTGTTTAAAAAATTACACGAGTTGGGTTACGATTCTTATGTTACAATCGAACGTGAAATTTTCGGTGAGCAGCAAATCAAAGATATAAGAGAATCTAAGAAGTATTTACAAAACATTATAGATGAGGTATACGGAGGTTAAAATTATGTTGAAAGTAGCTCTTGTAGGTGTAGGCGGTATAAGCGGTGCGCATATTCCCGCTTGGGAAAAAAGGGAAGACGCAGAGCTTGTGGCTCTCTGTGATATCCGACCCAAACAGATGGAGAAATATCCCAATAAGCGCCATTATACCGATTTTGATGAGATGCTCGAAAAGGAAGAGATAGATATTCTTGACATTTGCCTTCCTACATATCTTCACGCTGATTTTTCCGTTAAGGCAATGGAAAAGGGCATAAACGTTATCTGTGAAAAGCCCGTATCGCTTAAAAAAGAAGATGTAAAGCGTGTTTACGAATGTGCCGAGAAAAACAATGTTAAATTTATGATAGCGCAGGTTCTCCGTTTCTGGCCCGAGTATGAAATAGTAAAGGATATATATGATAAGGGAACCTACGGTAAGCTTTTGTCAGGCTCTATGAGACGCTTAGGTCTTAGACCTAAATGGAGCTGGGACGGTTGGATGATGGACGAAAACCGCAGCGGATTAGTGCCGTTTGACCTGCATATTCACGATTCCGATTTTATAGTTTATGTCTTCGGAAAGCCGAATAGGGTTACCGATTTCAGGGCAAAAAGACCTGAACAGGATTATATTAACGCGGTTTACGAATATGATGATTTCTTTTTAACAACCGAGGCTTCGTGGTATGATGCGCCCTATCCGTTTGCGGCAGATTTCCGTTTCCAGTTTGAAAGGGCTGTTGTGGCTTGGGAAAAAGGTGAAATGAAAATTTATGAGGCTGACGGTAAAATATGGTGTCCTATATCAAACGGTTCCGAGCTTGATACAGGCGATATAGGCTTGCCCGCAAGCGACGCTTACGCTAACGAAATAAACTACTTCACCGACTGTGTTATTAATAACACCTGTCCCGATAGAGTGAAACCTGACGAGCTTGAAATTGTTATCGATATTCTTAATAATCTGTGAGGAAATCCTATGGATAAGTTAAAGGTTGCAGTTATCGGTTGCGGCAATATTTCTATAAGGCATTTGGAGGCTATTGTCGCACTTGAAGAATCCGAGCTTGTTGCAGTTTGCGATATAAAGCTTGGCAGAGCAGAGCAGACTGCCGAAAAATACGGTGTTAAGGCTTATACCGATTATAAGCAGATGTTTGAGTGCGAAGGGCTTGACGCGGTGCATTTATGCCTGCCGCATTATTTGCACGTTCCCGTTGCGATAGACGCATTTAAGGCGGGAATAAACGTTATAAGCGAAAAACCTATGAGCATTAAGTATGAGGACGCCCTGCAGGCGGTAGAAGCCGCCGAGCATTACGGTGTGAAATACGGCGTGATATTTCAGTGCAGATATAATACTCCGTCAATGCTTGTAAAACAGCGGGTTTGTGACGGAAGTCTCGGTGCTGTGAAATGCGGCAGAACCACCCTCACCTGGTACAGACCCGATAATTATTATGACGGATCTGATTGGAAAGGAACCTGGGATAAGGAGGGCGGCGGAGTTGTAATAGATCAGGCGATTCATTCCCTCGATCTCGCAAACTGGATTATCGACAACGAGCCTGTTGAAATACAGTCCTCTCTGCATAACAGAAATCGTAAATGTATGATTGTGGAGGATTCCGCCGAAGGGTTAATAAAATACAAAAACGGTGCTCTGCTTTCCTTTTATGCTATGAATAACTATTATATCGATGAGCCTATTGAAATACGTCTTTTGTGTGAAAACGGAAAAGCCAACTTCTCGTATAACAAGGCGGTTATTGAATATAACGACGGAAGAGTTGAAACAGTTAATAATATGCCGCAGAAAATAGTATCGTATTCGGGCGGCAAGGACTACTGGGGTACTCAGCACGCCGCCCAAATAAGGCAATTCTACCGCTCTGTTATGGGAGTTGAGGAATTGGAAATTTCGGGCAGAGAGGCGCTGAAAATTCAAAACATAGTCTGTCAGATTTATGACAACAATGATAATAGACTTATACATTAAACAGCGGTTCTAACTGTGGTACGATTTCAATAACGGAGATAATATCGTTTGGTTTTACGACCACATTTCTTTCCGGTTTATACAGATTATCGGCAACCGACTACCGGGGAGAAACACGGCTTGCTTAATTAATAATTGATAATTTGGTACTGCCGCCTGTATCAAGTCGCCGACCGTTCGTTTGAGTGCGATATTCTGTAGGACTTACACCGACGGCTTTTTTGAAGGCTGTCGGGAAATAGCCGATATTTGAAAAGCCGCACATCTGCGCCACTGTGCCTATAGGTAAATCGCTGGTGCTTAACAGCTTCTTTGCCTGACTGATGCGAAGCTCGGCAATATATTTTTTAACCGACTTGCCCATATACTGCCGAAAGAGATGACTCACGGTAGATTCCGAGCAAACGCAGGCATGTGCGATATCCCAAATGGTAATGTCATTCATAAAGTTATGCTGTACATAAGCTAACAGCGAATTAAACACCACATTTTTTGTTTCTGTTTCGGGAATGTCCGCGAGCAATATTTGCAGTAAACTCAGCATATAGCACAGTGGCTTTATAATGGTATTTAAGGCTTCCGTATCCTCTGTTTGGTGTTTAAGGGTAGTTTCATATATGTGCAGTAACTCTGATTTATTAAGAAAAAACTCCTGCGACAGACGGTTTATCCGCTCTGTCGCTCTTTTTTGGCAGGGGCAGAAGGATTCGGTCTCGCCTGTCGGCTCGGTCAGTGCTTCTGAATGCTATCGCATTCAGAGGTCTCCACCGGAGACCCACACCCCTCGACACGCTCCGCGTACCAAATTTTCGAATACATTTTTTATAAACAAAAAATGCACCCGCCACGAATGTGACAGGTGCATTTTTGGCAGGGGCAGAAGGACTTGAACCCTCGGCACGCGGTTTTGGAGACCGCTGCTCTACCAACTGAGCTATACCCCTATTGAGTGGTGGGCCATCAGGGACTCGAACCCCGGACCGACCGGTTATGAGCCGGTTGCTCTAACCAACTGAGCTAATGGCCCCAATAGAATGCAGTTTACCACGCAATTGATATTATAACACAAAAAATGCTTTTGTCAATAAATTATTTTAATATTAATTATACTTGTATGTAGATAAATCAATGATAGGTAACACTTTTCTCAAAAAAATAAGATGAAAGTGTATTTTAAAAGAATTAGTTGTGTTGGGAGGAGCCGTAGGCGACGAACAACACAACAAATTCGGCG
>JAXJSP010000012.1:0-83822 GCA_036310005.1 Acutalibacteraceae bacterium | reverse complement strand
TGTTATGATACAATAGATAGGTAACATTAAAAATAGAAAAAACAACTCAAATGTGTTAAGATGAAAGTAACCACACTAAACATCGGCACAAAGGAGTTGTTTTTCCGATGAAAAGTATATCACCAAAAGCCCACTTTCGTCAACGGGTAATTAAATATTCTGTAAAAAATGGAGTAACAGCAGCAAGCATTCGTTACCGAGTATGTCGAAAAGCAATATATGATTGGAAGAAACGTTATGACGGAAGATGGCAGAGCTTAATAGACCGTTCTCACCGTCCGCATAGCCATCCAAGGCAACAAACAGCAGAAGAATATGCAATGATTGAAAGATATTATCGCAGAACCAAGGATAAAATGATGCTGTGGGATAAGCTTCGAGAAAACGGCTATACAAGGTATTACAACAGCCTTCTGAGAGCAATAAAAAGGCTGAAATTAGAGGAGACGCCGGAAAAGAGAAAGGGTTATAAACCAAAGCCGTACAAGCGGGCAGATTATCCGGGACAAAAGGTACAAATAGATGTTAAGTTTGTGCCTGCGTATTGCGTTGCAAATGGGCAGAAATACTACCAATATACCGCAGTTGATGAATGCACAAGATTTTGTTTTAGAGAAATGTATGATGAGCATAGCACATACAGTTCGTTAGATTTTTTAAAGAAGTTAATAGAAAAATTTCCATTTCCAATAAGAGAGGTACAGACCGACAATGGAACGGAATGGACAAATGCTTTATTGGTGAAAAAATCCACCCATAAGACATTATTTGAAGAATATTTAGAAGAGTGTGGAATTAAGTACCACAGAATACAGGTGGCAACCCCAAGACACAATGGTAAGGTGGAACGTCAACACAGACTTGATGAACAGAGATTTTACAGTAAAATGCGAATGTTTAGCCTTGAAGACGGCAGAAAGCAACTTGCAAAACATAATAAAATTTCAAATAATATTTCAAAAAGTTGTCTTAAATACAGAAGTCCAAACGCAGTACTTGCTGACTTTCTGGCGGTAATGTAAACGAGCGCCGAATTTGTTGTGTTGTTCGTCGCCTGCGGCTCCTCACAACACAACAAATTCTTTCAAAATACACTTTCATCTTATTTTTTTGAGAAAAGTGTTACCTATCATTGATTTATCTACATTGAAGTATTTGTTAACAAAAATAAACTTGTTGACTTTTTATTAAATATAGTGTATAATTTTAAAACCGCATATTTCGGGCTTTTTTAAGTCAGCATTATGCTGCGCCCCACAGTAGCGAGTCTATAATAAAGGCAGGTGCCGCAAATGTACGCTGTAATCGAAACCGGAGGAAAGCAGTATAAAGTTCAAAACGGAGATGTAATCTTTGTTGAGAAACTCGATGTTGAAGCAGGGGATAAACTCACTTTTGATAAAGTTATTGCTTTTAAAGACAGAACTCTTAAGGTTGGTACTCCTTATGTTAAGGGAGCAACAGTTGAAGCAACCGTTGTTAAAAACGGAAAAGGTAAGAAAGTTACCGTTTTCACATACCGTCCTAAAAAAGGTTCAAAGCGTTGCTTAGGTCACAGACAGCCATACACACAGATTCAGATTGATTCTATGGGTGTTGAAAAGGCTACTAAGACCGCAGCAGCAGAAAGCGCTGAATAATTCAGCAAGTCAAGACAATGACGAAGGCAGTTTTTTATTTAAAAGACGGAGTAATTACCCGATTTGTAATATCCGGTCATACAACCGATAATGACTGCGAACAGGGCAGACTTGTATGTGCGGTTGTTTCAAGCGCAATATATCTGACTGCCAATACCGTAACGGATGTAATTTTTGCAAAAGCCGATATTACCGAGCGCGACGGTTTCTTTGATTTTATTTTAAAAGATAAGTTTAGCGAGTGCAATAGTATTTTAAAGGGGCTTAAATTACATTTAACAGAATTGTCAAAACAGTATAAAAACTTTATCGAAATTACTACGGAGGTGCAACACGATGCTTAAGATTAACATTCAGTTATTCGCTCATAAAAAAGGTATGGGCTCAACTAAAAACGGACGCGATTCAGAATCAAAGCGTTTAGGTGTTAAGCGTGCAGACGGTCAATTCGTTCTTGCAGGCAACATTTTAGTTCGTCAACGCGGAACTCACATTCATCCGGGTGAAAATGTAGGTATCGGCTCTGACGATACACTTTTCGCACTTGTTGACGGAAAGGTCAAGTTCGAGCGTTTAGACAAAACTCGTAAAAAAGTCAGTGTTTACGCAGTAGAACAGTAATCTTACATTAAACCCGAGCATCTTTTTTGCTCGGGTTATTTTTTAGGTGAAAATTATGTTTGCAGATACAGCAACTATTAAAATCAAAGCCGGCGACGGAGGTCACGGTTCGGCATCTTTTCACAGAGAAAAGTATATTGCCTCAGGCGGTCCCGACGGCGGTGACGGAGGCAAAGGCGGTAATGTTGTTTTAGTTGTAGACGACAACTTATCCACCCTTGCCGATTTCAGATACAAAAGAAAATATATAGCAGAAAACGGAGCAAACGGTTCTTCGGGCAGAAGTTTCGGCAAAAAAGGCGCTGACCTTATTATAAGAGTGCCAAGAGGTACAGTTGTAAAGGATGCCGACACAGGCAGAATTATCTGCGATATGTCGGATGATGAGCCTTTTATTATCGCAAAAGGCGGCAACGGAGGTTGGGGTAATGTGCATTTTGCCACTTCAACAAGACAGACTCCGCGTTTTGCCAAAAACGGAAACCCCGGTGAAGAATTAAATGTAGTTTTTGAATTAAAACTTATTGCCGATGTAGGGCTTATAGGTTATCCCAATGTCGGCAAATCTACTTTGATTTCTGTTGTAAGTCAGGCAAAGCCTAAAATTGCCAACTATCATTTTACGACACTCACCCCTACTCTCGGTGTAGTTACCGTCGGCGGTGAAACCTCGTTTTTAATGGCTGACATTCCGGGACTTATTGAAGGTGCCGGTGAGGGTGTCGGTTTGGGACATGAATTTTTGCGCCACATTGACAGGTGCAGAATGTTTGTTCACGTAATTGATGTGTCGGGAAGTGAAGGCAGAGATCCTATTGAAGATTTTAACACAATCAACAAGGAACTTGAGCGTTACAACCCCGAACTAATCAACAGGCCTCAGATTATTGCGGCAAACAAGTGCGACTGTGCAAGCGAGGAACAAATTGAAAAATGCAAAAAATATTTTGAGCAAAAAGGTTATTTGCTCTTCCCTATTATGGCGGCTATTGCGCACGGAACGAAAGAACTTATCAATGCGGTTGCGGCAAAACTTGCAACTTTACCGCCTGTTATAAGATACGAAAGCGAGCCGGAGCCCGAAATTGATTATTCGACTAAAAAGCGTGAATTTACTCTTACTGTCGAGGACGGAGTTTATATTATCGAGGCAAGATGGCTGTTAAAAGTAATGGAAACTATTGACCCTGACGAATATGACTCAATGCAGTATTTTCAGCGAGTGCTTATTCAAAGCGGTATAATTGATGCGCTAAAAGAAGCCGGAATTGAGCAAGGCGATACCGTATCAATTTACGACTTCGAATTTGATTATATACCGTAGGTGAAAATATGGGCAACTTTAAAACTCCAAAGCAACTTTCTCCTTTGCAGTTAGCGTTTTACGGAGATTCGGTTTATGAAAAACTTGTCAGAGGTTATTTATTAAACGCAGGTGATTTTAAAGCCGGTGAGTTACATTCAAAAAGCACCTATTATGTATGTGCAAAATCACAATGCATCGGTGCAAAAGCGATATATGATGTATTAAGCGAGGAAGAACTGTCCGTATTTAAGCGCGGCAGAAACGCACACACTCACACTCCTAAAAGTGCATCATCGAGCGAATACGCGTATGCAACAGGGCTTGAGTGTTTATTCGGCTTTCTTGATTTAACCGGACAAAAAGAAAGAATAAATGAGTTGTTTAATTTGGTCATTAACTCCATACAATAAGTTTGTCGGAGTTGATAATTTTGAAAATCAAAGAAATAATAACAGATATAATTCTTATCACTGTCGGCACAGGGCTTTACGCTGCTGCGTTGACAGTTTTTTTATCGCCCAATGAAATCTCGCCAGGCGGTGTTGCGGGTTTAGCGGCGGCAATTTCACATTTAATTAATATACCCACGGGAATACTGACTTTAATACTCAATATTCCTCTGCTTGCAATCGGCTTTTTTAAAGTCGGCAAAAAATTTATGATAAAAACGCTTATGACTACCCTGCTGCTTTCGGTTATGATAGATGTGTTTACCTTGTTTATGCCGACTTACACCTCGGACAAAATTTTATCGGCTTTATACGGGGGCGCGTTGTCGGGAATCGGGTTTGCGATTATTTTTATGCGCGGCTCATCTACGGGCGGCACAGATATTATTGCAAAAATTGTCAGCCTGACAAAGCCGCAGTTTTCAATGGGCAGAGTTATTCTTATAAGTGATGCTGTCGTTATTGTTACCGCTGCTTTGAGTTATCGCAATATTGACACTGCGCTTTACACATTTTTGACAATACTGATTATGAGTTTTTTAATTGACTACTTTGTGTACGGCGCCGACTCAGGCAAACTTGTTATGATAGTTACAAAAAAACCGCAGGAAATTAAAAAGCAGATTATATCTCAAATAAGGCGGGGCGCGACGCAAATTGCGGCAAAGGGTGCTTATTCCGACAGCGATACTTTTGTTTTGCTCTGTGCGGTCAGGCTCAACGAAGTTGCACCTCTTGATAAAATTGTAAAAAGCATTGATGAAAACGCGTTTTTGATAATTACAAACGCAAGTCAGATTTTAGGCCTCAGGCGGTAATAAAAAAAGACAAAAAGAGAAAACAAAACGAGCAGTAGTAAAAAATACTGCTCATTTTTTAATTCAATAGTGCTGACAAAGTGCCATATAAACCGCTTTAAGCGGCCACCTGAGGTGGTTTATATTGTTTTTTGTCGGTCTCCCGTTTTGTCGCCCCTTGTCAGGGGAGATGTCACGCAGTGACAGAGGGGTAGTCAAAGCAAAATTAAAGGGTATTAAATAACCCTTGTTTTATCTCTCCCTCCGTCTGTGGCTCAGCCGCAGCCACCTCCGCTCATCAGAGGGAGGCTTTATAAGTTTATCGGCTCGTGGTGATATAAAACAAAACGAGCAGTAGTAAAAACTACTGCTCGTTTTTTAATTCAATAGTGCTGACAAAGTGCCATATAAACCGCTTTAAGCGGTGCTGACAAAGTATCATAGGAAGTATCTTTACTGAAAATCTTTCTGGTTTTTGTTCTCTTTATTATTTTGATTGTTCTGGTTGTTCTGATTTTTTTGATTGTTGTTCTGGTTGTTATTTTGCTTGTTTTGTTTATTATTCTCCACTATAATCACCGTCCTTTCATAAGTGGTGATAATAGTATTTGCTGATTTTAGCGCTTTTATACGAACAGCAAAACAGATAAGAAACTAAACGCGAAACTCAAAGCACCGAACACGCTCATTTTTATATGCGCTGTTTTATCGGTTGCGGACTGCTTTTGATAAACATTCGCAATTATTGCAAGCGTTGCAATTCCCGATACAAGCGTTAAGACTAAATATCTGAAATCCATTGTGCAACCAAACGGATACGCAAGATTAAAGTACACAAAAAATGCAATCTGGGTAAAGAAATTCAACATTAAAATTAATTTTGTTCCAAAATTTACCGCATTTTTTGTTTTTAATAATTTTATTACGGAGTAAATTGTAAACCCAATCATTACTATGTTTAAAACGATTAATATAATTGCAATACCTGTGTTTTCAAAAGCATACTCGCCAAATAAAGACGATTTAATCGTGTAAGTGATTATGTTTACATCTTCCCACGGATCACAGAATGTTGAAAATGCCTCTTTTAGCGGCGGCAAAATAAATCTTGATATTATCGATGAATTACCGGTATAAAGTCCGCTTGACTTATCAAGCGGTGCAACATATCCTAAAGGCTGTGAGAAAAGTTGCATATTTCTTATCTGATACCAAAGTCCGAGCGGCAAACAGATAATCAAAAACAACGGTACTTGCCAAAACAGTTTAAAGTTTTGTTCTTTAATTATTTTAACAAGAACACTTACGCCGATTATCGCAACAACTATTGACGCGGAAAACTTACTCATCATAGCAAGCCCCGATAAAAGCCCCAATATTCCCGCGTATAAAAAAGTCGGGTTCTGATACCACTTTAAAAGATAATAAACAGCGCCTGTGCAGAGCATTATTGTCAGTATGTCGTTATTGATACTGCCCGCAAGTATCGTAAAGGTCGGATGCAGACAAAACAGCATCACGCTAAAAAGCAACGCTCTGCCTCTTATACCGATAAAGCGTAATATCTTATAAAACCACACGCTTGTTACAAACGAATAAAAGACGGTTAAATACTGTACACATTCCATACACCGGTCAAAACCGAAATGAAACGCATTACCTAATTTGACAACTAACGCCGCTAAAAAGTGATGAAGCGGCGGATGTGAAAACTGCCACATATTAGTATCGGGGAGCATGTCGCTGAATGCCAGATTGTAAATGTACTGCAAGTGACCGCTTGAACCCAAAGACTCAACATCGTGTTGATGATAATTATACGGTGTCGATACAGCGTAGGCAAGTTTTACGCAAAATGAAATAATCATTACCATCATTATCATTTTTTTGACATTGAGTTTTCCCTGATACTTTAAGTATATCCCGAATGCTAAACAGACACTCACGCTGCCCGCAATTAAAATCTGCGAAAAGGCCGCGTTTTTTGACGCATCACTTTGCGGATAAAGTAAAAACAGTAAAACAAGCACTAAAGCACTTAATAAATACATCGCTGCCCCGTCAAATGACATAAGTTTATCAATGTTGATTTTCTTTTTCAAATTCATTATACCCTTTCGCCTCCACACTATTTAATATGTTACCATACTGCTCTTTTTATTTCAACTGCTATATAATATGTACTTTTAATGGGACATACACATCTGTACAATAATAACTGTAAAAGAAATCGAACAAATGTTTTTGTCCCCGTCAAAAAATTTGCTTGAATTTCAATCATTCAAAGGCAAGGAGAAATTCACATGACAATTACACTTGAACAATTAGGAGAGCAGTACATAGAGCAGTCGGAGATATTAAGAAGGCGAGTTGACAGTTTACGACCGCAATTAAAAATGTTAAAGGGCAGACAGTTAAAGGAACTGGAAAAAAGAATTTTTGTATTATATGACAACGCGCATCAACTTAAGACAACAGGTTTATATTTAAAGAATTATTACACCGGAGATGACATAGATTATGAACTCAAAAAGTTATTATCTTGATAGGTTTATAAGAGAAACGAAGTGGCTGTACAACCCGCCTGTTGAGGCGGATACTAATAATTTAAAGCGGCAAAGAATTGCAAAAGCGATTATTGAAATTATGAAAAAGGAGTTGACACAAAAGCAACTTGACTGCTTTAAACTTGTGATAATTGAGCAACACACAATAACTGAGGCGGCACAGATTTTAGGTGTAAATAAATCTACCGTTTCACGACATATCGCAAGAGCGAAAGACATAATTCAGCAGGCATTAAAGTATTCGTTTATATGGTAAAAATATAAAAGAGGCTGTAAAAATTTACAGCCTCTTAAATTTATTCGGTTATGGGTTTTATAAGTTTCATAGTAGCACTGAATGAACTGTCTTTTTGAGTAGTGACGGTTGCGTTAAATTCGCAGCCCGAAATTGTAATGGAAACCTCGTCCTGTTCTCTTACTAAAATGCTTAAAGTATCGTTTACCGTGTCCTCGGTCATCATAGCGTAAAATACCTGAGTAAGATTTGCAATTTCATTTCTGTCTTTACTGCCCATAATACTCATCACAAGTTCACCGTCTATTGTAAAATCGAGTACCACATTTGTTGACGAACTGTTAAGTCCGACTAAAACAACCCTGTTTTTTACAACTTCATACTTATCAATTCTAAACTTCTTATAGTTTAACTCGTCTATTAAATTATTCCACGCTGTTATAAACTGTTCTTCCGCAGTCATAACAACTTCTTCCTCACTTTGACTGTCGGCGCTTGTGTCAGGGTCAGGACTTTTTGTACTGCTTTCGATAGTCCACGAAGAAAGGCCAGAAGTCATAGTTGTATTCTTCTTATCATCATAGCTGCCGAAAATAATAATAACCGCAACGGTTGCTACAACAAAGAGTAATATAATGGCAACTGTTATTATTGCCTTTGTTCGCATTTTCATCGGTTTTTCTCCTCATAATATTTATTCTGAAATCAGGCATCGGTTTTAACCGACTATAATCATTATATATACAAACTATGAATATTTCAATAAAAAAATGCAGTAGTTCAAGACTACTGCATTTAATTGTTTATTAACCGACAAGTCCTGACCTGTCAACCGATTCAACGAAGTATTTTTGTAATACAGCGTACATAATGAGCATCGGAATTATGAATAATAATGCGCTTGCCATTAATTTCGCTGATGAACCGTAGAAGTCAGCAGAGTTCTTTGAAAGTTCACTTTGCATTTGCATAAGCGCCTTTGCAAGTGTTTTCTTGTTTGAAATAAAGTGGTTTGTATAGAAAGTATCGTTCCAATACCAAACAATAGAGAACAAGAATACTGTAAGGAAAGCGCCGCTTGCATTCGGTACCATAACCGAATAGAAAGTTTTGAAATGGCCTGCTCCGTCAACCATCGCTGCCTCCTCGATTTCAAGAGGAGTTGACTGGAAGAACTGACGGAAAATGAAAATGAACAATCCTGCACGAATACCCGTAGCAAACAGAGCCTGCAACCAGAATACGAACCAGCTGTCCATAAGGTTGACTGTCAAAAAGTCGGGCATTGTCTGTATGTATAACAAGTCAAGTATAGGTGAGATTATCGGAATTGAAAATTCCTGATACAAAAATCTCAGCGGAATTGTGATAAGGTCTGAAGGCATAATGAGTGTTACTAATACGAACAAAAATAACACAGAACTGCCTTTAAACTTATATCTTGCGAAACCGTATCCTGCAAGTGAGCATGAAATGAGTTGTAATACGCTTGATATAAGCGCTACCATAACGGAAGTACCGAATGATTTAAGGTATTCCATTTCAGTCCATGCGTACGAAAAGTTTGAGAAAATTATCTTTTTGGGCAACCACACAATTGACGGGTCCATTATCTGGTCTGCGTCTTTAAGTGAAGTTACTATCAAATAAAGAATCGGATAAAGCAATACATAAGAAAGACCGATAAGAATTAAACATCTTATAATTTTCCAAAGCAACTTGCCAAGTTCGGTAAATAAAATTCTGTTATTCATTATCTTACCCCCTTAGCAGGCTTTGGCTGATTATTTCTGTTAATGAGTGCAAATACTCCAAATACAATGCCTACGATTGCAAGTAAGACAAGGAAGAATATCCACGCTTCAATACAAGCATTGTGGTATGACAATTTAACAAATGCCATGTCTTCAATTGCTTTCATGACCAAGTTTGTTGTATCGGTCAATGAGTCAATTATCGAGTATACGATATTTACAAGAATAAACGGTACTAAATTCGGGAAGGTAACTTTCCAGAACATTTCCCAACCGGTTGCACCTTCAATTCTTGCCGCTTCGTAAAGATGAGGCGGAATACCCTGTAAAGCAGATAAGAACAGAAGAATTTGTACACCGCATTTCCAGAGTGTATCAAAGATTGATGATACAATGCTTGAAAATACATTGATTACTTCTTCCGGCAAATTCATACCTTCAAGAATTTCCATAAGTCCCGTTGCGGCAAAAATAGATGTTGTACTTGTTGTTTCAACACCCGAAGTCATAGCTGAAGTAACCGTGTCACCGCTGATAACGCCCATTACTA
Source organism: Acutalibacteraceae bacterium (assembly GCA_036310005.1). GTDB lineage: Bacteria > Bacillota > Clostridia > Oscillospirales > Acutalibacteraceae > JAXJSP01. Next base: position 73,903 of record JAXJSP010000012.1, on the reverse strand, counting down.
TACCGCCTGTTACAACAACCGGCATAAAGAATATTGCTCTTACGAGTGTGCGTCCGTGGAACTTCTGATTCAAGATTACCGCAAGGAAAATCGAGAAGATAATGATAATCGGAACGCTTATAAGCATATCGCCTATTGTATTAACAAGTGTAGTCCAGAATGTTGTCTGTTTTCCGAAAATATACTTGTAGTTGCTCAGTCCTGCCCATTCAAGTACGAAACCGGCACCCGATGCTGTATCAAGTTTAAAGGTGTTGAATGTGTACCAGATTGACATTACAAGCGGCTGCAAGTAGAAACAAATGAAACCGATAACAAACGGTGCTACGAAACACCAGCCCTTGTTGTTTCTTCTTTGAACTTCGCTTATCTGTTTTTCATCGAGCATTTTTTTACCGAAAATCATAACGACAGCGTTGATTGCTGCAACTGCAACCATACCGAATGTAGTCAGATACCAACCGACATCCAATGTGAAATTGATACCGTCTGATGCTAATGAATAATTCATACTGTAGGTTGAGTCAAATGTTATACCGACAAGTGAAAACATTACTGCCGATACGATGCTTGATGCAAATACAGCAATCGCTTTAAAACTTTTTCTAATAAAAGTAAATACCAAAGCGGCAATTATAGCAACAACACCTAAAATGTAGAATATGTTAGGTCCTGCTATATAAGGATCTGCAAAATCGAACAACGCCTCAACGCTGTATTCTTCAAACAAAAAGCCGCCGAAAACATAGTTTCCCTCTACTTTTACAAAGGGGAGAAATATTGAGAGTAATGCGATAACGACTAAAACTCTCGCAAATGCATTAAGTCCTTTTTTAGTCATTTTTATACCTCCCCTGCGCTTAATGTGATATAACTTTCAGCTTTTACAGTCTTACCGTTTGAAAGTTTAACATCTTTTGTTGAGTAATTTACAACAACTGTAAGTTCATCATTATAGGTTGTTGCTCTTACATTATTATCTTTTGTTAAATACTTATAATCGGTTATTTCTTTATCGCAATATCCGTCTAAAACAGAAGATAATGTTTTATAATCGCTTACTATATTGTCTTTCCATACATCAAATCTGCTTGATACAATGTAGTCATATCTTGTACCTGCGAAGATTGACGGGTCCTCACCGGTGATTATATAGTAAGGTAATGTACCGGTTTCAAGTTCTCTTAAAAGTTGAACCTGTGTCAGCGATGTTAAGTTGTGTGCAGTTTCGGTGTATGCTATTACTCCGTGAAGAACAATCTGTGCAAACGGAATGTCAACCGCACCGATATTTGCACCCGAGTCATACATCGGCATTCCTACAATAACATCAGCAGATGAAAATGTATTTGCATAACCGTTATCTACCATTACTGTATTGTTTTCGGTAAGTCCTGCTAAAACCTGCGAGATTTTATTAATTGATATCTGAACATCACAGTAATCTTCGCTGCTTACAAGGTCAGAATAATGTGATGAACCTAATGTGCCGACGCTGATAGCACCAAGTGAGTAACTTTCAAATTCATCATACATCTCGTCAACTTGCGCCTGTATATACTTAGGTTTGACTTTATAATATATATAAGCGTCGTCGTCTTTAATCTTTTCGCCTGTGTTGAGTCTGTAATCATAGAATTCACAGTACTCATTTATAGCATTTCTTGTAGCAAGTTTACCGATACTCCAGCCGAATTTTCCCGAATCAATGTTTACAAAATCAAAGTCCATAAAGACTTTACCGCCGACTGAATTTACAACTTTGTTGAGTGCGGCAAGCGATTCTTTATCGCCGACAAGTTTTTCGATTTTTGTATCTGTAATCGCGCCGCCGCCAAGACCGTCTTTCTGCCAGCCGGAAAATCTTACATTAATGTTGTTTACCCCTTCTTTTGAAAGAGTTTGAACCATTTCTGCCGACTGTTCAAAAGTTGTTACCGCAAAAGTTTTATCAATGATAAATCCGAAAGAGGACTCCTCTTTTGTAACAGCACCGACGTTTTCGATGTAAAGTTCAACATTTTCATCAAGTTCTTCGTTACTGCTTCTGCCGTCCTTTATGATTTCTCTGTACTTTTTGGCCATGCCCATATAATTTGCATCGTCGCCGCCGAGCGGGTAATAAGATACCGTTGCATTTTCAATATTGGTATAATTATTGCTTACCCTTGTGTAAATCTTTTCCTGGTCCCAAATCTTTCCGGCAATAATCTGGTCATAAGTTTTATATGTAAACTCATTGAAAGCATAAGAATAATTATTCTTGATTGCACTCTTTGAGCGGAACTTTGATACACCGTCGCCTTGTGAAATTACAGCAAGTACAGCGCTGTCTTCGTGTTTTGCGCCGAATACGGGAAGAACGGTTGAGTTTGTATTACCCAAAGATTCTCTTACATCCAATGCTGCATCTCTGTCATAAACATAAGTTGAATACTCGGTTGTTGTAGTACCGTCACCGTTTACATAGTCATTGTAAACCAATGCGCCGCTTCCGTCGGGAATTAAGGTGTAATTGTCTGCACCGTATCCTGCCGAGGCAAAATATTTCATCGGAGAAACTGTAATTAAGTTACTCGCGCAAGTATCGTGAGTTTTAATCTCATCAAACGGAACGCTGACATCAACATGGTCGTCTACAACAGTTACGGTAACGGGAATTGTAAAGCCCATATTTTCCGTACCGTCTGTAAATTCAAAGGTGAATTTGACACCGTTGTCGATTTTTTCGACTTTATAATTGTCATTTTCCTGGTAGGAAATTGATGATGCTGTAAACTGCTGTGTTGCACGGGTATTACCGCCAAGATAAGAAATGTTTACTATTTCAAATAAACTTCTGTACATCATCGGCGCATTACCGAGATTGCGTATTACATCATTTTTAATCGAATACCAGACAGCACCCGTTTTTGTGTTTTTGATTGCAAAGATATAGCCGCAACCGTCAACCTTCATCATATAAAGTTCTGCTTTATCGGTTTTGCCGATTCTTTCAAACTTTGTGCCTTTTTTATCGATTTCAATATAGAAATCGTCTGCGTTTGCAGTAGTTTGAGTTGTGCTTACCGTAGTAACATCATCGCTTGCTGTTTCGCTTTCAACCTCTGCTACCGCAGAAAACGGAGAAATTGCCAGGCAAAGGATGAATATTACCGATAATACTGTTAAAATAATCTTCTTCATGTTCATCACCCGCTTTAAACCATACGCAACTTGATTTCTTTGACAAGTTGCCCAACAAGGTCATAAACCTGCATAAACAAACTGACAACCAACACAAATATCATAAGAAGTATAAGCACGCCTAAAATTGTAAGCAACATAGCACCTAAACTCTTTTTAATTGTGTATTGATGTACGGTTGTGTTTGCAATAAACACGAGTAACAACATCCAGATAAATGTTATTGTAGAAATAAGAGATACAAACGCCTCTTCTTCGATTGTAAGATAATTTGTGATTATTGCGACAGGAATTATTGTAATTACCTGTGGCATTACCGAGTAACAGAAAGTAATCCATATATCTTTGAACCAACCTTCACCGTCCATAAGCGTACATATTGCCCAGTTAGAAATGGCAAGCAAAATGATTACCATATCGGAGCCCATAAACAGCATAAAGGAGTTTAACTCGCTCGCCTCGTTTTGATTGAAAATAAATCCTGTTTCAAGGTATTGGAAAATCTTGCTGAAAAACCAAAGAAGCAGCACTATAAATGAAAGTCCGACAGAGCCGCGCTTTTCATACTTAATTTCGGTAAAAGCCTGAACCGGATGAATGAGAACTCTGAAAGGCCATACTATTTTTTGCCAATCCCAATTCTTTGGTGAAAGTTTTTTGACATCAGCATTTTTAAACATGTTTTTTCCGTATTTAACAATGTTTGCACAAGTACCCATTAAGTGCCACCTCCTTATCTGAATGTTATGTCTGTCTTCTCGTCTTTGAAACCGAGAAGTTTTCTGATTAACTTGAATAACTTAATTATCAAGAACACACCGACTACTATGCTTGGTATTAACCACCAGTAATTCGCTCTGATATATTCTCGTCTGAACTCCGAATATGCCAATGAATATGATGTTCTGTCGTAACCTTTTTTAAGGTACTCAAGTGACTCCTCATATTTACCCTGCTCAAGTAATGATTTACCTATTGCAGCATAAGCACGGACATTGTTTGAGTCGTATTTTAAGACTTCCTGCCAATACGGTTCGCCTTCAATATACCAGCCCTTCATATAATACTGATTTGCTGTAAGTAATTTTTCAATGAAATCAGTAGGTCTGTATGTAACGATTGCCTTTTGTCCTCTGTCAAGCACTAAATAGTCGTCGCCGAGTTTTTCAATTGCTACCGGAATTGTTGTACTTCCGTTTTTAACAAGAGGGTTAACTTCAAGATAACCGAATACGCTTAATAAAACCGATTGTTGGTCGTATAAGAAAACTCGTCCGTATTTCTGGTCAAGAACCGCGATTACATCGTTTTCGTCTACTACGCAGTCTACAAATGAAGTGTTCCATACATCCTGGTGCCAACTTACAAATCTGTCACCGTAACTTTTCTCCAATGTAGCGTTAGGATCATAGCCGAGAATGTTATCGCCTGCGGCATTAAGTTTTCTGAGTCTTAAATTTTCATCAATAGTCATTGAGCCTGTGGTTGTGTAAAGGAAGCCTTCATCATCAACAAATATTCCTGACATTTCTGTCGGTACAGTCTTTTGCATTGTATCGGCTGCTTCGCGTGAGAATATTTTTTTCCACATTTGCTGAACGACAAGTTCAAAAGTCAGGCTGACTTTGTTTGCGCCGAAATACTGTAAGAACTGTCCTTCTTCTGAAAATACCATAAGACCGTTAAGTTCGTCTTGCGCTCTTACATATAAATAGCCTGATTTATCTTCGACGATTGAAAAAGGTCTGAAGTTGTTGCTTTCAACTACCGGCGAATATTCGGCAGGGTTTGTAATCATTCTTGTCAGATTACCCTTATGGTCGCCGATTAAAACATAACCGTCGTAAAAAACTTCGCTCTCACCGTTATCGTTTATCTGTGTTGTCTGAACATCACAGCACACGAAAATTTCGTCTTCTGTTACAAAAACACCTCTCGGGTTTTTGATTTCGTATTTTTCGCCTGTTTTTTTATCAACAAACTGTGTATACTGCCTTACATACTGATAATCTTTATCAAGCACTACAATTCTGTCGTGAGTAGTGTCGTCTGCATCTGTTGATTCGGCATGAGAGTCGGCAATATAAATTTCATCTTCAAAAATTTGCATATCATAGACGTTGTAAAACTTGTCTTTCATACCCATATCGGTTGAAAAATAAGTCCGGTCCGGAACATATCCGACAGGTGCGTCTATATCGTAACCTTTTGAGTCGTATGAATAACCTTTGTACGGAACAGATGAAACTGCTGCAACCGGTAATACCGAAACAGAAACAATCACAACTGCTACCGCTAACATACAAATGGCTTTTTTAAACAGTTTCATAATTTCCTCCTAAAATAATTTTTATTGATAATATCATTTATTTAAGTCCTGACGTTGACATTGTTTCCATAATTGACGACTGGCTGCAAATAAACAATGTTATAGGAGGAAGCATGAGAAACAGTGCAACTGCGCCCGCAGCACCCTGACGGGCAATACCTGCAGTTACGATTTGATTCATAGCAGACGGGAGCATCTTCATAGGCTCATCATAAATATATGTACCGCCTGTCTGATTCCACAATGACTGGAAGTTAAAAATCGCAAGTGTCAGCCAAGCCGGTTTAACGTTTGGCATAACAATTTTCCAGAATATTCTTGATTCGCTTGCACCGTCAATTTTTGCGGCTTCAATAATTGCGTCCGGAACGCTTGAAGACATAAACTGACGCATAAGGAATACGCTGAGTGTTCCTGCAAGTGCCGGTAAAATAATTGACCAATATGTATTAATCATTCCGAGTCCGGCAATAATTAAGTACTGCGGAATACCGATGATTTCCTGTCTGAACATCATCGCCCATACTACGAAGTTGTAAAGTAAAGTTTTACCTTTAAATCTGTGTTTTGCAAGCGGATAAGCCGCAAGTGAACCTATAATAATTCCGCCTATTGTCGCAGTAACTGTTACAAAAATTGAGTTGAACAAATATCTTGTAAACGGAACTCTTGATGACGACATAAGTCGAAACATCGTTGTAAAGTTATCTGTTGTAGGGTTGATTACATAAAACTTCGGTGGGAAAATAAGCACCTCGTTTATAGGTTTGAATGCTGTTATTACGGTGTAATAAAGCGGGAATACCATAAATACCGCAAACAGCAAAAGTACAATGAACATAAGTATTGTACCGCCTGTTGAACGGTTTACCTGTTTGGTTTTAGCGGTGTGGATTTTAACCGGTTTACCGTCTACCATTTTGGTTTTAAATAATCTTGCCATTAAAATCCACCCCCTTAATCTGTATTCCAGCGCGCAAGCACTTTATTTACTACAAACAAGTATATAAGCATCATAGCGAAAAGTACAATTGATATCGCGCTTGCGTATCCCATTTCATACCTTGTAAACGCGTAGTCCTGAATATGCAAGAGTATGGTATGAGTTGAATAGTCAGTTGACGGGTTACCTGTAAGTGTAGCATTTACTGCACCGACTGCGAAAGAGCCTGAAATTGTAAATACTGCTGCAAGTAACAACTGAGGTTTCATTTGCGGGAATGTAATATATACAAGTTCTTGCCAGCGGTTTCTGATACCGTCGATAGCACCTGCTTCTGCGAGTTCTTTATTAAGTGACTGAAGTGATGCAATAAAGGTCAAAAATCCTGTGCCGAATGACTGCCATATAATAACTATAATACAAATTCCGAAGTTGTAATCGGCATTTGTAAGCCATTGAATCGGCGAGTCGATAAGTCCGTATTCCAATAACAGCGCGTTTGCAAGACCGTACGAGTCTCCGCTGAATATGTAAGTCCATATAAAATAGACATTACCGCCGAGTACGGGCGCATAAAAGCAAAGTGTCAGAATAGAACGCATTGTTCTGCCCGTTTCGTTAATAAGCCACGCAAAAACGAAACTTAAAACATATCCTATCGGGCCTGTGATTAATGCTAATATAAGTGTGTTTTTAAAAGCAATTCCAAATACATCGTCATCAAGGAAAAGACGAATATAATTCTCAATTCCGTTAAACTTCGGAGTATTAAGCATATCAAAACTGAAGAAACTTAATCCGAATGCCACAATAACCGGTATAAAGATAAATGTTATAAACAGAATTCCCCATATTGAAAGCATTGCGTAACTTGTCTTATTTGAAACTTTTAAAGTTGACTTTTTAGTTTTAGTGCTCAAAATATAGCCTCCTCCTGTTTATTCGTTTTCATCCGTAAAATAACGGTCAATATTGTATTCTTCGCGTTTACGCTTAAGCTCATTATTCATCTGAGTGCTGTATTTAATTAACGATTCTCTCGGGTTGGTTCCGTTATATACTACCGCACGGAAAGCATTGTTAACCATACGCGTTACATAATAGTCACCCGGTACTTTTGCAATATTTTGTACCTGTTCCCAGGAATCTTTAATCATTTCCTGTTCGCCTATTGACCAAGGAATTTGCTCGAATGCCTCTTTGTTTGCAGTACCGTATCTACCGCCGGCACCGAGTCTTGCCTCAATCTTCTGTCCGAAGGTTGCCTGTGTTTTAGCGCTAACCCACCAGGACAGGAATTCCCAGGTAGCCTCTTTCTTATCACAACCGCCTACCATAACACACGCGTTTCCGCTTGTGTTTTGTGAAGAATTGATAGTACCGTCTTCTTGTACAGTACCCGGAATCGGATGCATTGACCAAAGTCCCTTGATTTCGGGTGCGCCGACCTCTAAGTTGTTATAGAATGTGTAGTCTTGTAAGACTATTGGCATCTCGCCTGAGCGGAAACGGTTGAGTGCATCGAATGTAAGAGGAATTGAATACTTGGTATTAAATTCAGTCCACTGTGTAAATGCATCAATTGCATCAACCGTGCTTAAATCAACTGCAGAGTAGTCGTCTACATATAATTCGTTTCCGTTTTGGAGCAATAATGTTGCAAACATACTCCAGTCTTGTGACGGAATACCGATAAGCATATTGTTTCTTTGTAAAATTGTAACAATATCGTAAACATCGTCCCAGCTCTCAGGAACATCAAGTCCGTATTCCTGCATGATGTCGTCTCTTACAAACATCATCTTGAACAACTGGCTCTCCGGCAATCCGTAAATATTACCGTCAAGGTATCTAAGACTGATAAACGATGAAGGATAGAACCATTCATATACTTCATCAAAAGTATAAGTGTATTTCTTGTTACCCTGCTCATCATACTGATGTTCCGCATCGAACTGCTCAAGATTTTCAAGAGCGCCTCTCATCGAGTATGAAATAGGCACGGTGTCGAGCAGCCATAAAGCACAGTCAGGTCCGTTACCCGCCAAAATTGCCTTAGTTAAAGTGTCCGCGTTTTCTACAAGAGAAAGGTTAACGGGGATATTGTAATTTGCTACGAAATCATCGTCGATTATAGTTTTTAAGACGTTCATCTGGTCTCGGCCTGAAATCATCCAGACCTCAACTGGCTCGTCAATGTCAAATACCAAATCGGAATTTTCATAGTCAACGCCTATTGCGTTATAGTCTGCTACAAATGAAAGGAAAAAGCCTTTGATTGTAAATTCTGCGGTTTTAAGGAAACCGACTTTTGCTTTGGGAACATCTGCTGCGTCGCCCGAAAGATAAATTTCGTCTAAAAGCAACGCCTGTGACTTCATTTCCGACATCATATCCGCAAGAGATGCGATATTGGTCTTAAATCCGGAAAGTCCGCTGATGATTTCAAGCGGGTCCTTAATGAATAATTCAAGTTGGCGAGTCATAACATCAATAAATGATGAAAGTCCGCCTTTGACTCCGTTATACTTTTCAATCTGGCCGCCTACTTCAATTAAATTTTCATAAACAGCCTCAAAGTTATCCATTAAGTCAGGTATAACTCTGTCAATATCATAGTCGCGGTTAGAGTCGGGAGATGTGCCTGTTACAGCGATGATATCTCTGTATATTGAGTTCAAATCATTGACTGTGTTTGTAAGTATCTGAAGTGATTCGGCAACAGGTCCCAAAGTAACATTGAGAGTTATTGTATGTGTGCCTTCTTCAAGATAAATGTAGTACGGATGTCCCTCGTCGTCTGCAACCGTATTGTTGTCCCAACTTGTGTTAGGATCAAAAGAGATACAGTTAAGTTCTTCACAAGGTGCTTTTCCGTCTATCCAGATTTCTCTGTATACTTTAAATCCGCTTACATAATCTTGGCGGTATTTAAAAGAAAGTACATATTTAGCACTCTCGGGAACAGTCACTTCCCAGCTTATCCATTGTCCCGGGTTTTTCCAGCTCTCGCCGCCAATTGTATTAAGACGGACCTGTGACGGGTCTGCCGGAGTGGTAGATGCGTTTGATGCATCGTTGAACATTGTCAAAGACTGTTCGCTGCGTGCTTTCGAAATCTCGGCTGCAAACTGCAAAACTTCTCCGCTGTATACCTGTGCATCATCATATTGGCTGATGTATGTTTCATAATCAGGTAATTCTTCGGCGCTGCCGAGCCAGAGTTTAGAAATAGCAATACTTTCTCTTGTTGCTTCCAAAGTTAATGTGTGCTTACCTTTTTCAAAATAGAAAAGCAAATCTTCATCAGTTAAATAATCGTTGTCGTGTAAAATATAATCACTGTATGCAATTACTTCGCGAGAATCGGGTGTGAGTTGGTTTGAGTTGTCGTCCTCTTTGGGGAAGTTACCGTTTTTGTCGGTTTCAACTACATCTTCCCATGTTCTCGGAACGGTAACGGTTGTTGCCTCTGTGTAAGGAATCTTACCGTCTATGTAAACACAAAGTTCCATATTTATCGGCTTGCCCGGAACTGCTGCATATCGGCTGTTAATCATATAATAGCCTTCTTTTGCAACATTAAATGTCAAGGTCATCTTACCGAGTTGGTCAATAACAACCGCTTTTTCGCCTTCGTATTCTTCGTATTTTGCGTCTGTCAACTTTGCCTTCGATAAGTCGAATTCAACAGTGGTATCTTTTATCAATTCGGCTTTGTCGTGGCTCTGCAAATAATAAAAATACGAATTTTCGGCTGAAATTTTTTCAGTGTCGCCTGTCGTTTTCTGCTCTGTTTGCTGAGTAACTTCAGTTTCTACCGCAGATACGGTAATCGCCGAAGCAAGGCAAGTAAAAATCATGCAGACAGAAAGAATTAGCGCAAGTATTTTTTTCATGCTTTCCCATTTCCCTTCGTTTTTTCTTTTTAGAATAAGCACAATTACTTATTGAAAAATAAAAGATACGATTATTATGTTTATACGCTAAAATCATATCCTTTATTTCTGAATAAATATTTATAATATACGCTTACATTATAGTATATAATAAAAAACAAAGTCATCCTTTGCGGAAAAGTGTAAAACTTTTCCGCAAAGGTTTATTTTATCGTTTTAAGTTAAAGACTCGTCTGATAACAGTACTATGCTTTATTTTCCATTTCATACTCACAAGCAGTCTCAATCTGCGGCTTGTAAGTTTCGATAGCTTCTTTAACAGTTGAACCGGTCATAACCGCACGGATAAGTGAGCTTGAGTATGATGAAACACCGTCAATACCTGAGTGTGCAGGGATAACGAGGTTCTTTGATGAATCGGCAATTCTCTGATAGCTGCTGCCATAGTATGCCTTCATAACTGTTTCGTCATAACGAACCGGGTCAGTATTACCAAGAATATCAGTGTAGCTGTTTGCTGCAATAATGAGGTTTACAGCGCCCTGCATTTTCTCTTTTGTATTAGCACTTTTTGATACTGAGTATGCGTAACTCTTGCAAGTACGAACATTTTCTTTGTTGTTTTCGCCTAAAGGCATAGGAATGACATCCCAGTCGAAACCGTAACTTTTGATGTTGTAGTCATCAGTCATCTCGTTTCTCGGCATCCATGACCGCATACCAATCTTGCCGCCCTGGAACAATGTTCTTCCGTCTGTACCGTTGTATCCGCCTTTAGTTGTTGAATAAAGTTCGCTTAAATATTCAAGGCCTTTAACGGTTGCTGCATCGCTTACTGCACATCTTAAAGCGTCACTTGTTTTGCTTACTTCAACTATTTCGCCTGCGTTAGCACCGATAATCATGAATTGGTCCCCAGTGTAGTAACCGAATGTATCGTTTTTACCGTCACCGTCTGTATCGCGGGTAACCTGTGATGCACATTCAATGAACTGTGACATGTTCCATTTACCTTCATTATAATACTCAACAGGTGATTTAACGCCTAAGTCGTTAAAGAGTTTTACGTTTACAAACATCATATCAGGCTGTGTCTGGCAGTCTGCAAATGCATAAACCTTGTTATCATAAGTGTAAAGGCCCTGAATTGCTGTCTTATTAGGATCTAATGCCGGGTTGTCAAGACATTCAACGCCTGCAGCCTCGAGTTCATCAATAGAGTATATATAGCCTTTCATCGCTGTTGAAGGCCAGTTTTTCTCATAAAGATAAACAATATCAGGTGCTGTACCTGCTGCGAAATCGGTAAAGTAGGTTCTCTCCCAGTTTTCCCACTCGCAAGAGATAAAGTTAACTTCGCCGCCGAACTCGTCTTTGAAATATTTTTCAAATCCGTTCCACCATTCTTCGCTGTTCTCTTTTGCACCTCTGTTCGGACGCGAATGTTCCCAGTTACTAGTGTAAATAGAAACTGTTCCGGTGTTTGTCAATGCTGCAATTTCAGATGCGCTCAGATTTGAGAAACCTGAAGGAGCAGAAGTGCTGCCGCCATTGTTGGTACCACCGTTATTGCTGCCGCCATTGTTGGTGCCGCCGTTGTTGGTGCCGCCGTTATTGGTTGTACCACCGTTAGAAGTTGTACCACCGTTAGATGCTGTACCGCTTTGCGAATTAGCCTTTGAAGTTGTGCCGGAAGCTGTTCCGCTTTGTGAAGTGGCACCGCTTGTTGTAATGCCCGAAGTTACGCTTCCGGTGCTTACGGTTGCATCGCTGCGGGTGTTCTGGCGACGGTTTCCGTTACCCGAGTCACTGCTTGAACAACTTGAAACAACAAGTCCGAGGGACAGAATCATTACAATTGTGATAAAAAGTGAAATAATTCTTTTCATTGTAGTCCTCCTATAATAATTGTTATTTATTTTTATGACCTCTTTGGCCATATTTTCGATAATAAACGAAGCAGCTTTCCGTGTAATATAAAAAACAATCAATTCCCTCAAACAGCGGCTTTGTTTATTCGGGACCGACATTATTCAATATATTTACAGGGGGGTATTACTCCAATTTATTTGTCTATGTCATTATATCACAAATAATATTGAAAAATCTATGTTTTTTTATAACATTTATGCAAAAAACATTAAATTTCTATATTATTAACAAACCATTAAAAATTTCCGTTATTATGTAAAAAATTTACCTAAATTTTATGTATAAAACCTACAAAAAATTTTAACCAATTTTTAAACATATAGGGCAATTAGCATTATTTAGCAATTGCCCTATATCGAATTTGTGTTCGAAAATATTAAAATAAATCAAGTTTTGCTATTGCTGTGAAAAAAATCGACAAGATTTTATCATATTTGACTAATTATTTGCGCAGACAGGCATCTTCAACAAACCGCGTGAAGATGTAGCAATATAAACTTCGTTTGTATCGCGTTTAATTGCAACCTCGTTTACAAGCGTGGTAACTTCCGGACCGTTATCGTTTTCAAGACTTGACAAGGTTACCCAGGTTTTACCACCGTCTGTTGTGCGGGTAACAACGCTCTTGCCGGCATCAATAATCTGACGATTGGCAACAGTTTTTAAACCGTTTGAAGTTACATAGACAATATCGGTATTATCGGGGTGTATTGCGACACCGTGAACAGGATAAATTCCGCTGTCTACTTCCCACATAGCCCTGTCTTTGTCAACGAAAAACAGTTGAGTATCAATAGCGACATAGAAGATATCTCTGTTATGGTCATAGCAGATTTCTTCATAAGGAGGAACGAAATGGGTTACCATCTGCCAGGTTTCTCCCTTGTCGTATGACTCAAGTAAGCCGCCGCCTTTTCTTGCAAAAATTCTCTGCGATGAATAGTCATAAGCCATAACAGCGTCAATAACCGGGGTTCCGTCTTCGGCTAAAATCTGTTTCCATGTGTGTCCTCTGTCTGAAGTTTTCCACTCGCCTATGAACAATGTATCATCATCGCCGAGCATTGACATACTCTTTTCGGCACCGGCAATCGTGCAAGTGATGATATTGCCTGTAAATTCTATTGTTTTGCCACCGTCACGGGTGATGCAGATTTCGACTTTTGCGTCGTCTTTTACCGCACCGAAACAAAGTTCGTTTTCATTCCAGCAGTAGCCCGAGTAGGTTTCACCTGTGTATCCGTCTTTTTCGACTGTGATGTTTTCCCAGGTATCGCCACCGTCAACCGAATAAAACGCTCCGTAATTTACGCAAGGCAAGAAGATATTGTTTTCATTGTTCGCATTTATACTCATTCTGCGGCCAAAACACATCGCATTGATTCCGTCGTTTGAGACAAAGAAAGTTTTGCCCGAGTCGGTTGATTTTGTGACAAAATCGCCGCCGAAAGTAATAACATCTTTTCCGTCGGGAGACCAAGCAGCGGGATGAGGACGCGATAACATCGGTATAACCGCAGCAGATGTGTCAAACGCGCTCTCTTGCCAGGTTTTACCGCCATCATGAGAATAATACTGTGTCTGTTTGTCACATACAGCCGCGTCCTGTAAAAGCATAACATCCGTGTTTTGCGGATTTACGCACAAGAAAACAGCTTTTCCGCCGGGATAAGTGTCGCTTTCTTGTTTTTCAAACGAGTCGCCTGAGTTTGTTGAAACAAACAGGGCTTCGTTAGTTGTAAAATAGAGGTTTTCGGGGTGAGTGTAAACTGTGTGCAAACATAAAATGTTTTTATCGCTTAATTGTTCAAAGGTTTCGCCACCGTCTTTTGAACGCCAAAGGCCGCATTCGCCGCCGATATAAAGCCAACCGTTTACTTCATTTACTGCAAGGTCGCAGTTGCCGAATTTTTCTGTGTCTTTAATTTCTTTCCAACTCTCGCCACCGTCTGTTGACTTATAAAGTGCCGGGTTCACGTGTCCCGCATCTTCATGATAGCCCTCTCTTGACCAGTAGCAGATTTTGGATGCGTTTAATTTTTCATCATAAGATGAGGCGTCGAAAGCGATTTGATTTCGGTAGTCTTTTGTGTTTCCGAGCATAGCAGAAAAGGTCATTTTCCAACTCTCTCCCGCATCCCAAGAGGAGTAAATTCCGTTTTTAAACTGACAACCGACACCTGCTGTAAGCAAGTGGTTTTTGTTGTTAGGATCTATTTCAATGCACACATTAGCGGCACAATGAAGTCCTTTGCCGATAGGTTGCCAACTTTCGCCACCGTCAGTTGACTTATAAGGCTTTGCGGTTTCAACACAAACAAAGCAGAGTTTTCCGTCTTGTCTGTCGCGTGTAACATCCAAAAGGCGCTGACCGCCCTCAAAACCTTTAATGCCTTTTTGCTTTAATTGTTCGGATACTAACGGTACCGGCACCCATTTATCAGTTTTAAAAGTATTGTTACTCATATTATTCTACCTCCGGCAACTTCATTTTCCAGATTCCGCGACATCCGCATTCAATATACACTTCATCCGATAAAGTATTAATAAATAAGTTAAGACTGCTCGGGCGCCCCATAGTCGATAACGCAGTCCAGGTTTTGCCTCCGTCGAGTGAGCGCAGCACAGACTCAATGCCGGCATCAATATAGCACCACTCAAGAATATAAATCATATTTACATTTTTGGGGTTGACATATACACTCTTGACATAAGCATCTTTTACCATATCCGATGCAGAATCAATCAGTTCAATCTGTCCGTCTTCGTAAAGCACAAACAGGTTGTTAGCAACTGCCAAAAACAGTTTTTTATTGACATGGTCATAACTCATACCCTCAGGTGCAGTCTTTAAGTTTGCAATCACTTTGTAAGTTTCAAAAGCATCGTAAGACTCTAAGATTTTTCCGCCTTTTACCGCAAACATTCTTGCAGAAGAAAAGTCGTAAGCGAGTACACCGTCGATAAGTCTTTCACCGTTTTCATCGGTAAGTTTTTTCCAGGTGTGTCCCCTGTCGGTTGTTTTCCACTCACCAAACAGTACTGTATCATCATCGCCGCGTACAGCCATACACTTTTTAATGCCTGTAACAATAACGCCTGTGTGCTCATAGGTTTTACCGCCATCGTGGGTGACATGAATCTCAACCTCGCCGCCGATTTTAGCGCCTGCCCAAGATTTTGCAGGACCTGAGCACCACTCGTTTTCGTTCCAGCAGTAACCACCGTAAGCGTGACCGCCCCAACCAGTTCCCTCGTAACTTCCGTATTTGAAAGTTTTACCTCCGTCAACAGTAACTGCTCCGTTATAGTCCTGGCTCGGTACCAGCATAATGTTCGGGTTGTTGATGTTGTAGCCTATGCCGGCGCCGATACACATTCCGTTATATCCGTCATTACTTGACACAAAGGTTTTACCGTAATCTTCGCTGCGGAATACACAGTCGCCGCCGAAAGTGAGTATGCTCTTTCCGTCAGGTGACCATATACTCGGGCGCTGACGGATGTTCACCGGTATTATGACGGTATCGTGTTTAAATTCCGGCTTGTGCCAAGACTTACCGCCATCGTGTGAGTAATAGTTGTATGTTTTTCCTACATTCGGGTTTCCGTAACCGCCTGCAAAAAATTGGTCATCAAAAATCATCATATACTCGGGGTTTGTCGGGCACGGGCTTAAATATCTCGGGTATTCTGGGAAGTTTTTGCCTTTTATGCAAGTAAAGGTATCGCCACAGTCGTGAGATATAAGTATGCCTTTTTTAGTTGTAAGATAAAGGTGATCGGGATATGTATGCAACACTTCTATTGAGTAATAGATTTCGTCGCCTAATTTTTCAAAAGTTTTACCGCCGTCTTTTGAACGCCAGAAACCCGGTTTTAAAAAGGCATCGTTCCAGCCGAGTCCTGTTGAGTTAATAAGATAAAGCCAACCTTTTGTGGGGTGTATTCTCATACTGCAGTTACCGTATTCTGCGGTATTCGGCAATTCGCTCCAGGTTTCGCCACCGTCTGTTGACTTATAGAGTGCAGGGTGATTGTAACCGTTTGCGTTTGTTTTTATTGATGGGCGAGCCCAATAAACTACTGTACAGTAGCCGAGTTTTTCATCATAAGAAGTGGGGTCAATCGCTATCTGGTATCTTTCATCGTGGTTACCGATAACGCTTGCGCGCAAGGTTTGTTTCCAGGTTTCGCCACGGTCCCAGGACACATAAACTCCGTTTAAGTGGAAGTTGCCTGCAGCACCTACCGCAACAACATGGTCTAAATTTTTCGGGTCAATCTGAACACCTGCTACCGAGCCCGAATGAAATCCGTTTACGCTCAGTTTCCACGAGTGTCCTCCGTCGGTTGATTTATATACACCTGATACATCGGTGCAGAAAAACGCGAGTTGTCCGTCAATGATATCTCTTGTCATAAAGGTAGGCCATTGACATCCCTCTCCGCCTTTATATCCCATGTCACGTAATTCTTTTGATACTATCGGCACCGGCTCCCAGACGTCGGTATCAAAATACTTGTTTGCTTTTTTAATTGCCATAGGTTTAACTCCCCCTTATGCGCAGTAAAACGCAGTTTAAATTTTCCTAAATTATAACAATTTTGTTTGTAAAAAAATATATGTTTTTTATACATATTTAATTTTTATTTTTGTAGAATTTAGACAAATCATAAACTTAAGGCAAAAACGGGCTTTTTTGAATATACTATATATACAATTATTAGGGGGGTTAATATGTGTTCTATAAGCGGTGTTCTTAATTTTTATTCAAGGCCTGACAAAGACAAGGCGATTAAAATGAGTGAAGTTTTAACTCACAGAGGACCTGATTCAAAAGGTGTATATGATGATTATAACGCTGTACTTTGTCACAACAGGCTTGCGGTTATTGATATTAAACTCGGCGTACAGCCGATGAGTGCGAATGTCGGCGGCAGAGAATATACGATTGTATATAACGGTGAGATTTACAACTGTGACGAATTAAGGCAGAAGTTAAGTTCGCTCGGTATTAAATTCAAGACAAACTGTGATACCGAAGTCGTGCTTTATTCTTATATTGTATTCGGTGAAAAATGTGTTGACCTGCTCAACGGAATTTTTGCGTTCTGCATTTATGATAAAGGCAAAAAGCGTGCCTTTTTAGCGCGTGATCCCTTTGGTGTCAAGCCTTTATATTACTATATTGAAAACGACACCTTGCTTTTTGCTTCGGAAGTTAAGGGAATACTTGCACATCCCGATGTCAAGACGGAAATTGACGATGAGGGCATATACCAATTAATATATATGACTCCTGTTACGACAAACGGAAGCGGTGTGTTTAAAGGTATTAAAGAGTTTTGCGCGGGCGAGTGCGGTTATTTTGACAAAGACGGACTTAAAATCAAAACTTATTTTTCTCTTGCTGCAAACGAGCAGAATTTATCAAAAGATCAAACTGTCGAAAAGACAAGAGAGTTGCTTTTTAACTCCGTCAAAAGTCAACTTGTAAGCGATGTGCCGCTTTGTACATTTTTGTCGGGCGGACTTGATTCGTCGGTGGTATCGGCGATTGCAAAAAGCGAAAAGAGTGATTTATGCACTTATTCTTTTGAATACGAGGGCAACAAGCAAAGTTTTGAAAGTTCACTTTTTCAGCCTCAAAGAGATGACGAGTTTGCGGTACTTTGTGCCGATTATCTTAAAACAAAGCATACGGTGCTTACTGCGCCGACAAAGGAAGTTGCGGACAATTTAATAAACGCAACTTTTGCACGCGATTTGCCCGGTCAGGCGGATATTGACTCGTCGCTTTTATACTTTTGCAGTAAGGTGAAAGAAAATCACACGGTTGCATTATCGGGCGAGTGTGCCGACGAGATTTTCGGCGGTTATCCTTGGTTTTACAGAAAGGAAATGTTAGAGCGTGATTTCTTCCCGTGGATACACGATCCGAATTTAAGGGCAAGTTTATTTAAAGACGATTTTATTGACAAGAAAAAGGGGTATGAATACGCAAAAGATGTGTATGTCGCGTGCAGGAATGCCTGTCCTGTACTCTCAAGCGACAGCGAGAGTATGAAGACCTCGCGCATAGCAAGTTATTTATCGCAAAAGTTTTTTATGCAAAGTCTGCTCGAAAGAAAAGACAGAATGAGTATGTACTCGTCTTTGGAGGTGAGAGTTCCGTTTGCGGACAAGAAACTCGCTCAATTTGTATTTGATGTGCCTTGGGAGATTAAGTTTGAAAACAATGTCGAAAAAGCGTTGCTGCGTAACGCGGCGGCGGGACTGCTCCCCGATGAAATACTTTACAGAAAGAAAAGTCCGTACCCTAAAACCCATAATAAAGAATATTCAAAATCAGTACTTGATATGTTAAATGAAAGTTTAAAAAACAAAGACGGTTTTTTAAACAAGGTTATTAAAAAACAGGTGCTGAGCGATATATTGCAAAAAGATAATCAGACTTGGTTCGGGCAGTTAATGGCGCTGCCGCAACTGATTGCGTGGCTTGTACAGTTGGATGTATTCTTTACTGCGTATAAGATAAGTATTGTATAACAGGCACCCATCGTAGACGGTTTTTGTGGTTGTTTGTCGGCACCCGTCGTAGACGGTTTTTATGGTATTCTGTTAGTACCGACTAATTATAGCACTACTTGTCGCCCCTTGTCAGAGGGCAACGAAGTTGCTTTATATGGTACTCTGTAGGCACTTCTCGGCTCCACTCATCAGAGGGAGGCCCGTCTAAGACGGTAAAAACCGCCTCTGTCGAGGCGGTTTTTATGATTGGTTATTTAGTATAATTCGGATATAAAATCGATAAACCGACAAGGTAGTAATTACTTGTCGCGTTACCGTTTACTGCTCTTACCGCATAGGTGTAATCAACACCTGTCTGTGCTGTAGTATCTACATAACTTGTAGAGGTAGTGGTTTTAATTCTCTCAAAAAAACCGCCATCCGTTTTTCTGTAAATGCGGTAACTTTTAGCACCTTGAACTTTGCTGATAGAAACAGTAATTCCCTCTGCCGAATTTGTCAGTTTGAATTTCGGTGCGGCTAAGTAGGTAACGGTTCTTCCGTTTTCATTATAATTACTGTATTTGTTGTTGCGTACCGCTCTTACCGTGTATTTGTAAGTTGTGCCGCTTTTTGCGGTTTTATCAATATAATTTGTTGAAGCTGTCTGTGCAAGTTTAACCCAACCGCCTGTTGTTTTTCTGTAAACAACATACTGCTGTGCACCGGGCATTGAATACCAGGTTAATCTAACACCCGACACTGTGTTTACCGCGCTGCCGAGTTTTGGAGTAAGTTCATTAAAGTTTGCCTTGCATTTTGTACAGGTATTACCTTCAAGCGAATGAAGTCGGTTGTAGTTTATTTCATTAAACCTTGCATATTTATAAGCATAAGAATTGCAGTTGCAATAAATGACAACGCTGTCGCTTTCCGCAAAAGCCTCGTCTGAAATTTTTGTAACACTGTTTGGTATGCTTACGGTTTTTAAACTGAAATCATAAGCAAAGGCTGCACTTTCAATAGTTTTTACGCCGCTTGCAATTTTTACGCTCTTTAAAGCGGTACAAAAAGCAAAGGCTGAATTGCTTATTGTAGTAATATTTCCAGGAATATTAACGCTGCTCAATGCCATACAAAAAGTAAATGCTCCTTCTTCAAGCGTGGTAACGCTTGAGGGGAATTTAACGCTTGTCAATATGTTGTTCCAGTTAAACGCAAGTTTTCCTACGGTTTTTGTGCCACTCGGTATTGAATATGATGTGGCTGTTTTTCCGCTTGGATAAATAACAAGTTTTGCTTTTGATTTGTTAAAAAGCACTCCATTTACAGTACTAAAATACTTGTTATCTGCCGCAACTTTAAAAGTGGTAAGTTTTTCGCACATCATAAACGCGGTAGATTTGATGCTTTTAACTTTGGCGGGAATTGTTATGCTTTTAATTGCGGTGCCGCTGAATGCTGAGTCACCGATATATAACAAATCGCTCGGCAAAGTAACGCTTGTAAGTTTCACGCAAAATGAAAAAGCATAATCTTTAATATGCGTTATGGTGTTCGGAATTGATACGCTCTTTAAATTCTCACAAAATGCAAACGCATACTCGTCAATTTTTGTAACGGGATAGCCTTTGATTTTTGACGGAATTTCTACTTTTGTCGCTTCAGAATAGCACGCAGTAATTGTTACCTGTGAATTTGAAACTTCATATTCAAATTCGCTTTCTTCTGTTGCAGATGCGGTAACCGAAAGTCCCGCAAACATAGTAAGTGTCAAAACAAGACATAATACCAAACTAACAAATCTTTTCATAATTCTATACCCCTTACTTATTTAGTTATTTTAACATACTTGTATGTTGAAAACGCTCCGTAAACATACTCTCCGTCTACCAGTTTATATGCTCTGACTCTGTAATAATAGGTTTTTCCCTTTACAAGCGAGCTGTGGTTATACCTTACATTACTTGCGCCCTTGAGCGTGTCAAGTTTTACATAACCGCCGGTTTTTGAATTTGACACATAAATCTGGTAGCCCGAAACACCGCTTTGCTTTTCAAAAGTGAGGCTTGCGGTTTTTGATTTTGCGTTTCTTAAAGAAGAAATAACGACTTTATTCGGTACCGGTCTTACGCTGACAGCAGTTGAATAAAATCCGTTGCAGTATTTTTCGTCTGCATATTTGATTGCTCTTACTTTGTAATAATAAGTAAGTCCCGCTGTCAAAGTATTGTCCGTATAAGTAGTTGTTGAATAGCCTTTTAGTCTTACAACTGACTTATATGTTCCGTTTTCGCTTGTTGCTCTGAAAATTTCATATCCGGTGACGCCCGAAATTTTATTCCAGGATATCTTTACGCTGTTATATGAAACTGATTCCGCCTTAACGCCGCTTACTTTTTTAGGAACGATTGTAAACAACTTTCTTACTGTGCCGACGCAGTTGTTTTTGCCCTTGAAAGTAACCGTGCCTGTTCCGTAATTTACATTGTAAGCATAACTTACCGTAAAATCACTTGACTTGCAGTTTTTATATTCAATATCGGGTCTTACTTCCTTGCCCGTATAAGCAACACTTGAAGATACTGTAAACATATCACTTTTTAGTGTCCTTTTTGAAATGGTAAAATGCTGCAATACGACACCGTCATAATTGCCTTTGCCGACAACTGCAACAGTAGCGGTACCGGCGTTTACATTATCAATCAGAGTAAGTGAGTAGTTGCTTGACGAAATTGTTTTCTTATTGATTACAACACGGACTTTCGGTACAACTTTTGAGCCGGTATAAACGCACGCAGAATCGTCAATTGTGACATGTGCCGCCTTGATAGTAACAGGTGTAATTCTAAAACTTTTAATATACATACCGGAGATATTACCGAGTCCTTTTATTCTGATTTGGGCAACTCCTGCGTTTACATTATTCCAATAATCTACCTCAAAATCTCTGTCTTCGACAAATGCATATTTAACCCCGTTTACTGTGCCGGAAACTGTAACTTTGGGGGTTTTAGCCTTTGCGTCATAAACATAACTGTCTAATGTTTCGACTTTAATGATTGACGGATCCATTTGCGTAAAGGCGATAGGCTTGATTGTATATTCGGCGACCGCCTTTCCTGTAAAATTGCCCTTACCTGTAAGTGCTATTTTAGCATTACTCTCAAGCGAAGCGTAAGTATTGTTTGAATACTTAACGCTGTAATCGGTTGAAGAAAGCGCAATTCCGTTTACTGTGACTTTTTTGATTTTTGCGGTTTGTGTGTAGCCTGTATAAGTAAACTCGGTTTGATTTAAGGTGATTTCTGCGTTTGAAATATCAAGCGGTAAGATGTCAAAATTCTTTTCAACTTCGCCGCAGTAATTGCCCACGCCCTTTACTGTTATACACGCTTTGCCGACATTGACATTATCTGTATAAGTGACTATATAATCGACATATAAATTAAAATCTGCGATTAAAACATCGGGGGTTATTTTTTCCGACTTAAATACAATTCCGTCATCAATACTCTGTCCGTTATACGAATACTCGACTTGTAAATCGTTATCGCTTAAATAATCGTTAATGTCGTACTGATTGATAACATATTTTAACTCTACGCTTTTTGTATAGGGGCTGTCACCGTATACGGTGATTATTTTTTCGCCTGCGGTTTTATAATAATCTTCGTCCTCATTATATACCACTCTCAGACTTGCAACGGAGTTGACATCGACACCGTTGAATAAAACGGACGGGATGTGTTCTTGCTCATCATAAGTGTAAGTGCTGTCTGTTACCGTTTGTCCTGCATCGACAAGTTCAAACAAGTCTGCAAGGTTTTCAAGCGATGCCTCGTTTATGGTATAATACAAGGTTTTAGTACCCGTAAAATTATTAATACCGCTGATGACGACTTCATAACTGCCGACATTGGCAGTTGTTCTGTCTTTTTCTACCGTGTAGTCCGTACCTGAAACAAGAGGTATATCGTTATACAAATAGTTTTCAATGTCCGGGCAGTGAGGTCTTTGGTCGTATGTAAATGAATACTGTGTTAATCTGAAATCAAACTCGGAAATATCTTTTTCGGCAATTTGGAAATTTTCACTTAATTCGCCTGTGTAATTTCCCTTTGCGGTGATTTTTACATTTGCGGTGCCGACATTTATATTGTCGCTTGCCTCAATATCATAATCGTCTTCGGTTAACTCTAAATCGCCTGCTTTTACCGAAATCTGCGGTATAATTTCACTGCCTGTATAAACATAATCTCCTGTAATTAAAAGCGTGTCGATTTGTTTTTGTGTAATATTAAAGTTTACTTCAAACTCGCCGCAGTAATTACCGATTCCTGTTACTTTTATAACAGCAGTACCCGCGTTTATATTGTTTTCATATACAACAGAATAGTCTTTATCCTGCTCGAGCGTGACTTCGTCGTCGGTTACTGTAATTTCGGGTGTGATTTCGCTGCCTGTATAAACTTCGTCTTCTATTTGTGCAACATTTTCAGCAGTTAATTCTTTGCTTGCAATATTATATGTCTTATTAACTTCGCCTTTAAAGTTTGAAAGTCCCGTAACGGTTACGGTCTTTTCACCCGTTGAAATTAAGTCCTCGTCAAAACAAAGCGAATAATCTTGTCCCTCAATCAAAGTATATTCGCCGACAGTTACGCTGACTTGCGGTTTTTGTTCTGCTTTATTGTATACAAAGCCTGTTACATCAAAAGCGACATTTTCCTCCGTAATTTCCGCTTGCAAGATATTAAAATTAATTAAAATATCGCCTGTGTAATTGCCCGAAAGCACCGCTTTTGCGGTCGCCTCGCCGACATTTATGTTGTTTTCGTAGGTTAAAGTATAATCAAAGTCTTTTACCAATGTGTACTCACCGTCTGTAATTACAACTTGCGGTGTAAATTCAAAAGATGTATATATTACATCTTCAAGTTCCTGTGCGTTTTGAGCGGTAAGTTCTTTCGGTAAAATCTCAATTTCTTTTTCAAGAGTGCCTGTGTAATTTCCCTTTGCGGTGACGGTCACGGTAAGAAAACCGACATTTACATTATTTTCATAACTTACATCGTAATTTTCGCTTGCGACTTCGCTTTCACCGTCAGACACCGAAACTTCCGGTGTTTGCTCTTGTCCGTTATAAACAAGGTCTGCCTCATCTTTTTTATCTGCTGTCCAGATTTCGGTAATATCTTTCGGTAAAATTTCGTATGTAAGTTCGATTTCGCCCTGATAATAAGACTCCTCTTTTGCGCTGACAGTAACTGCGACAATTCCTGCATTTGTTGTGTCATCAGCAGTTGTTAC
Source organism: Acutalibacteraceae bacterium (assembly GCA_036310005.1). GTDB lineage: Bacteria > Bacillota > Clostridia > Oscillospirales > Acutalibacteraceae > JAXJSP01. The sequence goes on along the minus strand of JAXJSP010000012.1, from coordinate 49,787 downwards.
CTCAAACACATCGGGCAAAGTTTCACCGTTGTAAAGTACTGCGGGGTTGTGAGCCAGTCCGTCATATTCAAACTGAGTTTTTGATAATGAAAATCTGTCCTTAATATCCTCGATTGAGGCCTTGACAATTTCATATTCCAATACAATACTGCCTGCATAATTTGTATTTTCGTTTGCTGTGATGCTGATTTGCTTTGTGCCGAGATTTACTGTATCTTCCGCATAAACTACCGAAAATTCGTCGGCATTTATCTGCTGCTCATTAAATAAAACTTCGGGCTTAATTGCGGCACCTGTGTATGAATAGGTTTGCTGTGAGAGACTGAATAAGTCCGCAGTTTGCTCAATATTAATTTTGGTTATTGTATAATGCAGTACGACCTCGCCGGTATAAAGCCCTGCTCCGTTTACGGTGAGTGTATACTCGCCGGCATCTGCCGACTCCTCGTTTTCATAAAGTACCGTGTAGTCTGTATCTATACTCAAAGTGTTTTCCCCGTCAGTTACGCTGACTTGCGGTAAAAACACCTGTCCGTCATATACCCTCTCATCACTTAATAATTTAACCTCTAATGTGTTAATATCAATAAGTTCAACCTCTGTTGCGCTGACTATACCTGTCGGCACAACGCTTATAAGCATTAATAATACTAACACAACCGAAAATAATCTTTTCATTTTTTTCTCCTTTAAACTTAAGTGGTTAATTTTTATAATAACATAGTTATTATAATTTGTAAATGTTTTTAAAACTGTCATATTCGACAAAAAAATACCGATTAAGATTTCTCTTAATCGGTATTTGTCTTGTGATATCTTACAAGCCGGATGATTTATTAATACATTCCGCCCATGCCGCCCTGTACTGCTGCAGCGGCTGCTGCGGCATCTGCCGACGGATCTTTGATGTCGGTTACCAAACTTTCGGTTGTTAAAATCATTGAAGCGATTGATGCAGCATTTAAAAGTGCTGAACGGGTAACCTTTGCCGGGTCAACAATTCCTGCTTCAATCATATCGGTATAAACGCCTTTGTAAGCGTCATATCCGTAATTTGTTTTACCGCTGTTTTTGATTTTATCAACAATAACCGCGCCTTCGATACCGGCGTTGACAGCGATTTGTTTCATCGGTGCCTCAAGTGCTTTAACAACAATTTTTGCACCTGTTTTTTCGTCACCGTCTAAAGTTTCAACTAATTTTTCAACATCTGCCATAGCGTTGATGAGTGCAACACCGCCGCCTGCAACAATTCCTTCTTCTACTGCTGCTTTTGTTGATGAAAGTGCATCTTCAATGCGCAATTTTTTCTCTTGCATTTCAATTTCGGTTGCAGCGCCGACTTTGATTACTGCTACACCGCCTGCAAGTTTAGCAAGTCTTTCCTGTAATTTTTCCTTGTCAAATTCAGATGTTGTAATTGCGATTTGTGAACGAATCTGGCCGACTCTTGCCTCAATTTGTTCCTTATCACCCTGTCCGCCGACAATGATAGTATTGTCTTTTGTTACTTTAACCTGTGTAGCGCGACCGAGTTGTGTAATCTGAGTATCTTTTAATTCAAGACCTAATTCTTCTGTGATTACTTCTCCACCTGTCAAAACAGCGATATCTCTTAACATTTCTTTTCTTCTGTCGCCAAAGCCCGGTGCTTTAACGGCAACGCAAGAGAAAGTTCCTCTTAATTTGTTCAAAATAAGGGTTGTAAGAGCCTCGCCCTCGATGTCTTCTGCGATAATAACAAGTTTCTTTCCTGATTGAACGATTTGCTCTAAAACAGGTAACAAGTCCTGAATGTTTGATATTTTTTTGTCTGTAATAAGAATGTAAGCATCGTCAATTACTGCTTCCATTTTATCTGTGTTTGTGCACATATAAGGTGAGAGATAACCTCTGTCAAACATCATACCTTCAACAACTTCGGTATAAGTTTCTGCTGTTTTTGATTCTTCAACTGTAATTACACCGTCGGTTGATACTTTATCCATAGCCTCTGCAATAAGGTCGCCGATAACTTCATCGCCTGCAGATACTGTTGCAACTCTTGCGATGTCCTTTGAACCGTCAACGATTTTTGCATTTGCTTTTACTGCATCAACAGCGGTATCTACTGCTTTTTTAATACCCTTTCTGATTACCATCGGGTTAGCGCCCGCTGCAACATTTTTCATACCCTCGCAGATAAGCGCCTGTGCCAAAACAGTAGCGGTTGTAGTACCGTCGCCTGCGATGTCGTTTGTTTTTGTAGCAACCTCTTTTACCATCTGTGCGCCCATGTTTTCAAAAGCGTTTTCAAGTTCAACTTCTTTTGCGATTGTAACACCGTCGTTTGTTACAAGCGGTGCGCCGAATTTTTTGTCTAATACAACATTTCTTCCCTTAGGTCCGAGTGTTACTTTAACTGTGTTTGCAAGTTTATCAACACCTGCTTGAAGTGCTTTTCTTGCTTCTTCTCCGTAAATAATATCTTTTGCCATAATATAAAAGACTCCCTTTAAATAAATTATTCAACTATTGCGAGAATGTCGCTCTGGCGAAGAATGGTATATTCCTCTCCGTCAAGTTTTACTTCGGTGCCGGAATATTTAGATGCAATTACCTTGTCGCCTACATTTACATACATCTTTACTTCTTTTCCGTCAACAAGTCCTCCCGGACCTACTGCAACAATTTCAGCCACCTGTGGCTTTTCCTGTGCTGATGCGGTAAGAATAATTCCGCTTTTTGTAGTTTCCTCAACCTCGGTCATTTTAATTACTACTCGGTCAAGTAACGGTTTTAGTGTCATTGTGATTTCCTCCAATAAATTTAATAGTGTTAGCACTCTAACAGTGAGAGTGCTAAATTTTCTATTTATGATAGTACCACCAAATATTGGATATGTCAATAGTTTTTTTAAAAATATTTTTGACTTTTGCTGACTTTTGTTTATTTCGCTTTAAAACTCTCCGCGACGCTTTCAAATTCTTGCTTATAACTTGCTATATCGACCTCGTTACATTTTGCCATGAGTTGAACGCAACCGTCGTTTGTTTCAATAAAGAAAACATAGTAACCGGCTTTTGATTTTTCTTCGCCTTCTTCTCTTGAAAAAACGACATATTCTATATTTTTCTTTTCACTCACAAACTCCTCATAGTCCGAAACATTTTCTAAAAAGGCAGTCTTTCTTTCATCCTTGCTTTCAAAATATTCTGTTGCATAAAAGGCAGAATTGATTTGCTCGTTTGAGTACATAACACATTCAAAAATGCTGTTTTCGTCATCAGACAAGGTGCCTTTTTCCTGCTGTTTCCATCTTCTTGAAATTATAAGTGTATATTTATCGTTATAAGAAGTTACCGTTACGGGTTGTTTTGTGAGTTCGTCAAGGAGGATCTGAGAGGAAATATCGTTTTGTATTTTAGATAAATCGACATTTCCGTCATCAAGCGACTCGACATTTTTAGCCGAGCATGAACACATAACCGAAATCAGTAAAACTGTTACAAGTAAATATTTTTTCATTTTATCTCCTACACTGTAATTTTCTGTTTGAATCTTTCTTTGTTTTTGCTGACTACAACACTCGGGACTACAAATTTAAGCGCCGATTTTACAATTTTTGCTTCAAACTCGTCGCTGTAAATCAACTCTCCGTCAAGGGTAATCGGTAAGGGGCGTTTTGCCTTAACATGCATTTTTTCGCCAAAAGTATTAATAATTATATCGGTATATTTTAAGTGTTTGCCTTTAATGTATTTCGGCAGCAGTTCAATAAAGCGCAAGCGACCTACTTTTCTTACGAGCATAAAATTGAGTTTGCCCGACGAGGGCTCCGCCTCCGGTGCGCTTTTAAGACCGCCTCCGTGATATTTACCTTTTGCGGCAATAGTGAAAAGAAAATCTCCCTTAATAACATCTTTATCATCAAGCGTTACCGTAAGCGGATTTGCAAGCCGCCCTAAGAGGGCGAGTAAAATACCGGTATAATAAGACATTTTTCCGCCGATAAGCGGTTTGTTTCTTACCGTATTCATCTTGCTTACGACCTGACCGTCAAAGCCTATTGAACACTGATTAATCGAATACATAGAATCGTATTCGATTAGGTCAACCGGAATTGCCGAGCCTTTAATCTGGCTGTCAATATTCATAAAATCTTCTCTGTTTGAAAATGTTGCGCAGTAATCGTTTCCCGTGCCGCACGGAAAAAATCCGACCTCGACATTATCGTATCCGACAACACCGTTTACGACTTCATGCAAGGTACCGTCGCCGCCGCAGGCAAAAATGCGCACCTGCTGTCCCGATTTTGCCCACTTGTTTGCAATAGCGGCACCGTCGCCCGATTTTTGAGTATATTCTATTTTATAAGGTAGTTTTGTGTCTTCAAAATAACTTTTAATATCTATTGCAAGGGTTTTGCTGACCTGTCCGCCGCCTGCGACAGGGTTGATAATGAATACATTTAACATTTCTGTTTCCTCTTTAAACCTTAAAATACATATATAGTTGGCACTTTAAGTTTCCGTTATACAGTTTTCTTCTTTTGTCGGCTGTTCTGCCAAACTGTTTTTCAAACTCCTCGTCCTGACTTATTACAATATATCTGTAACCTTTTTGTTTTATAAACACCTTACCCATTGTCTGCTCGATTTTGCGCGCCTTTTCTGTATCAAGCATTCTTTCTCCATAAGGCGGATTTGTAATTACTATAGCACGCGGTGTAGTCAAAGAAAAGTCCTTTATATCGGCAACCGACAAATCAAAACATTTTGCGACTCCCGCTTTTTGCGCGTTTTCAAGAGTAAGTTCGACACAGGTTTTATCAATATCGGAGCCTACCGCCCTGAAAGGTATATCGTGATTTATCATATCCTGCGCTCTTGCGCGTTCCAATTGCCAGACAGTGCTGTCTATAAAATGATACTTTTCCGCCGCAAAACCGCGTCTTAAACCGGGCGCGATATTTTTTGCCATCAATGCCGCCTCGATTAAAATTGTACCCGAACCGCAAAACGGGTCGTACACGACAGAGTCATCATAGATTCTTGCAAGTTTTACCATAGCGGCGGCAAGGGTTTCTTTTATAGGTGCATCGTTTGAATTTTTGCGGTAACCTCTCTTATGCAGTCCTTCACCCGAAGTTTCCAAAGTCAAAGTAACATTATCTTTTAAGATTGAAAACGAAATCTGTTTTTTGACACCTGTTTCCTGAAACCAACTTACCTTATATTTTTCCGCGAGTCTGTTTACAATCGCTTTTTTAATAATCGACTGACAGTCGGGAATTGAATGAAGCGCCGAATTAACAGACCAGCCTTTTACAGGGAATGCGTCAAGCACTTCAATATATTTTTCAAACGGTATTTTTTTGACATTATCAAAAAGTTCACTGAAACTTTTTGCTGTAAAACTTCCAAGCGAGATTTGTATTCTCTCCGCATATCTTGACCACAGATTTGCTCTTACAAGCACTCTGTCGTCGCCTGTAAAAAGCACGCGACCGTTCTGCGCGCTCACATTTTCTGCGCCCATTTGTTTTAACTCGTCTGCAACAAGACTTTCAAGCCCGAAAAGACAGGGGGCCACTAAATTATACATATTTTAAATCTCCTTTGTTGCGTGACGGGTGACATGACAGCCGATATTTACTGCAAGCGGAAGTCCTGCAATATGAGTCGGCGCTTTTTCGATATTGACATAAAGCGCGGTTGTATCACCGCCGAAGCCTTGCGGACCTATGCCGAGCGAGTTAATTTTTTCAAGCATTTTTTGCTCCAAATCGCTGTACAGTTTTTCGCTGTGTCTTACATTTTCTCTGCATAAAGCGAGTTTTGACAAATAAGCGCAGTACTCAAAATCTCCGCCTATGCCGACGCCGATTACCATCGGCGGACAGGGGTTTGCTCCCGCCTCGCGCACAATATCCGCTACCGCATTTACAATGTCGTCCTCGCTTGCAGACGGGGTAAGCATTCTGACTTTGCTCATATTTTCACTGCCGAAACCTTTTGGCGCTACGGTGATTTTCACCTTGTCGCCCTTTACGATTTTTGTATGAATAACTGCCGGTGTATTGTCGTTTGTATTTACTCTTAAAATAGGATCTGCGACTATACTTTTTCTTAACAGTCCTTTTTCGTACCCCTCTTTTACTCCCTTATTTATTGCATCTTCAAAGTCACCGTCTGTAAAATGGACATCCTGTCCTACCTCGACAAACACAACTGCCATACCCGTATCCTGACAGATAGGGATATCGAGTTCTTTTGCCGCCGAGATGTTTTTGTTTATATCGCAAAGAATTTGATTTGCAAGTGCATTTTTTTCATTTTTACACGCGGTACAAATTGCCTCCTGCAAGTCCTCGCTTAAATTTTTATTAGCGCTGATACAAAGTTTTGCAACTGTTTTTTGTACATCCGAAAGTGATACTTCTCTCATTTTTTCTCCTAAAAAACAAGAGGCCTTTTCGGCCTCTTTTAATAATAGTTACGACTTGTTGGAAGAACGCCTGCGTTTGTTAACATCGCCGTTCTTTCTTTTTAAATCTGACATTTTATCGTCACTGTTTTGTTTAAAGCGGCTCATCATATCTTCAAAAGACATACTGTCATTTTTTGAGTAAGTCCAACTGTCCGCAGTAGGTCTTATCGGCGGTGCTACTGTGCCTTTACTTTCAAATTTGCGTTTCTTTTTTTCAATACGCTTTATTGACAAACTGATTTTATTGTCTTCGGATATTTTCATAATCATAGCCTTTACTGTCTGACCGACGGTAAGCACTGTGTTAATGTCCTCAATAAATCCTTGTGACACTTCTGAAATATGTACCATTCCTATGGCGCCCTCCGCTATCTGCACGAACGCACCGAATTTTGTAATCGAAGTTACTTTGCCCTCGACTATCTGCCCCTGTTCAAACTGCATTAAAAGATATTTCCTCTCCTCTTATCTGCCTGAAGCATCCACAAAGATGTCCTCGTCGGCGTAAGCATAACCAAGTCGCTGTCTTGCTATGCTTTCAATATACTCCGCTTCATTTCCGTTTTTTATGAGATTTTCAAGCCTTTCATTTTCAATTTCAAGTGAAGCGTGTGTTTTTTGCAACTCGGCCAACTTATCTTTTCTTTGAGATAAAGATACCTGTAATGCCGACACGGTGTAAAGTAAATAAACAACAAAAATAAGTAATGCGATTTTAAGCAAAATGCTCCCTTTCTGCTTGCCCATTTTTTACACCTTCTTTTCTCTTGCAATTTCTTAAATTATACAATGAATTATATAAACATTTCAAGTATTTTTTTGCCTTATTATGCGCCTTATCGACACCTATTTTTAGTAATTTTGTACATCGGGCGGTTATTTTAAGAAAATATGATATGATTTTTGCAAAAATATTCAAAATAAACTTAAAAACCGCAAGCACATATTTTGATATAAGTATCCTGTAAAATACACACCCGGCGCCCGCACCCGTTATTACATAAAAACGGAATTCGCCCTTACAGTAAGCGAGCAAAAACACATAAGTAAATAATGCCGAAATTATAAAATATGCAATATCGAAAACAAAAACTGCAAATTTTGATTTTAAAAACGACAGTCTTATACTTTTAAACAAGTCGTAAAGCAAGGCTAAGGCGAAACCGAGCAACACGCTCAATAAAAACTGATTTATCTGGTCTTTAAAATCTATTTGTAATTCGCTCATTTAAAAAGTTTTGAGAAAAATCCGGTTGAAGTTGAGTCGTTTGTGTATGCCAGGGCGTTGATATTGCCTGCTACCGCGACCTCTCCTGTTTCGGTGTTGAGTTTTCCTATTGAAAGATTGTCGCCTCTTACGGTAAGTTCGCCCAAATCGGTGTTTAAAATCACGCTTTGTTCATCAAAACTTTCAACATTTGACACTCCGGACACCGTCATGTTTTTGCGGTCCTCGATAATAATGCTGTGCGGCATTTTAATAACTCTGTCGTTCAAAATAAATCCCCCTTTAATCTACTCAAATTTATGCATAAAAAAGGGAGTTTATTCTAATTATTCAATTATCGTGTATAAAGATGATGCCCCGTCTTTTGTTGCGTACTCATCAACTTTTAAAATTTGCGCCTTTAAAGTGCGGGTTCCGAATGATATTTCCATTATGTCGCCGACTTTTACATCATAAGATGCTCTTGCATTTTTTCCGTTTATTTTTACGCGCCCCGCATCGCAAGCCTCGTTTGCGACGGTTCTGCGTTTTATAAGTCGCGACACTTTCAAAAATTTATCTAATCTCATATTATCTCCTTTAAGAAAACAGACCGATTGATTGCTCAATCGGTCTGTATGCTGTATTAAAATTATTATTTAACAGCGTCTTTGAATGCTTTGCCTGCTTTGAATACAGGTGCTTTTGATGCAGCGATTGTGATTTTTTCTTTTGTCTGCGGATTAAGACCTGTTCTTGCTGCACGCTCGCGAACTTCAAAAGTACCGAATCCTACGAGTGATACTTTGTCGCCTGATTTAAGTGCATCAACTACTGAGTCAACAACAGCTGATACAGCAGCATCTGCGTCTTTCTTTGAAAGTCCTGCTTTTTCTGCAACTGCAGCAATAAGTTCTGTCTTGTTCATAATAAAATCCTCCAAAATAAAATATTATTAAATGTCGGTAAAACCAACTTTTAAACTAAACTTGTTTCCGCTTTTTCAAAATCGGAAATATAACCGTTGACCGCCTTTTCAAGTGCCTGTTCGCTGTCTACATCATTCTCTCCTGCAAGGCTGACAATTTTAAGCAAAACATCGCCTAAAATCTGCTCGGCATTTTCGGGCTTGTCCTTTAAAGATAAAATGCCGTTTACAAGTTCCTCCTCGCTTATAAGAGGTACGCTGACAGCATCACTCTTTTTTGCTCTTTTAAGCACTTTGCTTGCTCTGAGCAAAGAAGGAAACGCTTTGGGCACGCTGTTTAGCGTGTCGCTGACGGTGACCTGGTTTTTCTCTTTTTTCTTCATACTCTCCCAGGTTGAAAGCGCCTGTTGTTTATCTTTTGCGTTTACATCGCCGAAAACGTGCGGATGCCTGAATAAAAGTTTTTTACAAATCGCATCGGCAATATCGTCATAATCAAAGGCGTGTCTTTCCTCAGCCATAACAGCGTGAAATACTACCTGTAAAAGCAAGTCGCCCGTTTCTTCAAGCAAGGCGGAGTCATCGTTATTGTCAATAGCATCTGCGACCTCGTATGCTTCTTCCAAAACATTACCCCGAATAGTCTGATGTGTCTGTACTCTGTCCCACGGACACCCGTCGGGAGCGCGCAACAACTTGACAATTTTGATAAGGTCATCGGTGTTGTACCTGTCTTTTTTTTCGTACTGTGGCACTGTATCACTTTCCCCTCGCTAATACATTTTACCTTATTACCTTTAATTTTGCAAGTATTTTAACAATTTTATCGCCTTTAGGCAACATTTTTATATCATTTTCACTAAGAGCGTTGGTAATAGATAGTAAAATTAAATAAATTATTGCGGCTGCAATTATGGGAAGTGCGACATGAACAATCTTTGATGAAATATAATTTCTTATCAAATAATATGTCCCCGCCGCCGCAAGTCCGCAGCCGAGCGCCGACACAAACGGTTTTATCAACGCCGATTTAAAATCAAATTTAATCTTTGAATATTTAATAAGGCAAGCCAGATTTGCTGTGAAGATAAATATATAGCAAAATGTTGTACCGTAGGGCACTCCGTAGATATTGATATTTACATTACCGACTAAAACAATGTTTGTAATTATTTTAATTGCGGCACCTATTGCCATAGTAATAAGCGGAATATTCTGCTTGCCTATTGCCTGTAACATATTAGTAAGCGGCATTACTATTCCGCAGAAAATCGCACACACACCGAGTACGCGCAGATTATGTTGCATAATCTCAATAGTTTCGGGTGCTTTTGAACCGTACAATACATTAAGTATGGGATACGGAATTGAAATTATACCGATTCCAAGAGGCATAGCAATCAAAGAAGTCGTTCTTACTACGGTATCAATACTGTCTTTTACTTCTTTTTTATCCTTTTTAGCCCACGCGGAGGCTAAGGTCGGTATTGCGGAAACACCGAGTACCGATGTAATGACCGGCACTAAATTATAGATTGAATACACATAACCTCTGTGCATTCCGTAAAGTGAATTTGCAAATTTAGCGGCAAAATCACTTATATCGGTCGCGTTTACTACATCTTCGGCGACCTCATTTGTCGCAAGCACCGCTTTAAACTGTTCTTTAATTGCGTCGGGGTTATGCTCTATTACATTTAAGAGTTGGCGTTTTACCATTGTAACATCAATCAGCGATGTGATATTTGCTACAAGAGAGGCAAGCACCACAGGAATTGCGACTGCCATAAGCATTTTGAATGTCTTTGCGGTCGAGTCGCACAAGGGCGAGTTTTCAAGGTCTATTTTAGTAAAACCGTCGCCCTGTTTTTTATATTTAATAATAAGATAGCCGCTTGAAAATACCGTGCCGAGTGCTATACCGAGCAAGGCACCGCATGCTGCAAGGCTTAAATCTCTTGAAGTCTGGGTTGAGTTGATTTTGACAATCACATAAGCAAAGATATAGCCGAATACTAATTTGCCCGCCGCCTCGATTACCTGGCTTACCGCAGTAGGCCGCATATCTTTTAAGCCTTCATAATAACCTCTGTAAGCGCTTATGATACAGCAAAAGAACAGGCACGGTGAAATTGCGAGAATAGGAAGCAGAGCGTCTTTGTCGTTTAAAATAAAGGACGAATAAATAAATGCAAGGGCTACCATTATAAGCGAGCCCGCGATACCCGTTATTAAAAACGTTTTAAATGATACGCTCATAACTTTGCGCGCGTGCTTATATTTTTTCTCTGCTACCGCGCTTGCAACGATTTTACTTACCGCAATCGGCAGTCCCGACATCGCAATAGAATAAATGGGCAGATATATATCGTAAGCGGTTGAATAATAACCCATTCCGTCGGCGCCTATTAAGTTTGTTAAAAATATTCTGTAAACTGCACCGAGAACTTTTACAAGCATTGTTGCAATTACAAGCACCATAGAGCCTTCTATGAAATTTTGTTGTCTTGTTTTCTTAGACATATTTCCTCCAAAATTATCAGCCGATATTTTCTACAACCTTTAAAGCCATATCCATAAGCAATTCTTCATACTTTGTTTTTGCCTTCTTATAAAGCACATCGGCATTATCGCCCGCATCGTCACTTATGCGCCTTATTGCAACAAAGGGTATATCGAATTTATAGCAGACCGCCGCTGCGGCCGCTGTTTCCATATCGCAAGCGGTTGCGCTGTACTCAAGTTTTAACTCCGTTTTCAGCAAGTCATCACAGACAAAACAGTCGCCGCATACCATTACTCCCTTTTTTATATCGGGGAAAACAGAAAAAATAATATCGTTTAATTTTTTGTCTGCATTATAAAACAAAGGCTCTGACGGTTTTTGTCCTCTTTTGTAGCCAAGCGGTGTCAGGTCAAAATCGTGCTCGATAAAGTTCGTGCCGACCACCGTATCGCCTCTTTCGACAAAAGCGATGCCTCCCGAATAACCGACGCTGAATATTGCCTGTGCGCCCTGCATGGCAAGTACCGTAGCACCGAGCGCCGCGTTTACCTTACCCACTCCGCAGCAAAGCGCCGAAACCTCGTTATTTTTCACATTAAACTGCGCTCTTGTCATTTTATAAACAGTATCAATTTTTTGCGCCCTTTGTTTTAAAGGCTCAAATTCATTAACATCAGCAATTAAAAATCCGATTTTCATATTGTCCTCACAGTAAAAAAAGGCAGCAGAGTACAAGGCAATTATTCTGTCCCCTGCCGCCCTTTAAATTTGTTAATCAGTCAAGTTTCTGTCCGCAAGTACTGCAAAATGCCGCATCCTGTGCGTTTTTAGCGCCGCAGGAACAAACTTTTATGCCTTTTTGCTCGTCAATTTTATCTTTACAGTCTTTAATTAAAGCATTTCTGACATCAATTTGTTCAACTACCGCGTCAAACTCGTCAGCATCCATATCTCCGTCTTTTACGGACTCATAATACATTCTGCCCAGAGTTTCAAAATCTTTTGTGTTTTTAGCATCAAGTTGTGCGATTTTTACTCTGAGTTTGGAAATATCAATTACATCGCCAACCTTTTCGGATGTAACTCCGTAAATCTCTTTTGCTTTGTTTACTACATTATCAACGATTTCCATAAAAAATACCTCCTGTATGTATTTTTAATTATTATACTATATTTTATTTAATTTTTCAATATTTACCCCGATTATTACAATTTTCATCATAAAACTCATATATTTGCTCTTTTCTTTTCATCATTTCATCAAACGAGGAAATATATTCATACGGGTATTTATAATTATAAATGCGTTTGATTTTTTGGTCCGACACGTTATCGCCTTTTGCTTTTAATTTTGTTGTAGCCCCTCCGCCACATGCCAGAATAGTGTGAGTTTCGTCCATAATATAAATATTATAAAGTCCCTCTTTGCCCTCTTTACAGTAGCCGACATTTTCTAAATTGCCGACCGATTTTGCCTGACGGTATAAATAATAAGGGTTATACTCGCATTTTAGTTTTTCATTTAAAAAACTAAGCATTTCATCGGCGTCTTTTGTTCTTTGAACATCAGACTGATAATTCTGCTCCGACAAGTTTGATGCTTTTTTCATAGCAAGGGAGTGAACGGTAATGCTCTCGGGAGATAAATCTAAAACTGAGTTTAAACTGTTTTCAAAACTTTTTACGCTGTCACCGGGGAGCCCCGCAATCAAATCGGTATTGATATTATCAAAGCCCTCCCCTCTTGCAAGATAAAACGCGTCTGTCATCTGCTTTGCAGTATGATTTCTGCCTATAATCTTTAAAACTTCATCGTTTAAAGTTTGCGGGTTAATTGAAATTCTTGACACCGCGTGGGCTTTGAGCACCTTTAATTTTTCTGCGGTTACGGTATCGGGCCTGCCTGCTTCTACATTAAATTCGAGCGCGTTTTCTATGTCAAATTCGGTGCAGACCGTATCAAGCACTTTTTCTAACTGATTTGCACTTAAAGTCGTCGGAGTGCCTCCTCCGAAATAGACGGTTGCAAGGTGCAAGTTTAAGTCCTTTGCAATCTTTGCGGTTTTTTTGAGTTCTTTGCACAGCAAATCTACATACTCATCAAGAAGATGAAATGTCTTTTCTATTGAGTGGCTGACAAAAGAACAGTACGAGCATCTTGAGGGACAAAACGGAACGGAAAAATACAGCGAATACCAGTTATCCTTGCTTTTTGCAATAATCTCTGTTTCCTTTTTTAAGGCTTTTTCGAGCAAATCAAATTTATTTTCACTGCATTTTAATTTTTCTGTGAAAAAAATTCTCGCTCCTTCTTTGCCTAATAATTCCTGTTTTTGTCTTAAAAGTTTAGTAGGTCGTATGCCCGTTAAAATTCCCCACTGCGATTTAATTCCTGTTTTCTCGCACAGTATGTCATAAACAAGACAGGCAAGTATTCTCTCCTGTTCTTTGTAAAAATCGGGTTCGCTTTTCGGCAAAGTCTGCTCTTTTGAAATGCAAAACGCTTCGACTTTCAAAAGCACGCTGTCGCCCTTGTCAAAAACTGCGGTTACTACCTTTTCACCGTCGGCATTTTCGCCGATTTTTTCAAACGGAAAAAACAGTCGGCATACTTTTTCGATTTCGTAACTGAATTTATGATTTACAAATACTAATTTCATCTGGGAATATACGGGTTAAAAGAAAGTTCTCTTGACAGGGTTGTTTTTCCGTAGTGTCCCGGGTATAAAGTGAAATCTTTACCGAGCGCCTGCAATTTTTTAATCGACTTGATAAGTTCCGTAAAACTGCCTGTCGCAAAATCGGTTCTGCCTATTGAATTTTCAAATAACAAATCTCCTGTTATCATACTGTCACCGTACACAAGACAAATTGAGCCCTCTGTGTGACCGGGAGTTAAAATAACCTTTATTACGCTTTCCCCGAGTTTAATCTCGTCTCCGTCTTCTAAAAGTATGTCCGCTTGTACAAATTGCTGTTCAAATCCGTACAGATGGCTCATACTTGAAAACAGGCTGTCTTTTGTCGAAGTAAGACCGCATTTATCGAGGTTGTGTATCAAAATTTCGGCACCTGTTATTTCCTTTGCTCTTTTTGCGCCGAGCAGATGGTCACAATGTCTGTGAGTGAAGATAAGATATTTGATTTTATCTTTGTTCTCCTCGACTTTTTCCATAACTTCACCGGCGGGTACTCCTATATCGACTACCGCCATATCGCCTGTTTTTTCATCGGTAAGAAAATAGCAGTTAGTGTCCATCGGTTTTAATGAAATACATTTTGTTAAAATCAATTTAAAAACCTCTCTACGGAATAAACTCCGTTTATTTTTGAAATTCTGCTCATTATCGATTTAAGATGCTCGGTTGACTCGACTCTTATTGTTAAATCAACCGCGCAGTTACCGTCTTTTGTTTCTCTTGCGTTTACTGCGGTAATTATTACTCTCATTCCCGCAAGCGCGGTTGTAATATCCGCAAGCAGCATCGGTCTGTCAAATGCTAAAACCTGAATATTTGATGAAAAAGATGTCGTTTCGATATTGCCCCAATGAGCGTTGATATATCTTTCGGGCTCGGCACTTTTTGATATATCTTTGGGGATATTCGTACATTCTTTTTTATGCACGCTGACTCCGTGACCTCTTGTAATAAAGCCGATAATATCGTCACCGGGCAGCGGGTTGCAGCATTTTGAAAGTTTGATTAAGCAGTCATCTATTCCGTCTACGATAACGCTGTTTTTACTGTCCTTGCCCCTTTGTGCCGCAACAGGTCTTATAAGGGTTGTAATGTCGGCAACGCTGCCGCTTTTTTTCAACTTGTTATATTCGTCGCGCATAGCGGTAAGCATATTTGACATCTGCACGCCGCCATAGCCGATTTTAGCATAAAAATCGTCAACATTTTCGCATTTAAAACGCAGAGCAATATCTTTTAAGAATTTTTTAAGGTCGTCTTCCGACAAATCAATGCCCATTCTTACAAATTCTCTGTCAAATTCCGACTTGCCGCGCTCAACATTTTCGCTGTATTTTTCCTTTTTAAACCAGGAGCGAATTTTCGTTTTCGCTTCGTTTGTTTTAACTATATTGAGCCAGTCCCTTGACGGGCCGCGCGCTGACGAGGCGGACGCGGTAAGCACCTCAATAACCTCGCCTGTGCGTATTTTATAGTCTATGGGCACAATTCTTCCGTTTACCTTTGCGCCTGTCATTCTGTTGCCGACTGCTGTATGAATTGCATAAGCGAAATCTATTACCGTGCTTCCGTTAGGAAGTGTAATAATATCACCTTTCGGGGTTATGCCGAATACTTCATCGCTTGCAAGGTCGGTTTTTATTGTACGCACGATATCTTCGACATCGTCTGCATCTTTCTGGCTTTCGAGCAGTTGTCTTATCCAGCTTAAACGCTCCTCAAATTTTATATCGTTTTTGCTGATACCGTCTTTATATTTCCAATGCGCCGCAATTCCGAACTCTGCGGTATGATGCATTTCAAAAGTTCTGATTTGCACTTCAAACGGAATCTTCTCGCTTCCGAGTACGGTAGTATGAAGCGATTGATACATATTGGGCTTTGGTGTTGAAATATAGTCTTTAAATCTGCCGGGAATAAGTTTATACATTTCGTGTACTACGCCCAAAACATTATAGCAGTCAATTACCGAATCGACTATTACTCTTATGGCGTAGATGTCAAAGATTTCAGAAAACTGCTTGTTTTGAATAAACATTTTTCTGTAAATTCCGTATACAGATTTTACTCTGCTTTCAATTTCCATATTAGGTGTAATGCCTTTTAATCTCTCGCTTAATTTTTCCTTAACCGAGTCAAGCAGAAACTTGCTTTTTTCATTAGACTCCTCAAGCAGTTTAACGATTTCTTCATACGCTACCGGATCCAAATATCTGAGCGATAAATCTTCAAGTTCCTCTTTTACCGCACGGATACCGAGTCTGTGTGCGATAGGCGCATAAATCTCGATAGTTTCGAGCGCTTTTTCAAGTTGTTTATGAGGCGGCTGTGCGTCGAGAGTGCGCATATTATGAAGCCTGTCGGCGAGTTTTATAATAATTACTCTTATATCCTCTGCCATGGCAAGCAACATTTTTCTTACATTTTCCGCCTGTTGTTCCTCTTTGTTTTTAGTTGATACTCTGCCGAGTTTTGTAACACCGTCTACTATAAGCGCGACATCGTTTCCGAAATTTGAGCGCACCTGTTCCAATGTTTCGCCTGTGTCCTCAACTGTATCGTGAAGCAAAGCCGCTGCAATAGATTCAGAATCCATGCCGAGTTTTGCTACTATTAACGCAACATTGAAAGGATGAATAAAATATGGCTCGCCCGTCAGGCGCTTTTGTCCCTTATGCGCTTTTTCTCCCTCATCATAAGCGCGCTCAATCAAATCAAAATCGTAATTTTGCGCGCCTTGATTTTTCAGCACCTGTAACAGTTGCTGTTTTTGTTCTGACATCTATTTCACCTGCCTTTGCTAAATTGCTTTTGTATAAGTTAAAGAACTCTCAAGGTCTTTTTTGTTTTCGACCGATACCGAATGTGCGTTGATAGTAAACATATCGCCTGTTTTTTCAATTACTCCGATTTCCTGCAAGCAGTCAAGCGACAGCATAAGTTCTGCATAACTTATGTTTAACTTTTTACAAAGTTTCGCGCTGTCAATATTTATTCCGCATCTTACCTGTCTGTAAACATCTTCAACCGTTTTTCTTGTAATCTTGCTTGTTACCTCGTCGTATTCCTCACGCTTGAAACTTTCATACTCCCTTATACTATCAAAATATTCATCTTCGTCTACATTTGAGTATCTTATTTCCTTTAAAACAAGGTTTACCTGTTTTTTGCCCATATATTCGCCGACATCGGCACTGATTGCCATATCAACCTCATCCGATACAGCAAACGGGAACGTGTCGACAGTTCTTGAAAATGCCATAACATAGGCTTTATCACCGTCTTTTGATGCCTCAATTTTCAGGTGTTTGCCCTGTGCCACCGGGACAATCTTTTCAATTTTCATATTAAAAAGTCCGAATACCGGTTGCGGATTTCCGGCACCGTACGGCGCTAAAACCTGTAATGACTCTATAAGTTCCGGTGTGAATGCAGACGGCTTTAATTTTACATCAATCGTTATCTCGTTAAAAGGCATCTTTTTGTAGTTTTGTTTTGCATACAGATTAATCTGCTGCCTGAATTTGTCAACATTTTCTTTTAAAAGCGTAATGCCGGCCGCCTGTGCGTGACCGCCGAATTTATACAGCAAATCTTCGCAACTCTTGATTGCATCATAAAGACAAAAATCGCCTACGCTTCTTGCGCTTCCGCTTGCGTAAATTCCGTCATTTGAAAGCACTATTGACGGGCGTGAATACTGTTCACAAATTCGCGAAGCGACAATGCCGATAATTCCGTGGTGCCAGTTTTCGCCTTTTACGACGATAACTCTGTCGTACATATAATTATTTTTTTCAATAATTTCCACAGCCTCGCAGAATACCTGTTTTTCGATACTCTGACGAAGTTGATTTAACTCGTTTATCTGCTCGGCTATGCTCATAGCCTCACTTTTTGAGTCGGTAAGCAACAACTCGACTGCCTTTAAGCAACTTCCGACTCTGCCTGCCGCGTTAAGTCTCGGTGCTATTGTAAAGGACACCGCATTACTTGTAATCTCTTTTTTATAGCCGCTGACTTCACTTATGGCATTAAAGCCTTCTCTTATTGAATTAATAAGTTCGATACCGTATTTGACAATGAGTCGGTTTTCACCGTCTAAGGGCATTAAGTCCGCTATTGTGCCGACTGCCGCTAAATCGGCATATTTTGTTGCCATTTGTTCGCCGCTTTTATTTTCAAGAGCGCAGATAAATTTAAACGCAACACCGGCGCCCGCGTAATTTTTATAAGACGAGAGGCAGTCTTTTCTGTGCGGATCGACTATTGCATAAGCGTCGGGTAAAGTTTCACCCGGTAAATGGTGGTCGGTTACTATAACCTGCATACCGAGTGAATTTGCAAAACTTATTTCCTCGTTTGCGCTGATTCCGTTATCGACAGTAACGATTAAATCAACATTTTCCTCTTTTAATTTTTCAATCGCATTTTTATTAAGCCCGTAACCTTCTGCTCGCTCGGGGACATAATATAAAACATTGTCCGTTTTTTCCTTTAAATAGGAATAAAGCATTACCGTTGAGGTAATACCATCCGCATCATAGTCCCCGTATACACAGATTTTCTCTTTGTTTTCTATTGCTGTTTTTATTCGCTCAACTGCTTTTTCCATATCGACAAACTCATACGGATCGCAAAGTTGTCCGTCTTGTTCGAGCAACTGATCAACTTCAAACGGATCGGTATAACCGCGGGCGACCAGAATTAAAGCAACAAGAACATCTATCTGACATTCCTGTGCAATTTCTTTTGCAAGAAACTTATCGCCGGCGGACACAACCCACCTTTTTCTGCTCAAAATATATCAACTCCGAAATTAATTACACAAATAATACTTTATTATATCATACTACCCGATGTTTAACAACTTAAAATATTTGATTTTCAACTCGATTCTACCGTATCTGACAAAGACCGCTCTCGCCCGTTTATCGCTAAAAACAACACAAATATGAGTATAAAAAATCAACCGCTTTGTGAGAAATACCGAAATTTTGTAATTTTTTTGTGCAATTTCGTCGAAACACTTGACGGTATATGAAATATTAAATATAATTTAATCAGTAAACTTATGAGAGGTGAAAAAAATGAAAGCAACTATTTGCAAGATTGATTACGATACCGATACTGCAGTAATTATCGAAAAGTTTACTTATGGTAATTTTGGTGATGAAGACGGTTATGAAGAAACTTTATATGTAACCGAACAAGGTAATTATTTTGTTTATACTAACGGAGGAGCAAAATCTCCGTATCCTACAGAGTCAATTAAGAGATTGGCAAAAACAAAAGTTGACGCTTGGATTGAACAACATAAGTAATCAAAACAAAACAAAAGCCCTGTCTTATGACGGGGCTTTTGTTTTTTAGTCTTTTGTCCAGGTTACACCCTGCGGTGTATCCTTCAAGGTTATTCCCATTTGCTTTAATTTATCTCTGATTTCGTCTGCTTTTTTGAAATCTTTGTCGGCTCTTGCCTGAGTGCGTTCGGCGATTAATTTTTCTACTTCGCTGTCAAGAGAATCGTCTGCAACATTATATACAAGGCCTAAGACCGAGCAAAGTTCGTCAAACATACTAAGCGCGTTTTCAAGGTCGGTTTTTGATACCTCGCCTTTGAGCATTGTATTAACCTGTTTTACAAGATTAAACACAGCAGTAATTGCGTCTGCGGTATTTAAGTCGTCTTCCATAGCGTCAATAAACTCTTGCTTATATTTATTAAAATCGACCGTGCTTTCTCCGACCTTTGCGGTTTTTAATCTGAACACGATATTATCGCGGCAGTTATAAAGTCGCTCAAGCGCATTTTTTGACTGCTCGATAATTTCCACAGAATAGTTAATCGGGCTTCTGTAATGTGAAGAAATCATCAGATATCTGATA
Organism: Acutalibacteraceae bacterium; assembly: GCA_036310005.1. Classification (GTDB taxonomy): domain Bacteria; phylum Bacillota; class Clostridia; order Oscillospirales; family Acutalibacteraceae; genus JAXJSP01. Next base: position 30,087 of record JAXJSP010000012.1, on the reverse strand, counting down.
GGCTCATAACCGTATTTTTCCGCAACCTGTCTTACGGTAAAGAAGTTGCCGAGCGATTTTGACATTTTTCTGTTATCTACATTGATATATCCGTTGTGCATCCAGTAATTTGCAAACGCGCAGCCCGAAGCGCACTCGCTTTGTGCTATTTCGTTTTCGTGGTGCGGGAAAATAAGGTCCTGTCCGCCGCAGTGAATGTCAAGAGTTTTGCCGATATATTTCTGGCTCATAGCAGAACATTCGATATGCCATCCCGGTCTTCCGTCGCCCCAGGGCGAAGGCCAGAAAGGTTCTCCGGGTTTGACGCCTTTCCAGAGTGCAAAGTCCATCGGGTCCTCTTTTACGTCGTTGACATCAATTCTCGCGCCCGCCTCCAAATCTTCAAGCGGCTGATGTGATAATTTACCGTACTCGTTAAACTTCTTTGTCCTGAAATACACATCTCCGCCCGATGCATAAGCATAGCCTTTTTCAACAAGTGTTGAAATAATGCCGATAATCTCGTCAATGTTTTCCGTAGCCCTCGGATGAGTAGTTGCCTTTTTTATATTAAGTCCTGTTGAGTCGATAAAAAATTCTTTTATATAACGCTCTGCAACCTGCGGTACCGTAATGCCCTCCTCGTTTGCCTTGTTGATAAGTTTATCATCAATGTCGGTAAAGTTTTGGACAAAGTTTACTTCATAACCTCTCCACTCAAGATAGCGCCTTAGCACATCAAATACGCAAAGAGGTCTTGCGTTGCCTATGTGGATATAGTTATAAACGGTAGGGCCGCAAGCATAAATACCTACTTTGCCCTCCTCAACGGTTTTCAGTTCCTCTTTTTCTCTTGTAAGGGTGTTATAAATTTTCATTATTTATCTCCTTTTTCAGTTTGTCTATTTCCGTTTGCAGTCTGCACAGTTCCTGTGATACGGGGTCGGGAATATGCACCTGGTCCAAATCTATTTTAACGCCTTTGCGTTTTACCACTCTTGCCGGCACGCCTACTGCTGTGGAATCGGACGGTACATCGTTTAGTACTACTGCGCCGGCCGCGACTTTTGAATTGTTGCCTATTTTTATAGGGCCTAACACTTTAGCGCCCGAGCCTATCATAACATTATCGCCTATTGTAGGATGTCGCTTGCCGGTTTGCTTACCCGTACCGCCCAAGGTCACGCCCTGATAAATTGTGACATTATCGCCGATTTCGGTGGTTTCGCCGATTACAACGCCGGTTCCGTGGTCAATGAAAAAACCTTTTCCGATTGTTGCGCCCGGATGAATTTCAATACCTGTTTTTCTTGCAATTTTCTGTGAAATTCTTCTTGCTCTGAAATAATGTCCCTTATCGTATAAGCGTTTTGCTTTTCTGTGCGCTCTGACTGCTTTAAAGCCCGGATAAAGCAGTAAAATTTCAAGCGCACTGCGTGCGGCGGGATCTCTTTCTTTTATTGTTGCGATATCCTGTTTTAATAAATCAAACATAGTTTTTCTCCAAAATAAAAACCTCCGCGTGCTTTTGGCACACGAAGGCGAAATTTAAGTAATTCGCGGTTCCACTTCGGTTTATAACTCTCAAAGACTTATAACGGAGTCGACCGCCCTGTCATTTCCTACGGGGTGCATCAAAAAGCGCATTTTCATAAAACCTACCGATAAAGACTTCTTACAGCCGATGAAAGTCTATCTCTGTTATTTTCGGTTATACTACTTCTCTTTTCTGAAAAACGCATCTATTCTCATTATATACAAATTTTTAAATTTGTCCACTTATTTTTTAAATCCGACACTTTCTTTGTTTTGAATCAGATAAATAATTCCCGAAATTACGGTTAAAACTACGCTTGCCCAGATTGCTGTGTTCATTAAAACCACCATTGAGGTTTTCAGCCATACAATACTGCTTATTACTTCAAACTCAAGCATGCCTTTAAATATGAGCGTCATAATAATTGCTGTCATCTGAGTTACTGTTTTGAGTTTGCCCCATATATTTGCGGCAATTACTTTTCCGCCCTTGCTTGCCGCCATCAAGCGCACGCTTGTTACCAAAAACTCTCTTGTTAAAATTATGAAATTCACCCACAGCATACCGTAACACTCTTCAAAAAACATCATTCCGAGAAATGCGGCCTCGGTGAGCATTTTATCTGCAATAGGATCTAAAAATTTTCCGAAATCGGTGACTAAATTCTGTCTGCGTGCAATTTGTCCGTCGAGCATATCGGTAAGGCTTGCAACTATAAAAATTATTGCGGACACGAAATAATTGAAAGGAAAATCAACCGCAAGCACCGCTAAAAAAATCGGTGCTAAAATTATTCTTAATACTGTTAATCTGTTTGGTATATTCATTTTATTTCTCCCTTAAATCTGCTCGGCGAGTAAATCATATTCAATTGTATCAATAATTTTTACGGTTACAAAATCGCCCGCTTTTATACTTTCGTCTTTTTTAGTAAAGAAAACTTTTGCGTCAATTTCGGGCGCATCTGCCTTGGTTCTTCCGTAATAACACTTGATATAATCATCATATCCTTCAACAAGGACCTGTTGTACTGTATCAATGTATTTCAAATTTTTCTCGTTTATAACTCTGTTTTGCACATCCATTATAATTTCACTGCGTCTTACCCTTGTCTGCTCGTCAACCTGATTTGGCATATTGCCGGCAACGGTATTTTCCTCTTGCGAATAAGCAAAACAGCCTACGCGGTCAAACTTTGCCTTTTTAACAAAATTGCAAAGTTGTTCAAACTGCTCCTCGCTTTCTGACGGAAAACCTGTTATAAAAGTAGTACGCAAGGTTACATCCGGTATTGCTTTTCTTATTTTTTCAATAAGGGCTAAATAACTCTGCTCGTCGCCCCGTCTGTTCATTTTTTCTAAAATTTCTTTATTGCAGTGCTGCAGCGGAATGTCAAAATAACTTACGACTTTTTTGTTGTTTTTAACCGCGCTTATCAGTTCATCGTCAATTCTTTCGGGGTATGTATAAAGCGTTCTTATCCATTTTATACCGTCAATTTCATTAAGTTTTGTCAGAAGTGAGGCAAGCATCGGTTTTGAATATAAATCTTCTCCGTATCTTGTAGTATCCTGTGCTACTAAAATCAGTTCTTTTACGCCCCTGTCGGCAAGCAGTTTTGCCTCATTTATAACACTTTCCATACTTCTTGAACGGAAGCGGCCTCTTATCATCGGGATAGTGCAGTATGTACAACAGTTGTCGCAACCCTCTGCGATTTTTAAATACGCGGTATAAAAGGGTGTTGAGAGCATTCTTTCACCGTCAAAACAAAGCGCGCTTTTATCCTTAAAACTTTCGGTCTGTCTGCCCTCGATGGCATCGGTTACGATTTTTACAATATCACAGTTTGAGCCGAGTCCGACAACCGCATCAACCTCGGGCATTTCCTTTTTGATTTCCTCTTTGTAGCGCTCGGCAAGACAGCCTGTGACTACAAGCGCTTTTATTCTGCCCTCCGCCTTTATATCGGCAAGTTCCAAAATATTTTCTATTGCCTCTTTTTTTGCGCTTTCAATAAAGCCGCAGGTGTTAATAATAACACAGTCGGTATCATATTCGCTTGAGCGAATTGAAAATCCCGCGTTTTTTAAATCGGCGAGCATTATTTCCGCATCAACCTGATTTTTAGGGCAACCGAGTGACACCATACCAACGCTGTAATTCATTAATCTTCTCCTTCATCTGATGAAAAATCGGCAAACTCCTTTAATGCCGATTTTATATTGTAAAAACTAAAACCTTTTCTTAACAATGAGGCGGTCGCTTTTTTTATCTCCTGTTCGTTTTTGAGTCGGTGTGCATACTTTTTTTCAACAAGTTCTTTTAACTGTGCCGACTCGTCTATGTCTATATCGTCGCATACATTCTGCGCAGTTTGTTTTTCAACACCCTTTAAAACAAGTTTATACACCGCCTGTTTTTTTGGTGTGTTTTTGTTTTTAATTAAAATTTCCGCGTATCGTGTTGCAAAACGCATATCATCAATTATATGAAGCCTTATTAATTTTTCAACCGCAAATTCGCACGCAAACTCGGGATACTGCCCCTCAAGTTTTTCGTACATAGCCTTTTTAGTGTAGTCTTTATAGTTTAAATACCAAAGCCCTTTTGAATATGCCCTGTCACACAAAGACTTAAAATTCAGTTCGTTTATCTGTTCCAAACTTAAATTGCTTCCCGTTTTATAGCAAGACAAATCAAAAGTATCCCTGAAAATTAAAAGGGTGTTTTCGTTTTCTTTTTCCGCGTTTTCACACTCGCACAGATTGTCAAAGGTGACAGCGTACAGTCCGCCTCGCCTGATACTTAAATTTGTGATTGTCATTAATCGTCAACATCGACATCTAAATTGATTTTAGATGATACTGTTTTGCGTTTTGGTTCTTCTTCAAGCGGAATGTCATATTTTGCGGCAGGAACACTCTGCTGTGTTACGGGCATACCGTAGTCTGCCTCATAGCCTGTTTCTCCCTTGATTGCGGCAAGCACCTTTTCTTTTACTTCTTCGAAAAATTCGGGCTGTTGCTCTAACATCTTTTTGATATTATCTCTGCCCTGTCCCAAACGGTTGTCGTTATATGAGAACCACGAGCCGCCTTTTTTGATGATGTCATACTGAACTGCAAGGTCAAGCACTTCGCCTGTTTGTGAAATACCCTCACCGTACATAATATCAAATTCGGCAGTTTTAAACGGTGGTGCTACTTTGTTTTTAACGACTTTCGCCTTGGTGTGATTGCCTATCATCTCGCTGCCTGATTTCAAGGTTTCGCCCTTGCGTATTTCAATTCTTACGGAAGAATAGAATTTAAGCGCTCTGCCGCCCGGTGTAACCTCGGGGTTTCCGTAAAGAACGCCGACTTTTTCTCTTAACTGATTGATAAAAATAACAAGGCAGTTCGATTTTGAAATTGCGGATGTCAGTTTTCTTAATGCCTGTGACATAAGTCTTGCCTGTACACCGACATGGTTATCACCCATATCGCCCTCAATTTCGGCTCTTGTTACAAGTGCTGCTACCGAGTCAACTACAACAACATCAATAGCGCCCGAGCGCACAAGTGCTTCCGCAATATCGAGAGCCTGTTCGCCCTCGTCAGGCTGTGATACCAAAAGCGAGTCAATATCAACACCTAAATTTTTAGCGTAAATAGGATCGAGTGCGTGCTCAACATCTATATATGCAGCCTCGCCGCCCTGTTTTTGCGCCTCTGCAACTACGTGCAACGCAACGGTTGTTTTACCCGATGACTCGGGACCGTAAATTTCAATAATTCTTCCTTTCGGAAGTCCGCCTATTCCGAGCGCGTTATCAAGTGCGATTGAGCCTGTTGAAATCGCTTCAACATTCATCGCAACATTTTCGCCGAGTTTCATTACGCTGCCCTTGCCGAACTTCTTTTCAATTTGCTGTAAGGCGGTTTTAAGCGCCTCGTCTTTTTGCTTTTTTTCCTGAATATCCACTTTAAATTCCTCCGTCTTATATAATGTTATGCCTTGATTATAAACCTTTGTATGTCCCCATAATGACTCTGTCGTTTGACGAGTAGTCCTTTATGATTTCGGGGCTGTATTCTTTAAAAATCTCACACACGCGCTGTGCCTGTTTATAGCCTATTTCAAATAAAAAGTGTCCTCCGTTTTTGAGCAGAGGTATATATTTTTTAAGCGCATAATAAAACTCGTATCCGTCATTGTCCGCAAAAAGCGCGGTGTGCGGCTCACTTAAAACTTCTTTTGAAAGTGTATTTTTTTCGCTAAACGCAATATAAGGAGGGTTTGCTGTGATGATGTCAAACCTGTCTTTAATTTCGGGCGGTTTTAGTACATCCGCTTTTATGACTGACACTTGTGCGTTGTTGAGTTTTACATTTTCATATAAATAACGCAGGGCATCATCGTAAAGTTCTGTTGCGGTAGTATCGGCGCCGCTTAATTTGTTGATTGCAATCGCGATACATCCGCTGCCCGAACACAAATCAAGCACTTTTGAATTTTTATCTGCAAATTTCAGTGCCTGTTCTACTAAAATTTCAGTATCGGGTTGCGGAATAAGCACGCCCTTGCCGACTTTAAAAGGAAGTCCGTAAAATTCCCACTCGCCTAAAATATACTGAAGCGGCTCACCGTTTGCAAGGCGGTCTTTGACGCTTTGCTCACTTTCTCCCGTTTTCTGACAAAAGAGTTTTATTTCTTTTTCAATCACAGTTTGTCGTCCTCCGGATTATCCGGAATTACCGCTTTAAGCGCGTCTATTGCTATTTCTATCATATCGTCATCGGGCTCTTTTGTTGTTGCTCTTTGCAGCCACATACCCGGCGCCGAAATTATTTTGGTAACTAAATTTTCTCTCTTGCCGCAGAATTTAATCAGTTCGTAACCGATACCGCAGATTAAAGGTATCATCAGTATTTTTGCAATACCCCATAAGATGCTGTGATTTTTAAACCCGGGGAAGATTAAAATAAGCAAGAAGTTTATAACTATGCTTACAATAAGCATTAAAATCATAAACGAGGTTCCGCATCTGGGATGAAATCTGCGTTGAGGTCTGACATTTTCAACACTTAAGGGCAGTCCCTGTTCATAACAAAATATTGTTTTATGCTCGGCTCCGTGATACATAAAAGTCCGTCTTACATCTTTCATTAAAGCAACAGAGCAGATGTATGCGATAAAAATTGCTATTTTTACCACCGACTCGATTACTACTTTATACGGTTTTAAATCGGCTTTTATTAAATAGTCAAGTCCGTTAAACAGAGCAATCGGAAGATAAATAAACAGTCCTATTGCAAGGGCTAAACCCAAAATGAGAGAAACAACGCCGATTACTCCCATTAATGTACCGCTGTCTTTTTTTTCGCCCTCCTCCTCGTCTAACATTCCCGACAGGTCCGCAGAACGCATAAGCGCCTTATAACCGTATACAAGGCTTTCGATAAAAGCGACTATACCTCTTATAATCGGGAGCGCGAAAAACTTGTTTTTCTTTGTAAGAGAGTCCCATTTTACTTCTTCTCTTATAATGGCACCGTCTTTTTGTCTTACGCTCATTACGGTCTTTTTGGGGCCTCTCATCATAATACCTTCAATCAGCGCCTGTCCGCCTATTGAAGTTTTTTTACATGTGTTTTTGCTCAAAAATTCTTTCCTCCTTAGAAAAGATTAAATAAGGTTTGATACGGTAGGCAAGGTAATGGTGATTTTTGTTCCGACATTTTCCTCGCTTGTGACTTTGAGCGTTCCGTTATGGTGCTTGATAATCTCGTCTGCAACCGCAAGCCCGATACCGCTTCCGCGGACAGACGAATTGGAGCCAACGCGATAAAATTTCTGCTTAACCTTGTCTACATCTTCTCTGCGTATACCGATACCGGTATCTGCAACGGTAATTTTTATTGAATTATCGTTTTGTTCGACCTCTACTAAAACCATACCGCCATATCGGTTGTATTTAATAGAGTTGTCAATTATGTTGATAAACACCTGTCTTATTCTTGCCTCGTCGCCGATGACGGTGCAGATTGATACAGGCTCGTTATATGTTAAAGTGATATTTTTTTCAAGCGCAGGCTTGCGATACATATACACAACCTCGCTTAAATCTGCCAGAATATCAATTCTTTCTTCTTTGAAAGTCATTCTGCCCGACTGCAATCTTGAAAAATCAAGCAGTTCTTCTACAAGTCCCGAAAGTCTTTCGGTTTCGCCGATAATAATTTCGATGCCCTTATCTACTATCCGCATATCGGCATCTTTTGACATACGCACGGTTTCGCCCCAGCCTTTGATTGCGGTAAGCGGCGTGCGCAGTTCGTGTGACACGGAGGAAATAAACTCGTTTTTCATTTTTTCGCTCGACTCTAATTCCTCAGCCATTGAGTTGATATTGTTTACAAGTTCACCCATCTCGCTTAAAGCGGCGGGCTCTATTCTTTGCTTAAAATCGCCCTTTGCAATTTTATTTGCAGCATCGGAGATGTTATTTATCGGCTTTATTACGCCCTTTATAAAGTTTAAGCAGAACAAAAACGCAATACTGATGATTACAAGCGCCGCCGCAAAAATAAGCAGTACCACAAGTAAAACCTGTCTTGAAATACCTTTTGCGCTTGTAACGCATCTTACCGCTCCGAGCGTTTCGCCTTTTTCGTTTTTAATAAGCACGGTAGAGGCAATTACATTTTCCTTTGCCGACGACTTATATCCCGCTCTGCCGATTTTTGAGTCTATAAGGGCGTTTTCATAGTCAGGCATTATATCTTCTACTACCTGTCCGTATGATGAACAAAGCATTTGCCCGTTGACATCAAAAATCTGCAATTCAGCAATATCTCTTTTATCAAAATCGGCAACAGCGTTGATTGCGTTTTCGGCAAAGTCACCGTTGCTTATTGCGAGATAATCGTAAGAATAAGCAATACTGTCAAGTTTATCATATACTTTACTGTAATAATAAGAACGGGTGTAAAAGCCCATAACAACAGCAAGAGAAGTCATAGCAAACACGATTAAAGACAGCGACACTATAAGCATGCTTGTCTTTATACTTTTAAGTTTAACAAAAATTTTCTCTCACCGTCCTTTTTTTATCTTCGCTTTTACTTATTCAGACACCCATTTATATCCGAGTCCCCATACGGTAACCAGACGAGTAGGTGACGAAGGGTGGTCCTCGATTTTCATACGAAGTCTGCGAATATTAACATCGACGATTTTTTCTTCACCGTAGTATGCCTCTCCCCAGACTCTGTTTAATATGTCGCTTCTGTCGAGTGCAACATCGGGGTGAGTAAAGAAGTATTCAATAATCTGAAACTCAACCTGTGTAAGTTCAATATTTTTTCCGTTTTTAAGCAAGGAACGACGACGCGTGTTGAGAGTAAACTCGCCCAATGTAATTTCCTCGCTTACCATTTTTCTTGACTGTTTGATTTGCAGTTCTATTCTGCGGTACAAAGAGTCGACTCTTGCGACAAGTTCGCTTGGTGAAAACGGTTTTGTCACATAGTCGTCCGCGCCGAGCATAAGTCCTGTTACCTTGTCCATTTCCTGTGTGCGTGCAGTAAGCATAATAATGCCGAGCGTTTCGGAATTTGCTCTTAATTCTTTACACACCTGCATACCGTCAATGCCGGGCAAGGCAATATCCAAAAGCGCAATTTTAATGCTGTCCTTGTTTTGATAAAAAATCTCAAGTGCCTGCTCACCGCTGCTTGCTTCAACCGTCTGATATCCGGCTCTTTCCAGATTGATTACTACAAATTCTCTTATCGCTGTTTCGTCTTCTACTACAAGTACTTTTTTCATTTTTTATCCCCTCTGTTTATAAGATTGAACATCTCTTTTACCTGTGCTTCGTCCACTGCATATTTATTAAGTTTATTCAGTATTTTTGCAACATAAACTTTATCGCCCTGTGTTGAAAGTTCGATTATATTGCCCTTGTCGATTTTTGTATATTCATCCTTTGTATATACTCCGACTTTTAAAAGTTCTGCGCCGAATTTATTTTGCTCCTCGCTGTATGACAGATAAGTCCGCGTATTGTTAGCGCTGTCAATTTTGACAGTAACGCTGCCTTTCCATTTGTCGGGAAAGTTTATGTAATATGAGTTGTTAAAATCAAAGTCGCCCGACACCGCCGATTCAAACTCAACCGAGTTGTACTGCTTATAGTCTATAAAATATACCGCCTCGTCGCTGTCATATCCCGGCATCAGCGATACAAAAGGCACTTCGGTAATACCGTCCGAATTTATATCAAGAGATACTATTTTTTCGTCATAGTGACTTATTCCGTCATCACTCGCTACCGCCTTTACAAACTCGTTGTTTTTAAGATAAATAACTTGTGATTTAATTTCACCGTTTTTGCTGTCATCAATAAAAACCGCGTTTATATCGTCAAAAAATTTGCCTGCTGTGATATTAGATTTTTCGGTATCAACGCAATAGTCTAAACTTGCAAGCGGACTTGCGCTTGTGTCGGTGTTATAAAGTTGCGTTTTATCGTCGGTGAAAACGGTGATTTCGTCTTTCTTGTCGGCATCAAAATCGGCCGCTAAATAAAAATTGCACTCTATTGTTTTATCTTTTTTGATTTCAGAGTCTATAATCAAAACATCAAGACAGGTTTTCTCGGCGTTTTTATAAAAAACGAGCAGTCCCTCTCCCGCATCGAAAGATTTAAGTTCGGAGTTTAAAATCTGTTCCGCCGACAACTCGACGCTGTTTATAACCTGCCAGGTTTCTGCCTGTTTTAAATATAAACACAAAAGTTTCGGTCCGCTTTTGCAAAGCACCGCAGCATCCGTGCCGCCGCCGAAAACTGTAATGGCGTTTGACTGCTCGTCCTCGCTCGGATAAAGCAAAGAAAAGTCACCGCCCAGATATTCCTCAACGCTTTTTATTATCAGGTTGTTGTTGCCTGTGTGAACAGGTGCGCCCATTAACTGCTGTGCATCTTTTTCAAGCACCGAACAGGATGAAAAAGAAAGTATAAGAAACACCGCGCTTATAATTAACGCAATAATTTTTCTCATACTCTCACCCGCTTTTTTGTAAATTTAATATTTTTTGAAAAAATATTATCGATATATTATATCACACTTTTTGAAAAAAGTATATATAAATATATACTTTCACTTACTTGCAAATTAACGAATATATTTCCCCTCTTGTAAAATCAAATTCCTTTGCCGCTCGTTTTGCCGCCTGTGCGGCGCTTAACCCCTCGCTTTGATAAATCTTTGCCGCCTTAACCGCATCGGACAAAGCATACTGTGTATTTTCTTCACCGGCACCCTCGATTAAAAGCACATATTCGCCCTTTGGTACGGTTTGCTCATACATGGCAATAGCGTCTTTAAAGTTTGTGTGTATTACTTTTTCGTGAATTTTTGTAAGTTCTTTTACGATTACTATATTGCGCTCGCCGAAAACCGAATACATATCTTTGAGCGTTGCGGGCAACTTATGCGGCGCCTCGTAAAAAATCATCAGTCTTTTTTCGTCTTTTAACTCGTCTAAATGCTTTTTTCTTGACGGTTTGTTCACGCTCAAAAAACCCTCAAAGCAAAATCTTTTGCACTCAATTCCGCTTATTGCAAGCGCGGTTGCAAGCGCGGTAGGGCCCGGCACGGACTCGACGGGAATTGACAGATTATAACATTCTTTTATAAGCCTTACACCCGGATCGGAAATTACGGGCATACCCGCATCCGATACAAGCGCACAAGTGTCTCCGCTTAAAATTCTGCTTGTAATAAAGTCTTCCTTTTCGTCGCTTGAATGTTCGTGATAACTTACAATCGGCTTTTTTATATTAAAATGATTTAAAAGTTTTACGCTGACTCTTGTGTCCTCTGCCGCAATAAAATCAACCGAGTTTAGTATCTCTATCGCCCTTTGCGACAAGTCGCCGAGGTTTCCTATCGGCGTACCTACTACAAAAAGTTTTGACATATATTTACCCCCTTGCCTGTCTGTACAAGGCATAAATCTGTTCTGCCTCGTCAGTATAAGTACCGTCGTGTTTTTCAATTATTAAAGGCGGCTCGGCTTTTAAGCCGGAGGATGCGCCTTTTATCCCCTCAACGAGTACAAGCATCGGCTCTTTATTATCTCTTATGTGAACAAACCTCACTCTTTTCGGCTCAATTTTTTTGTCCCGCATAGCACAGATTAAGTCGGTCATTCTTTCGGGGCGCTGACACATACAAAGTCTGCCCGAATATTTTAACAGCCTGTCTGCGCAGTCGATGATATCCGACAAATTGCACATAATTTCGCTTCGTGCAATTTTAATCGAGTCGTTGTCCGAATGAAGTCCCGCGTTTGCTTTTTTATAGGGCGGATTCATTATCACGACATCAAAATCTTGTTTGCCTTTAAGCGTTTTTAAATCTGCGCACAAGGGCGTAATATTGTTTAACTTGTTATATTCGATAGATTTTTGAACAAGGTCAATCGCGTTTTGTTGGATATCGACTGCAAGAATCTGCGGTTTTTGTTCTCTTGACAAAAGCAGCGAAATAATGCCGCAGCCCGTGCCGAGTTCGCAGACTTTGTCCTTGCTTTTAACTTTTGAAAAATAAGAGAGCATAACAGCGTCTGTACCGTAGCGGTGTTCTTTGCTTACAAAAATTTCTAAATTTCCGCCTATCGGCTGCAACTTGTCCAAAAAAACATCTCCTTAATGCCAATTTTCTCCATATAAAAGTAAAGGGAGATAACTTCTTTGACGAAGCATCTCCTTTTTGCTCTTTTTTATGTATAACTTGTGAATTATTCTTCTGAAATAGCACCGACAGGGCAACCTGCTGCACAAGAGCCGCAGTCAAGGCATGCTTCAGGATCAATGTTGTACTGTGTATCGCCTTCGCTGATAGCATCAGCAGGGCAAGCAGATGCACAAGCACCGCACATAATGCACTCGTCACTAATTTTAAATGCCATAATAAAACACTCCTTTTGGAAAAATGTCAAAAGCTATTGCTCTTTTATCATTTGTATAATACCACATAATGATTGTATTTTCAAGCCTATTTTTTATATTATTTATCGGAAATTTCAGCCTTTTTGTTTTTATCCGCCTTAACAGGGGTGACATCTTTGCAGTCAAATGTTGTTAAAGCATCGCTTCCGTCGATTTTAACTTTACAATACTGCTCAAGTATTGATGAAGAAATTACCGTTCCCATACCCTGCGGTGTTTTTACGGTAGCGCCGGCTCTCGGGGTTGTTTTTGACAAATCTTCATAACAGTTCTGCTCGTAATTCAAGCAACACATAAGTCGTCCGCAGCAGCCCGAAATCTTTGTCGGGTTTAGTGAAAGTCCCTGTTCCTTAGCCATTTTGATTGACACGGGATGAAAATCGTCGAGAAATCTCGAACAGCAATACGGTTGACCGCAGATTCCGAGTCCGCCGAGCATTTTTGCCTCGTCCCTTACGCCGATTTGTCTTAACTCAATGCGTGTGTGAAACTGTGCCGCCAAATCTTTTACCAAATCTCGAAAATCGACTCTGTCGTCGCTTGTAAAATAAAATAAAATTTTAGAACGGTCAAACGAGTATTCGACATCGACAAGTTTCATATCGAGGCCCCGGTTTAAAATACTCTTTTCGCAAAAATCAAAAGCCTCTTTTTCTTTTCTGCGGTTTTCCTCACCCTGACGGATATCGTTTTGCGTTGCAATTCTTATAACCTTTCTTAAAGGCTTTACAACGCTTTCATCAGGCACAGCGCTGTTTTCGGCTACAACTTCGCCGAATTCCTGTCCTCTTGCTGTATCTACAATAACAAACTGCCCTTTTTTGTATGTTATGTTTTCAGGATCAAAATAATATGATTTTCCTGTTTGTTTAAACTTTACAGATATGACCTGAGTCATTATTTGTCCTCCGTTAATTTGATTTGCCTCAATTATACTCTAAAAGACTCGCAAATACAAGTGCATAAATTGGTAATATAAAGTTCACCGTCTGCCGGGTTAAGCGGTATTGTCGCGTTGAAATCTTCAAGCGCACGCTCACAGCATTTTGCCGCATTAAACAGTCCGTGTTTTGTGGCTTTTTTGCAAATATCGGAATATTCTTCTCCCTTGTATATCCCCTGCTTTGCGACAAGCAAATTGTGGTACACGGTATAAAGTTCTTTTGTTATCTGCTTTAATGCCTTTATGTCCCTGACATATTCAATAAACAATTTTTGTGTATTAATTTCACTGTCAATAGATGTTTCGGCAATTTTCAAAGCGAGTTTATAATACCCCTCGTCACCGTTTAAAGCGTTCAGGCTTTTGCCTATATTACCGCTAAACCGCCTTACTTCAAACTCTGTATCCTGCTGTGAAAAACCGTAGTTATTCATAATATAATCTACCGCCTGTTTTTCATCGGGCAAGTCAATATGCATTAAAACGCATCTGCTTCTTACCGTGTCAATAAGTTCGCTTGTGTAGTTGCAGATAAAAATAAACATCGACTTTTCGGGTGGTTCTTCGATTACTTTAAGCAAGGCATTCTGCGCGGCCTGATTCATTCTGCCCGCGTTATCTATTATAAAAACTCTTTTGTTTGAATTGTTCGGCAGAATATAAGCATCGTTTCTTATCTTGCGCGCGGTATCGACGCTTATAATTCCTTTTTCGTTAGGCGAAATCAAAGAAATATCGGGATTATCTTTGAGTACGCACGCACTGCACTTGCCGCACAAGGGGTTTTCGCCCGTACACGCAGCAAGCCTTGCTATGTAACCCGAAAGCGTTTTTCTACCGCAAAAAGCATCCCCCTCAATAATCATAACATGAGGAAGACGCTTGTTTGCCGCCATATTTTCTATTTGTGACAATAATTTATCATTACCTACCAAGCAGGCATTTTTTATCAAAGTTTTTCAAACCTTTCAATATCTGTTACAAAGATTGTCGCACCGCCGACAGTTACCTGAACCGGAACTGATGAAAACTCACCCGAATATGTGTTTACACCCGGAACGACCTGTGTTCTTTTTGATGAATACTTTTTGATGATTTGAATAACATCATCGACTTTATCTTCATCGACACCGATTAAAAAAGTAGTGTTTCCGACTTTTAAAAATCCGCCTGTTGAGGCAAGTTTTGTTACAGTGTAACCTTCTTTTGTAAGGTTATTCTGGACTTTTTGCGCATCATCTGAATTAATTATAGCATATATAAGTTTCATAAATTCGGTCACTCCTTACTCTCTCTTACTAAAATAATTATAACAAATCTGCGCGTTTATGTCAATTTATACCGCATAAATAATACTTATCTTTTAGGCAAGGCGATGCTGTTTATTACCGCTGACTTTCCGCACACACGAGGGAGTAACCCCCCACCGCTTACAGAAAGCAACACAAGAAAAAGGGGTAAAACGTTTAATCTCACATTCATACAAACCGAGTAAATAGTACTTGATAATTTTATAAAATTATGATATATATTATATTTACAAGGCAAGGCTTTTTGCTTGTGCGTTAGGGCTTGCGAATGTACGGGTCCTGTGCGACGGAAGGCTGTGAACCATGTCAGGCGGGGAACCGAGCAGCATTAAGCGGTTTTTTCTGTGTGCCGCAGTAAATCTGTATGTTCGCATACCCAAGCGCACAAGTCTATGCTTTGTCTTTTATTTTGTTTTTTGGAGTGATTTTATGTATCGTGCTTTATACAGAAAATACAGGCCTGCCGATTTTAACGATGTATACGGTCAGCCTCATATTGTGCGTACTTTAAAAAATCAGTTGGAACAAAATAAACTTTCCCACGCTTATTTGTTTACAGGCTCGCGCGGTACGGGAAAAACCACCTGTGCTAAAATTCTCGCAAAGGCGGTAAACTGCCTTGACTTGCAGCAGGGCAACCCCTGTAACAAGTGCGAGATGTGTAAACAGGCCGCTGCAGATTCTTTAATCGACATTACGGAAATCGACGCCGCATCAAACAATGGTGTTGACGATATAAGAGAACTTCGCGATAACACCGCTTACACCCCTGTCAATGCAAAGTACAGAGTATTTATAATCGACGAGGTACACATGCTCTCAAACGCGGCATTCAACGCGTTGCTTAAAACTCTCGAAGAACCGCCCGAGCATGTTATATTTATTCTTGCTACCACCGAAGTGCATAAACTTCCCGCGACTATTTTGTCACGCTGTCAGCGTTTTGATTTTCGCAGAATCACACCCGAGGATATTATGGCAAGACTAAAACAGGTTGCACAAATCGAAAAAATCGACCTGACAGACGAGGGCGCTTTTGCGCTTGCAAAACTTGCAGACGGTGCCTTGCGCGATGCATTAAGTCTGCTTGATATCTGCGCTGCCGAGGGCGGAAAGATTGACGGGCAGAAAGTATATGATGTCGCAGGTTTGTCCGGCAGAGAATATTTAAGTTCATTAGCGCTCGCTATTGCAAACCGCGATGTTAATTCTTCGCTTGAAATTATAAAAAATCTTTATGAGCGCTCAAAAGACCTGTCGCGTCTTTGTACCGAAATGGTCTCATATTTCAGAGATTTAATGATGGTAAAAACGCTTGAAAACGCAGAAAGTTTTGTACCGGCATCCAAAGAAGAAATTGAAAGAATTTCACAAATGGCAGACATTATGGGCGTTGAGAAGATTATTCACGCTATTGATGTTTTTGAAGAAACTTTGCTTAAAATTTCAAATGGCGCAGAGCGAAGAACAGCGGTTGAAAGGGCGCTTATAATTTTATGCTGCCCCGAACTCGACACAAGTTACTCGGCGCTTTTGTCAAGAATTGCGGCGCTTGAAAAGGGCGGTACAAGTATGGCGGTATCAACGTCTGTACCTACCCCTGCCCCTGTTGTACAAAAATCAGAGAGCATACAAGACACAGAGGATAAGCCTTTAATGCCTGTTTTGGAGCCTGAAAGTGAACAAAAGCAGCAAACCGATGCCGACATCGGGCAAAGCGGAGAATTTTCACAATGGACTGATGTACTCAGTGAACTTACTTCTACCGATAAAATGCTCAAAGCGGCGCTTAAAGGCTCTGTTGCGTATATACAGGGCGATTTAATGCTTATTGACATAGCAAACGAGTCGTTTAAGGATATGATTAACGGAGAATCAAGGCATCGCACAGCATTAAAACAGGCGATATTTAAGGTTACGGGTAAGAATTACCGCATCGGGCCTTATACTAAAAAGGCAGTAAAAAAAGAAGAGGAAGACCCTCTTGATAAAATAATACTCAACGCCCGAAACAACGGGCTTATGTAGAAAGGGAAAACAATATGAAAGCAAGAGTACCGGGAATGCAACAAGGCGGAATGCAGAGCATGCTCCGTCAGGCACAGAAAATGCAAGAGGACATGCAGAATGTTCAGGCCGAACTTGAAGAAAAGGAATATACCTCATCTTCGGGCGGCGGAATGGTAAGCGCGACCGTTTCGGGAAAATACGAGGTTAAAAAACTGAGTATTAACCCCGATGTAGTTGACAGCGACGATGTTGAGATGCTTGAAGATTTGGTTTGTGCCGCAGTAAATTCGGCAATCGGTGAAGCGAAAGCCGACAGCGAAGAAAAATTAGGCGCGATTACGGGCGGTATGAATTTACCGGGTATGTTCTGATGAGTTATTCGATAGCACCGCTTGAGCGTTTAATCGAGCAATTTGAGAACATACCTACAATAGGTCATAAGTCTGCTCAAAGAATTGCATATCACATTCTTGATATGGATGTTGACAAGGCAGATTTGCTTTGTGCGGCAATAAAAGATGCAAAGCAAAACATTAAACTTTGCTCTGTTTGTCAGAATCTGACAGACGAGCAGGTATGTCCTATCTGCACATCAAACACAAGGGATAAGTCTGTTATATGCGTTGTTGAAGACCCGAGAGATGTTGCGGCATTTGAACGCACAAGGGAATATAACGGGCTGTATCATGTTTTGCACGGAGTCATCTCTCCCTTGGACGGAAAGACACCCGACAGACTTAAAATTAAAGAGTTGCTCAAAAGACTTCAAGACGATACCGTTAAAGAAGTAATTATTGCGACAAACCCCACCGTTGACGGTGAGGCTACCGCTTCGTATTTATCAAGGCTGTTAAAACCGCTCGGAATTAAAGTCAGCAGACTGGCTTACGGAATTCCCGTCGGCGGAAGTCTTGAATTTGCAGACGAAATTACAATATCAAGAGCATTAGAGGGCAGAACAAGTTTATGACAGATTTTGAATATGCGGTTTTTGATATGGACGGAACGCTGCTGACTTCAATGGGTTATTGGAGAAACAGCGTTTATGAACTTTATCAGATTAAAGACAAAGACGACGAGGATGTAAATTACTGGGACTCTTTGCCTGTTTTAAAAGCAATAGCCCTTGCAAACGAAAAGTTTAATAAAAATTATTCCATTACGGATATTTTAACTGTAATGGAGCCTCATTACAGAAACGATATTAATTTTAAAGGCGAAGCGGAAAGTCTGCTTTACTATTTAAAAGGACAGGGTATCAAAATGTGTCTTATAACCGCAACACCGCAGCCGCTTGCAAAAAAAGTTGTTGAAATGTTCTCGCTTGAGCGATTTTTCTCACCAGAAAACATATATACGCCCGCTGAGTTTCCGAAAGGCAAAAGAGATCCGAATACTTTTATAAAAGCCCTTGCGAATTTAGGCGGTGTGCCGCAAAAATCTGCGCTGTTTGAAGATGCATATTATTCTATGCAGACGGGCAAGAGCCTTGATATGAAAATATATGCGGTTGAAGACGAATCGCAAAGTCAGAACAAAGAAAAAATCAAAGAAATCTGCGATTATTATTTTGACTCTCTGCCTGCAAAGATATAAAATTTTGCGGTATTATAAAAAAGTTTATAAAAAATATAAAACGCCGGTATTATGAAAATGCACAAAGGCAACATTAAAATGTATTTTAAATTTAATTTTAAATAATAATATGTTTTACCTTTTGTCATTTTGAAGGACTGCCTTACAGCCCCCGCCGGTGTTATATTTTTGTCTAAAATCAAAAAGTCGCACAAAATAAATTTATAATAAAACAAGGCAGTTAAAATCACGGAAAATATTAAAGAGAAATACGCTGTGACTTTTAAAACCTCGCTGTTTTCAAAATACGCGTTTATAAGTCCGTACGGAATTAAAGTGGCGGCACAGAAAACAAGCAGTATAAAATATTTGATTAAACTCATCAAAAGATATTTACCGTAAAGATTTGAATAAACAAAAAACAAGTCGGTTTGTCTGCAAGGCAGTAAACCTCTCAAATAACCCGCGATTAAAGGTCTTACAAGCGCTAAAAGGCTTAATAATTTAAAAAGGTAAAAAATGAATAAGGATGTGCTGTTTTTTACAGGCAACATATAAAAAACAAGTTCACAAGTTGTATTTACAAAAACAAAAGCAACCGCAATAATCAGCAAATTGTTTACTGATTCAAGGCGGTTGCCTTTTAATATATTCGAGTCCATTAAACCACCCGAATTTAGTATTTACATATTTTTTTGAAATGATGATAAAATACTTGATAAAATTGAAAACAGCACTAAAACCGGCGGCAAGCCGACAACAATTGCGAGCGGTACAAGATAAATAAGCGCGCTGTTTACGCTGCCGACTATTCCTGTCTGATAAACCGACACGCCCACATTGACGACTTTTATTATAATAAAGGTAAACAAAATAAGTATTATTATGTCAATAACGCATAAAGCGATTTTTTGTGCTTTGTTGTTAATATCGAGCAAGGTGTTTACGGATGAAAAAATCATAAAGGCAAACATTACCGCAACGCTGATTATAATATAAGAAAACACTTCGCTGTTTTTACATACAATCAGGGTGATTGCGCTGAGCACAAGCGAATATGCGCCGCTTATTGCAAGCAAGATAAATCTGTTCAGTTTTGAATATATTACGGAAAACAGGCAAAAAAGCATATTTAAAAAATGTGATGTCGCCATTATTATGAGTGCAGTGTCGATATATGTATTTGAGTCAAGTCCCGTCAGCGTTTTCAACAAATTCATAACGGTAAGACAAAAAGCCTGTACCAATAAAAAAACCACAACGCTTGCCATATTGCCGGACACGCTTCTTACCATATAATTTGCCTTGCCTTCAATACTGCTTTTTTTATAAAAAAGAATGCTTCCCGCGACTGTTGCCGCAAGGCAAAGAGCCATACAAATTAAAGATACTATGTTCATTTTTATTTACCTCCGTAGTGCTTTAATTATAACAAAAAATATTAATTTTACAATACCTTTGACATTTTAGAATAAAAAATATATCATTAAGTTAAAAGGAGATTAAAATTATGCAATATAAATATGTCAAAAATTATAAAAGGCCTTGTCCTGCGCCAGATATAAACAGCGGGGAGAAAAAATTTGTACGCTTTTTTTCTAACCGCATAAGTTCCGCCTTTTTGTTCGGACAGTTAGCAATACTTGTGTTGTCCGTAATTCTTACTTTTGCTTTAATGATTGTTTTGGGTTTTGACAAAACGGAAGAATATATTACAAACGACTACGCGCTTTTAATTGAGCAGATTGTTTTTTCCGCAATTTTATTTGTGCCGACTTTTTTTATCGCAAAACTCACTATGGGCAATTACGCAAAAGGCCTGTTGCATTTTAAAATTTATCATAAAAAATATTCTTTTTATCTGTTTTTGGTCGCTTTGGGCTTTACCGCAGTAAGCAATATTTTAACCGATATTATATCCGTAATCTTTTCTCTGCTCAACTTATCTCCGATGAGTTTTACTTTTGAAATTCCTCACTCGGCGGGCGGTGTGATTTTATATCTTCTCACCCTCGCGGTTGCACCCGCAATAGTTGAAGAATACGCTCTGCGCGGTGTTACTCTGGGTGCGCTGCGGAATTTAGGCGATAAAAACGCGCTTATAATTTCCTCTTTGCTTTTTGCCCTGATGCACGCTAATTTCATTCAGATTCCGTTTGCGCTTTTAATGGGGCTTATACTCGGCTACTTAACGCTCGTAACAGGCTCGATTATTCCGGCGGTTGTGCTTCATTTTATTAACAATCTTTTATCGGGACTTGTCGGGCTTGCCGACGAATTTATAAGTTATGAAAGCGCGATAGTTTTCCAGTGGTGTTATTATACAGTATTTTTGGCGCTCGGTGTCATAGGTTATGTTTTGCTTAAAAAGAATTATTCTACCCCGTTTTTAAAACTCAAAAATGACAGACTCAGTCTGCCCGGTAAAGCGGCGGTAAAAACTTTCTTTTTAACCTCGCCTGCAACGATTATTATTTGTATTTACTTTATAGGAAGTGCTGTTTTTGATTTATTCGGAAAATGATATTGAATTTATGAAATGCGCTTTGCAGCAAGCAAAAAAAGCCTACTTACTCGGCGAAGTACCTGTCGGCGCGGTAATAGTAAAAGACAATAAAATTATCTCCGTCGGCCACAACAGGAGAGAAACCGACAACAACGCATTATCCCACGCGGAAACCGAGGCGATATATTCCGCGTGCAAGGCGCTCGGCACCTGGCGGCTTAACGACTGCTCGATGTATGTGACATTGGAGCCTTGTCCCATGTGCGCCGGCGCTATAATAAACGCGCGGCTTAAAGCGGTTTATTACGGGGCAAGCGATGAAAATGCGGGAGCGCTCGGAAGTGTTATAAATATGTTTGATATGCCCTTTTCTCACCGTCCGCATATTTATAAAGGGCTGTTTATTGACGAATGTTCCAAAATTTTAAGCGATTTTTTTACAAAAGTTAGAAAATAGAAAAAATAATTGTAATTATCTGTTAGTTATTGTATAATGTATTTATCTATATATTGGAGGGGACTGTTTTGAAAAAGATTCTTTCGGTCATTATCAGCATAGCACTTATTTCTATGCTTTTTGTATCAACAGGTTTAATTACTGCAAGCGCAGAAGATGAGCCTACCGTTACAACTTATTACAGTTGGGACTCATCATATCCGAGTAATGTTACTCCTACTAAACCGTATTCAGGTACTATGAGCACAGAACCTCCAAAAACAATCGGCGACGAATCAAAGCCTTTTACCGGCACTATTGAAACGCAGCAGGATGTTACTCCGGAGGCCGAATGGTACGACGGTATGTTTACAGGCACGGAAAACGATGTGGCTGCAGAGAAATCTCAAAGGGATGAACAGCAAGCAAGCGTTTCCCGTCCGGGCATAATGCTCTCTCCCGTTTTGATTGCGGTTATCGCTGTCGGCGCGGCATTAGTAGTCGGCGCAGTAGTTTTTGCAGTGCTTACTCTTATTAACAAGAAGAAGAAAAACAAAAAGACTGCCGAAGTGATTGATTTTGATGGTCAGGACGATGATAAAGTCGAAGAGGTTAAGGTTGAAGAAGAAGTAACCGAATAATTAATAATTTAAAAGGGAGATGCTTTGAGTAATTAAGCATCTCCCTTATTTTTTATCTTATCGAGTATGAGCAGCCGCAGTAATTTTGTCTGTATAAATTATATTTTTTGCTCAATTCAAGACTGCGCTTGTACCCTTCTTTCTTTTTAAAGTCGCTTACAAGCCATTTAACTGCGTACTCGCGCTCACATTCTTTGCCGATTGAATTTATCATATCCGCGTTTTTATGCGGTGACACGGTTAATGTCGAGCAAAAATAATCGTAACCGCCCTGCTTTGCTTTTATTGCGGTTTTTTTAATTCTTAAAGATATACATCTTTCACATCTTGCGCCGCCCTCTTTTTCGTTTTCAAGTCCCTTTATGTTTTCAGTGAAAACCTCGTTTTCCCACTCGCCCTCCTCGAGCGAACAAAGTCCTAATTTGCTTATAAGTTCCTTTTGGGTTGAAAGGCGTTTTAAGTATTCCTCTTTCGGCTCTATATTGGGGTTGTAAAAATATACCGTGATGTGAAAATATTTTGCAAGGTATTCAATACAGTAACTCGAACACGGACCGCAGCACGAATGCAGCAGTAAACTCGGCTTATTATTTATGTCTGTGTTTTGCAAAATACCGTCTAACTGTGTTTGATAATCAGCCACTTATGTACCATCCCCCTTGCCTTTAAGTTTACATTATAAATTCAAGGCTTTCAAGTGTTTAATTAAAAACGACTTTACACATTTTAGATTTTTTGATATAATTATGCTGATGTATTATCTTTATATATTTTGTCAAAAATAAGTATAAAACTTTTTGAGGCGATTTATATGAGTGATAATAACAGCAAAAACAATAATCAAAAGGAAAACGACAACACTCGGGACACTATGAGCCTTGATATGCAAAAAAGCATTGAAGACAGCGGCTCGGTGACGACGGACAAGGGCAAGCACTGTATTCACTGTCTGACTGTTATAGGGCAAATCGAGGGACACAGCACTTTGCCGAGCGAGGTTAAAACGACCAAATATGAGCATGCTATTCCGCAACTTGTTGCCATTGAAGAGGACAAGGAAATTGAGGGGTTGCTCATTATTTTAAACACCGTCGGCGGCGATGTTGAAGCGGGGCTTGCGATTGCCGAACTGATTTCGGGTATGAAAAAGCCTACCGTATCTTTAGTACTCGGCGGCGGACATTCAATCGGTGTTCCGCTTGCTGTATCGGCTAAAAAATCGTTTATCGCGCAATCGGCGACAATGACAATACACCCGGTAAGAATGAACGGGCTTGTTCTCGGAGTGCCGCAGACTCTTGATTATTTTGAGCGCATGCAAAAGCGCATTACCGATTTTGTGGTGCAAAATTCATCGGTAAACGCTGACGAGTTTACCCGTCTTATGATGAAAACAGGTGAACTTATTACCGACATCGGCTCGGTTGTTGATGCCGACACAGCGGTAAAAATCGGACTTATTGATAAAAAGGGTTCGCTTTGTGATGCGCTCGGCGAACTCAATAAAATGATAGAGGAAAATTAAACTGCCCGTTTTTCGGGCGTACATATAATTGGAGGATAAAATGGCAAAGCGTAAGACGACTAAAAAACACACAAAGCAGACAGCAAAACAAAAGCGCAACAAACATATCGCATCGGTAATTTTGTTTTTTGTCGGTGTTCTTTCTTTTTTCCTGTTTGTGGTTGCAGGGGACAGTTTTTGGTTT
The DNA here is from genome assembly GCA_036310005.1 of Acutalibacteraceae bacterium. Lineage (GTDB taxonomy): Bacteria > Bacillota > Clostridia > Oscillospirales > Acutalibacteraceae > JAXJSP01. Next base: position 6,436 of record JAXJSP010000012.1, on the reverse strand, counting down.
ACACTTCACGGTTTCTGGCACGGTGTGTTCGGCAATATTTTAGGTCTGCCCGTTACTTTGGGGCTTTTCTACTTAGCGATAATCTGCGCTAAAGATTATGACACAAAATACATAACAAAAAAATGCATAGTGCTGTCTTTGGGACTTATTTTAATTTCTGCGGCAATAGGTATTTTCTGCGTTGCAGATGGCGAAACTTTTTCACAAAGCATCTCAAAAGTTTACCTTACCGATTGGTGGAGCGGCGGCGCGCTAGGTGCAATTTTTGCTTTCCCGATTAAAGAACTTATGGGTAAAACAGGCGGCGCGATTACATTAGTAATTTTAGCCCTGCTTTATCTTGTGCTTGTTACAAGCACTTCAATACTGTCCGTTTACAACTTCTTTAAAAAACCGGCAGAAAAAATCAAGCAGACCGCACAATCTGCTTATGAAAAGCATCAGGAGAAAAAAGAAGACGATGGCTTTGATGTTGATTCTTCGTCTTTTGCAAAGCAAATAAGCGTGCCGATAGCGGGTGAAAAATCGGACACAAACCCGTTTGAAATTCAAAAGACGGATGACGAAACCGAACTGCTTACACGCGAAGAATCAAAACGCAAGGGCAAAAAAGTCGTATCCGCCTATTTGGGCGAGGACGGAATAGACATTAATGTTCCCGTCTCGGATATCAAGCCCGCAAGCAAACCCGAACGCAAAAAGCGTACAGGAGTAAACGAAGATTTGCTCTCGGATATTAACTCGGGCAATATTACCATAGTATCCGACGATGCGCCGATAAAGGCTATCAACACTTTGGATAATACACAAACAGCACCGCCCGAAATTCCCGAATACAAGTTTCCGCCTGTTTCTCTGCTTAAAAATTCACCGAGAGCCAGCGCGGTAAACATCAAACAGGAATTAAAGCAAAACGCTGACAAATTAGTGGATACTTTACGCAGTTTCGGTGTTGAAACAAGGGTTATTGATGTATCAAGAGGCCCTGCTGTAACAAGGTATGAATTACAGCCGGCAGCCGGTGTCAGAGTATCGACAATTTCAAAACTTGCAGACGATATTGCGCTTAATCTTGCAACCGACGGAGTAAGAATTGAGGCGCCTATCCCGGGCAAACCGGCAGTCGGAATAGAACTGCCGAACAAGGTCCGCTCGTCTGTGTCGTTCAGAGAACTCATTGAGTCCGACGGATTCAAAGAGGCAAAGAGCAATCTTACCTGTGTGCTCGGCAAGGATATTACGGGCGAAATTGCGTATATGGATATTGAGAAAATGCCTCATGTACTTATTGCAGGTACAACCGGTGCCGGTAAGTCTGTTTGTATGAACTCACTTATTATGTCGATTTTATACAAGGCACGCCCCGACGAGGTCAAAATGATAATGATTGACCCAAAAAGCGTTGAGTTGTCTAACTATAACGGTATTCCGCATCTTTTAGTACCTGTTGTAACGGACCCTAAAAAGGCGGCGGGTACTCTCGGTTGGGCAGTAAGCGAAATGCTTGAGAGATACAAACTGCTTAATGCGAGCGGTGCTAAAAACATTACCGCTTATAATAAATTAGCGGAAAAGAACAACGGTTTTGCGCGTATGCCCCATATTGTAATATTCATAGACGAACTTTCTGATTTAATGATGGCGGCGCCAAAAGAGGTAGAGGACTCAATTTGCAGAATTGCGCAAATGGCGAGGGCTGCCGGAATGCACCTTGTAATTGCCACACAACGCCCGAGCGTTAATGTTATTACAGGTCTTATCAAAGCGAATATTCCGAGCAGAATTGCGCTTACTACCGCAAACGCTATTGACTCACGCACGATTATAGATACCGCCGGTGCGGAAAGGCTTATCGGCAGAGGCGATATGCTGTTTAGCCCTGTCGGAGTAAACAAGCCTACGAGGGTACAGGGCTGCTGGGTAAGTGACGACGAGATTAACTCGGTCATTGATTTTCTTAAACGCAAGACAAGTGTTGAATATGACCAGAATGTTATTGAAGAAATCAACCGTCAGGCAGACTCTGTCAAGGGCAAAAAAGGTTCTTTACAGCCGAGCGACTCCGTTGATGATTTGAGCGAGGGCGATTATGATGTTATGCTCCCTCAGGCGATGGAAGTGGTTGTACAGGCAGGACAGGCATCAACCTCACTGTTACAGCGCAGATTAAAACTCGGTTACGCAAGAGCCGCAAGAATTATGGACCAACTCGAAGAAAAAGGGGTAATCGGTCCGTTTGAAGGCGCAAAGCCGAGAAAAGTGCTTATGAGTCAGCAGGAATTACTTGAAATGCAGGCTACAAGCGAATGAATTTTAAAGAGTGCCCGCACGGACACTCTTTGTATTTTAAGGAAAAATTATGTGGAAAAACAGGAAAACTTATCAGGCGTTATTTGTTATTATTTTAGTCGCGCTTATTACTGTAGTTTCCGCAGTAACGGAAAACGCGCGTGATTATAACATAGATTTAACATTTTCCGAAGATGATATATCGCAAGTTGAGTTCACCGAAAGCCAAAGTTATGTAAAAATGATTGATGTCGGTCAGGGTGATTGCACGCTTGTAAGAAGTTATAATTATGCGTTTTTAATAGACTGCGGTACTTATCAGAGCGGTCAGCATATTGTACAGACTCTTTTAAATGACGAAGTTGAGCGACTTGAATTTATACTCATTTCTCATCCTCATTTAGACCACATGGGCGGTTTTATAAGCGTTGCAAGTCAGATTGATGTCGGCAGTATTATTATTGATACCATGTCGCCTTACGGAGATGACGAATGTGACGAATACTCGGACATAATCGACTACTGCGAAGAAAACGAGATAAATATTATTGCAAAAGACACGCTCGAAAATTTCACTCTCGGAGATTTTAAGGTTGAATTTTTGCCCGAATATTCCTATCCCGATGATGAAAACGACCGTTCGATTATAACAAGGGTGACTGCATACGGTACGCGGTTTCTTTTTACGGGTGATATGACTAAAGATTATGAAAAATATTTAATCAAAAGCGGTGTCAGTCTTTCGTGCGAGGTTTTAAAAGTTGCGCATCATGGCAGCAGGTACAGCAGTTGCAATAAATTTTTAGAAAAGACCGGCTGTCAAATCGCGCTTATAAGCGCAGGGCTTGACAACCCTTACAATCATCCGCACTCTCAGGTGCTTGAGCGTTTAAACAAAAACAACATTACATATTACCGCACCGATTTACACGGAGATATAACCGTAAACCCCGAAACTTTGGCGGTAAAATGCGAAAAATAAAAGAACCTCAACCACGCAAAACGCGTGTCAAGGCTCTGTGTTGGTGGACATTGAGGAACTCGAATCCCCGACCTTTCGCACGTCAAGCGAAAGCTCTACCAGCTGAGCTAAATGTCCGTGTCACAAGATTGATTATATACTAACACATAAAATTTTGCAACTGTTATTTACGGAAGGTGATTATAATTTACATTTGCAATCTTTGTCCGAGAGAGTGCAACACAGACCGGGATGAAAATATCGGTTATTGCAAGACAGACAATAACATATACATCAGTAAAATTATGCCCCACTTTTGGGAGGAGCCTTGTATCAGCGGTACAAACGGAAGCGGCGCTGTATTTTTTTGCGGTTGTAATTTAGGGTGTATTTACTGTCAGAACAGTAAAATCAGCCGCACTGCAAACGGAAAGATATATTCCGTTGAGGCTCTTGCGCAGGTGTTTAAAGAATTAGACGACTCACCCGTACATAACATTAATTTAGTCACCCCGACTCACTACGCGCATAAAATAAGCGAGGCGCTGAAAATATACACACCGAAAAAACCGATAGTATACAACACCTCGTCTTATGAAAAGGCAGAAAATTTAGATTTGTTTGATAACAAGGTCAGGGTGTTTTTAGCCGATTACAAATACTGCGACGATTCACTCTCGCTTAAATATTCTTTTGCGCAAGATTACAGCGATATTGCGCTCAGATTTATCGACAAGGCTTTAGAAATCAGCCCGACGCCGACTTTTGACGACGACGGACTTATGACAAGCGGTGTTATTGTAAGGCATCTTGTTTTGCCCGGCCACAGCGACCACTCAATGAAATGCATAAAAACCCTGCACCGCAGATATAAAGACAGCATTTACATCTCGATTATGCGGCAGTACACCCCTGTTAAACGCCTTCCCTTTGAGCAGTTAAATACTACTGTAAGCGACGATGAATACTCGCTTATTTTAGATTACGCAGATTACCTGAACATAAACAACGGTTTTACTCAGCAAAAGGGCAGCGAAAAGGATAGTTTTATTCCTGATTTTTAGAGTAAGTTATTCTATTCCCCATCCGTCGATTTTTGCTCTTTGCAAAGCACCGAGAGTTTTTTCGTATATTGCGCTGTATCCGTTTTGTTTTTCAAGCGCGTCCACAAAGTCCTGCACTTTTTTTCTTTGTGTTTGTCCGTCGGCGGGGCAGTCCGATTTAATTACGGGAAGTGCGAGTTTGTCTGCCACTTTTACCACCTGTTTTTCATAGGCAAACACCATAGGTCTTATAAGAGTCAAATCTTTTCTTGACAGATAACTCATCGGTGAAAAGCAGCCTATTGTTCCGCATTGGAGCAAATTCATATAAAAAGTTACCACCGCATCGTCTAAATGATGACCGAGTGCGATTTTATTACAACCTTGTTCTTTAGCGGCATCGTGCAAAAGTCCGCGGCGCATTTTTGCGCATAAAGAACAGGGATTTTTTTCTTTCCGCTGATTAAAAATCACATCGTAAAGTTGCGTTCTTTTAACGACATACTCAATGTCGTTGTCTTTGCAAAGTTTTTCGATTTTCGAAAAATCGCCCTGTTTATTGTTAAAAGCCATATCGACCGTAATTGCAACTATGCTGAACTTTTTGGGATAAAAAACACGCATGTTGTTTAACGCCATAAGCATCGCAAGAGAGTCCTTTCCCCCCGACACGCCCACAGCAATTTTATCACCGTCTTGTATCATTTTATATTTGTCTATTGCCGCTCTCATTTTTGACATCAACATTTGCATTACTATCACCTTGATTTTCATTTTAACACATTTTTTCTCGCTTTTAAACTGTATTTTTTAAAATTTATTAATTAGAAAAACGACAAAAACGAAAGAAAAACAAAGAAATAACGAGAATGTAAATTGTAAATTAAAAATTTTTATAAAATTTGTTGACTTAAAAGCGGTAATGTGTTATCATAACAAGGCTTTAAAAAAGATTTTTAATTTTGGAGGAAATAGATATGTCAACTTATATGCCAAAAGCCGGCGAAATCAGCCGCAACTGGTATGTGCTTGATGCTGCTGATAAAACACTCGGTGCAGTTGCTGCCGAGGCTGCTGTTTTACTTCGCGGCAAGCACAAAGTAGAGTTTGTACCGCATGTTGACTGCGGCGATAATGTTATCATCATTAACGCATCTAAAGTTATTCTTACCGGCAACAAACTTGACCAAAAAGTATATTATCGTCATTCAGGTTATATCGGCGGACTCAAAGCCGTTAAATACCGTACACTTATGGCTACAAAGCCCGAAAAGGCTGTTGAACTTGCTGTTAAAGGTATGGTACCTGATACCACAATCGGCCGCAAGGCACTCACAAGACTTCACGTTTATGCAGGCAGTGAACATCTTCACGCTGCTCAAAAACCGGAAGTCAGAGAATTTTAAGCGAAGGAGGCTGTAAACTATGTACGAATCATCACCTTATTTTTACGGTACAGGCAGAAGAAAAAGTTCTGTTGCCCGCGTTAGAGTTTATGCTAACGGAACAGGCAAAATCACTATCAACAACAGAGATATTGATGATTACTTCGGCCTTGAAACATTAAAACTCATCGTTCGCCAGCCACTCGCTTTATGCGAACTTGAAGGCAAGGTTGACATCGTTTGCACTGTTGCAGGCGGCGGTGTTACAGGTCAGGCAGGCGCAATTCGTCACGGACTTTCCCGTGCTTTACTTCTTTACAATGAAGAACTCAGAAGCACTCTTAAAAAAGCAGGTTTCTTAACCCGCGATCCTCGTATGAAAGAAAGAAAGAAATACGGACTCAAAGGCGCACGCCGTGCTCCGCAGTTCTCAAAGAGATAATTATTTTATCGAAAAAATGGCTTGTTTACAGGGTTTTTGCCTTGTTGCAAGCCTTTTTTGATGTCCGTTTGATGTCCGAACGGTCAAAAAACATAAAAAATCAGCGGTTAAGGTGTAAAATCCTCAACCGCTTTTTTGTTGCTTATTGACTTGTTTCAATAAAGTATTTTACAAGGTCAGGCAAAATACCCTGCCGTGATACATCACCGATAAATGATACATCGGTTATCTTTGGCGGTGTCTTGCCGTTGGTGTAAAAGTTCAAAACATCAATAATCTTTAACCGCTCTTTTCTTCCGTCATTGTATGTAATATC
>JAXJSP010000011.1:0-12635 GCA_036310005.1 Acutalibacteraceae bacterium | reverse complement strand
GCTATAATCTTTTCCATAAGGTTGCTCCTTTGTGTTTTGTTCTGGTTTTGGGTTACTACCATTATTAAAACACAAGAAGCAATCTTTTTTCAATTTTTCCCTACATTTATTTTACACTAAGTTTGAACAATATTCAGAGGTTCTATATACTCAATATATATAAACGATTTTAGCGGATAATAGCACCAAGCTATTTCAGCAAAACTTTTAAAACCGCAACCGGAATGACTCCGTCAGAATACAGAAAAACAAAACTTAAGATTTAAGGATATACAGCGGCGGTTTTCTCTCCCCTGTATTGGACACTGCTTTTGTGTATTATAGTATGCAGCGTTAGAGGCGCAACATGCTTGGGCGAAGCGCAAGTGTTTACGGTGTTAGCCTTAACATCGTTTTGTGCCCGTAGCGAAAAAAGATGTCGACCTGACGCTCAAATGCTGTTTCGAGCAAACACACAAACACAAAAATAAAACACTTTCCAAAAGGAAGTGTTTTATTTTTGTAAAGTTTGAACTTAATAACACGAATGATAGGGCTCAGAAAAGTCAAGATTTTCTTATGCTCTAAAATTGTATCCACAGTCATGACAGAAATAAATTTTTATGCGATTGGAAAACCATCTTTTTGCTTTCCACGCATACCCTTTTCCTGATGCCTTGTGTATAATCGCCATCCACCAATCATAGAAAATGAATATCATCATTCCAATACACCATTTGCACATAATCCACATAAAATACCAAACACCGAATAGAACCATATATAAACAACCGTGTTTATTTGATTCATTAGATAATTGAACTTTTGTACTTCCGCATTTAGGGCATTTTACATTAATTGCCATGATTTTTATCCTCCTTAATATTCATCAAGATTTGACAACAATATTATATCTGTATTACAGATAAATGTCAATATCTTTATTACAGATATTACATAATAATTATGAGGTGATTATTATGCAATTCAAGAATTTAAGAGGTATTAGAGAAGATAGAGATATAAAACAAAAAGATATAGCAAAATACCTTAATGTATCACAAAACACATATTCTCAATATGAAACAGGAGTAATTTCTTTAACTGCTGAAATTTTGATAAAATTGGCTGATTACTATAAAGTAAGTGTTGATTATTTACTTGACAGAACAAATAATCCAAATATACAAAAATAAAGATAAAAATTAATCAATGCGGAGCATTGTATATCATCAATTAAATAAGGAATTGCATAACATTAAGCCGTCAGTTTTTAATACATACTTAAAGGTGTGATGAGATGCAACTCGCAAAGCAAGTTGATGATATACACGCTAAAGCGTGATGATATACCAAGCCTGTCGGCTTGAATAAAAATAAAGGGACTGTAAAACAGTCCCTTTATTTTTTGTCATTCGTGTCCGAAAAAGAACTGGGTAAAATCGGCTGTTTTAAGCGAAAAAACACCTTCTTTTTCTTTGCATACTTATTTTACCACAAATCTCTGAAAAAATCAATATAAAGATATCATTTTAATAGTTTTTCAAAAGAAACATCCAATAACACAATGGGACGGTTCTATTGTGTCAAGAGAACCGTCCCCTGTGTCCCATGGGTATGCTATAACAAAAAATCATCTGTTAAAATCAAAATCAATATGCTTTACAAACTCTTTTGCTTGAAGCATTGCTCCCATTCTGTTAGGATGTACTCTATCCCATGCTAATTTGGAAGAATGTTGGATTTTACAGAAATCTTCAAATGTTTTTTGAAAATCCACAAAATATAGTGAATACTTCTTTGCAAGTTTTTTGCATATTTCTACATATTCGTCCATTCGCTTACGCATATAATCCTCTTTATTTACTTCAATATAATATGGCGAAATAATAAAAATTCCCTTTACCTTATCTTTAATTTTTAATATCATCTCTTCCATATTTGATTCATATTCTTGAGGCATCACTGCAGCCTCAGGAATTGCCGGAACATCAAATTGACGCCATACATCATTGATACCGATACATATAGATACCCAGTCGGGCTTTAAATCAACAACATCTCTGTCGAATCTCGCCGCAAGGTCACGACTTGTGTTGCCGCTAATTCCACTATTTGTTACGCGAATATTAAGTTCGGGATACCAAGCGGTCAGTAAATTTTCAATCTCTCTAACATATCCATTTCCGAGGCTTTCAAAAAGCCCCTCGCCAACAGGATTTGCACTTCCCATATCCGTTACCGAATCGCCTGCAAATACAATTCTATCTCCATTTTCAAACAACATCGCCTATTCGCTCCTTTATATGAAAATCTCATTGTGAAAAATCGACAAATCTACCGAAAGACTTATCGATTTTTTTGGTGCTGGTGGCCGGACTTGAACCGGCACGGTGTCGCCACCAAGGGATTTTAAGTCCCTCATGTCTGCCTATTCCATCACACCAGCGGAACATTTTAGATTATAATACAAAAAAAGTCTGTTGTCAAGGAATACTTACATCTTCTAATAAAATATCTTTTACCGAATTATAATTTCCAGCTTTTAAAAATTCTTTATTCCTCAAAATCTTACCTAAACCTCTTGAAACACAGGTTTCGACATTATCAAATGTAATTATATTTACTCCGAGATACTCCGAGAGTTTTTCCTTCATACCATATAAAAGTGAACTGCCACCGGTTAAATATATACCGTTATTTTTAATATCGCCCACTAGTTCAGGCGCAGTTTCCATTAAGATATTACTGATATTTGAAAAAATATTTTCAACAGTCTCATATATAACATCAAATAATTCTCTGTCTGTTACTTCAACGCTGTCAGGCATTAAGGAAATTGCGTTAATACCTTTTATCATCATTCCGACTTCAAACGGTCTTTCAATTACAGAACCTATATTGTGCTTAACCATTTGTGCTGTATGAATACCGATGATTATATTATATTTAGATTTTACATAATTAATTATTGCTTGGTCAATGTCAACTCCTGCAAGTTTAATACTTTCGCATTTTGCAAGCCTTCCCAAAGATAAAACAGCAATATCGGTTGTTCCCGCTCCTATATCAATTACCGTATAACCGCCGGGACCTGAAAAATCTATTCCCATTCCTAAAGCAGCGGCAACAGGTGTTTCTATAGTAACAACGCTTCTGCATCCGGCGATTTGTAATGCTTCAATAATAGAGCGTCGCTCAACAGAGGTTGAACAGCAAGGAATCGCCGCTATCACCCTAGGACGAGTGATTTTGTTTTCTGTAGTTTTTGAAATAAAATTTTCAAAAATATATTCAGCAGCATTGTAATTAGTAATAACTCCGCGTTCAATCGGACAAATTACTTCATATTTTTCCGAATTCCTGCCGATTGCTTTATATGCATCATTACCGAATGCAACAGGAACATCGTCATAAGTATCCATTAGTATTGCAGTATGCTCATTTAAAACGATATTTTTACCGCGAATTATTACAGTTTTCGATGTGCCGATATCAATTCCTATTGCAGTTAACATTTGAACACCTCACAAAATTACTTTTTCTTGATAAAACCTAATACAATATCTAAAGACAGTTTAAAACCTCTTAATTTCAGCAAAGCAGAAATACCTAAATAGATTATAACTGCAACTAAAACCTGAATAATGATTATTAAGAAATTTGACACTTTTATAAATTGAATCAGATATATTACTAAAAAAACAAAGGTCGATAAAATTAAAGAAGGTAAAATATCTTTTACTTGTTGCAGATATGTATAATTAATGAATTTTTTATTTGGAAACGCATTTATAAAAGTTGATATCAGAGTGGTAAAAACGCCGGAAATTGCAATCGCTATCGGAGATTTGAAAAACACTACAACGATTATTAAGGCTAAAACGCCAATAAATTTTTTAAACAATTCGAGTTTTAAGAAAACATCACTTCTGCCAACAGCATTAATTGCCTGTAAATTGCATGCGTGAATAGGATAAAATGCCAAAGTCAGGCAATAAATCTGTAAATACGGAACGCAAGGTAACCATTTATCGGTCAGTAAAATAATGACAAGCGGCCTTGCTACTCCCGCTAATATTGCCATTATAGGAAAAAGTAAGTATGAACCTACAATAATTGATTTACGAGTAAGTTCTTTTACTGCCGCAATATCATCCTGCAATTTAGATAAAGCAGGCAAAAGAACACTTTGTACTGCTCCGTTTACACCATTAATCAAGAATTGAGGAAATTGTTTTCCTTTATTATAATATCCTAAAGTCTTTTCGTCAAACTGTTTTCCTATAACAAGACTTCTTAATTCGGTAAAAACAGTATCTATCAAAGAAGAAACTAAAATTTTCCAACCAAATTTGAATAAGACATTAATTCTTTGCCAATTAATTATAAATTTCGGATGCCAGTCAACTATAAATACCATTACTAAGCAGCATACAATAATATTCAACATATTTTGTGCTACTAAAGACCAGAGCCCAAAGCCTGAATATGCTAAAACTATTCCGATAATTCCGGAAATTACAACACCCAAAATATTACCCAAAAATACTTTTTTAAAATCCATATCTCTGTTTACTTTTGCGAGTTGGACTGAGTTAAATGCTCCGGGTAATAATACTAATGAAATAACTCTTAAAGGCGCTGTAAGCCCAGGCATATCATAAAACTTGCCGATAAACGGTGCGCTTATAAAAATAATTATATATAAAATTACAGAAATAAAAAGTGATACCCAGAAAACTGAAGAAAAGTCATCATCGGTTACATCTTTATTCTGAATTAATGAAGTATTAAAGCCTGATTGAATAAAAACATTTGCTATCATTGTGAATACTAACATCAAAGAAAGTACCCCGTAATGAGCAGGATCAAGAATTCTTGCTAATACTATTTGAAGAACGAACTGTGTACCGAGTACACCGAATCTTTCAAATATTTTCCATACAAGTCCTTTAGATACGGAATTCAATCAAACTCACCTCTTTTAATGCGTTATGGCATAAATTATATTAAATAATTGTTACAGTGTCAACTTTATGTACCTACAAAAGATACTAATATAACCTTATTGACACCCTTTTTATGTAAAGTCTGCGAACATTCACATAAGGTTGAACCTGTAGTGCATACATCATCTATCAAAATTACATTCTTACCTTTACACTTTTTCTTTGCTCTGAAAGCCCTGTTTAAATTGTTTTTTCTCTTTTCATGAGTAAGTTTATGTTGTTCTTTTGTTTCAAACGGTTTTGTTAATAATTTTTTAGTTTTGATATTGAGTATTTTTGATAATTGCTCGGCGATTAACTGCGTTTGAGAAAACTCTCTTTTAACTTCTTTATATTTAGTCATCGGTACATACGTAATATAATCTATTTTACCAAAATGTTTTCTTTTAATCATTTTAGCAATCTCTGCCGCAATAAACTCTGTTGCTTGAAATTTATACGCATACTTTAATGCTTTTGCAATATCTCCGCCGGGGCCCTGATATTTATAAACACAATGAATTAAATAACTTCTGTTCTTATAACTAACTGCTTTTGGCGCATGCATTTTGGTTTTGTCTAATTCTTCTTTACAGTTACTGCATAAGTATTTTGGAAATTCAACGCTTTCAGAACAAGCGATGCAGATGTTTGCGCACAAATATTTTCTTAATAACCATTTAATCTTCATAATCATTAACTAAAAAACTCTTTAAAGCTGTATATCTTTTTGTTTTTTTATTGTTTTCTATCATCTTATTAAGTTGATTTAAACTTCCTACAATTATTAAAATTTTCTTTGCACGGGTTATGGCAGTATATAATAAATTTCTGAAAATCAACGGAGTCGGAATGTCGCAAATCGGAATTACAACACACTCAAACTCGCTACCTTGACTTTTATGAATTGTCAAAGCGTAAGCCAATTCAATTTCTTCGGTTTTATCAAAAGGATATGTAACGGTTTTATCATCAAATTTAATTTTTATTGTTTGATTGTTGTAATTGAAATCTGTTATTATACCTAAATCTCCGTTAAATACACCGGTTCCCTCTTCGCCTTTATCAGTAACCCATTCAATATCATAGTTGTTTTTTGTCTGTATAATTTTATCTCCGACACGCAAAGAATGAGTCATAAAGCTAATTTCTTTTTTGTTTTCTTCTTTAGGATTCAGACTGTTTTGAAGAATATTATTGAGTTTAATTGTTCCGTTTTCACGCTTTTTTGACGGACAAAGCACTTGAATTTCATTTAAACTGTCAAAATTGAATTTATCGGGAATTCGTCTTGTAACTAAATCTCTGACAATTTCATTGACTTTTGCGGAATTATCAATGTTTGTAAAAAAGAAATCAGTTTGAGTGTTGTTAAACTGTATAGTTTCTCCGTTTAAAATTTTATGTGCATTCTTAATTATATCACTTTTAATTGATTGTCTGAAAACTTCAGTTAGTTCTACAGTCGGTACTTTGTCAGAATCAATCAAATCTTGCAACACATTCCCTGCTCCTACAGACGGTAATTGATTTGAATCGCCTACCATTATTAATCTGCAACCTATCGGTAAGGCTTTTAATAACGAGTCGAACAGAACCGAATCAATCATAGAAAATTCATCAATTATAACTGCTTGTACATCTAAAGTATTGTTAGCATTTTTACAAAAATGTGCTTTACCGTTTTCATCCCATTCTACTTCTAATAATCTGTGTATAGTACAAGCGTCTTTTGAAGTAATTTCCGAAATTCTTTTTGCGGCTCTACCTGTGGGAGCCGCTAACGAAAATTTAATAGAGTTATTTTCAAACAGTTTTATAATTCCGTTTAAGGTTGTAGTTTTACCTGTACCCGGACCGCCTGTTAGTATCAAAAGACCGTTGTTAGCGGCGTATTCTATCGCTTTAAACTGTTTGCTTTCAAAACAAAAGCCGAGTTGGTCTTGTAACTTATCAATTTCATCTTGGAAATTCGGTATTTTTTTAGGGGGAAAATTGAGCATCATTTTAATGCGGTTTGAAATGTTTTTTTCAGCATTATAATACAAAGGCAACATAATGTATTCAACATTGTCAAAATAAAAAGAAAACAAATCTTTTGAAATAATCATATTGTTAATAATTTCGTCAATTGTTTTTTCTTCAAGTTGCAAAAGCGCAGAGCATACTTTAATATGTTTATGTCTTGGAAGGCAAGTGTGTCCGTTGTTTAAATTGTGTTTTAACACATATATTATTCCTGTATATATTCTAAAAGTTGAATCTTGACCAAAGCCTAATTTACTTGCTATTTCGTCACATCTTTCAAAGCTGAATCCGATATCATCTTTGCATAAAACAAAGGGATTTGACCTAATTATATCAACTGTAGATGCGCCGAATTCTTTGTAAATTTTTAATGTTTCATTATACGAGATATCATAATCTGTAAGAAACAAAACTGCATCACGCATTCCGAACTGACTGTTATATTCTTCTGAAATATTTAACGCTTTTCTTAAAGAAATACCGTAAATTTCAGTTAATTTTTTCGGTTCAGATTCTATAATTTTTAATGTATCATCACCGAAAGTATCAACTAATTTTTTTGCAGTGCTCGGTCCGACGCCTTTTATTGCACCGCTTGAGAGATATTTTAATATATCAAATGATGTAGTAGGCATACTTCTTTTTGACTCGACTGCCTTAATTTGTTTGCCAAAAACAGGATGAATATCTAATTCTCCCGTAACTTCAATATATTCACCAACCTTAAATTCCCCTAACTGTCCTACTATTGTGATTAAATTTTCTTCACTGTTAACTACTATAACAGAAAAACCGGAGGTCGGATTATAATAATTTACATGTTCAACTATTCCAAATACAGTTGTATAATTCTTCATTGATAACCTCGCTTGAAATTAATTCAACATTTTTTATATTGTTGATAAGTTCAAAGCAAACATCTAATTGCTTATCGTCTAAATCTGTATAAATCAAAATCAGTTTTTTATAAATTTTTTTATTGTCTAAAAATCTGTTGACAGACTGTCTTATTTCTGATAAATAGTTTTTACTGCTTATTAAGACACAAATAACAGCATTCGGCTTGTATAAAAGTTTCCTTTTTATGTAAAAAAGAAAATCAACGAATTTTAATAAGGCTAAAATATATATAATAAATATAGCAATTTCCATAAATATCACCATAATTATTATATTTAAAATATCTTATTTTGTTATAAAAGCTAACCTCTTATAAATAAAAGGTTAGCTTTTATTGATTAACTGATTTCAATTTCAGCAGTATAAGGTTTACCATTTTCGTAAACTACATAAACAGATCTTAAATCTTTGATTTTAACAGTTATAGGCAGTTCGATGGTAGTTGCAGAACTCAGACCTTTCATATCTACGGTTGCAGTTATATTATTTTGAGTTATGGCATTAATTTCAGACTCGGTTCCTGCAACTTTAATATTTATACTTGACTGTATCATTTCTGCGCTGCTATCGTTTTGTAAATTTTTAAAATTAATTTTAGTTACGGAAACAACTGTAGAAGAAAGTTCAGTCAAATCTATTTTAGCATCAACGGTATATACGCTGTCAGCGAAATTGTCATCCATTACCGATACACCCGAAGGTATGTTGAGTTCTACTTTTAGATTTTCAACTTCAGTTAAACTTAAAACAGATAAATCAATATCTTTAGTGTAAATTTCATTAATATTTTCAATGATATCAGCTGTGCCTCTAATTGTAATAGTATCCACACTTAATTCATACTTGCCCATAAATGTGTTCGGACCATTTACAAAATTAGGCTTAATTTTAACAGTTTTCTTTGATAAAATCGGTACCGATATTTCAGATTCCTTGTAACTTAAAGTTAATAATCTCTGACTTATTTCCTTTCCGTTTTTATCATATAATACTATTTTGCCTGTTTTTTCAACAGCAACATCAGTTTCTTGATTTTCAAAATCTGCTAAACAAACTACGCTTGCAATTGAATCAACTTCAGTTTTCGGACCTGAAATCAAAATCTTATTATTTGAATTTTTAAATGATGCTGTTCCTAAAACAAAAGTATTTTCCATTCCCGGTTTTAAAATCAGGTTTTTGTATTGCGCCTGTACTGTAAACTCTTCTTTTTCAACATATTTATCTACTCTGACTTCGACAGTTTCAGGCTCTATTTTTGAGATAGTGCAACTGCTGAAAGAATTGTTAATAATTTGCGCATTAAGATTGATAGTTTTTGTCTGAGGTTCAGTAAAACCTGTCAAATCAGGTGAAATACTGATATCGCTGTCGGAAATTGAACTTACAGAAGATGCGGCACCAATTACAGTTACAGAAATCTTTTTATATTCACTTGGCAATTTGCCGTCAACAGTAATTACATCAAAATTTTCATAGTTTTGTTGCATTGAATCAATAGAAGCATCCCAACTGATTGCAATATTTTTAGTAATTGATACCTGCTGAATATTTTGTGATGATAATGCAAACCACAAAACAAAAGATGCAATAAGTGAAAACAGCATCACGAATTTATTGTTGCTAAAAATACGAGAGATATTATTTTTCATCTTTTTTACCTCTCTTTAATTTATTCAGTAACGAAATAATACCGTTAGTCTTTTCAATATCTTTATCCAATAATTGATCACTTAAATAATCATTTAGTGAACTCTGATTAAAATTCCTTTTTAAAACTCCGCCTTGTGCAATCGAAATTATACCGGTTTCCTCACTGACGACAACTACAATCGCATCGGAGTTTTCACTCATTCCGAGCGATGCTCTGTGCCGAGTGCCGAGAGATTTATGAATATTAATATTAGATGTTAAAGGTAAAATACAACCTGCTGCAAGAATTCTGCCGTTTCTTATAATCATCGCACCGTCGTGTAAAGGAGTGTTAGGATAAAAGATATTACTGATTAATTCGGGCTTTGCTTTTGAATCAACAACAACACCGGACCGAACAATATCTCCAAGTTTAACTTCTCTTTCAAAAACAATAAGAGCCCCTACCCTGTCCTTTTGGAAATCTGAACAAGCTGAACATACAGAATCAATACAATTTACAATTTCTTCATTAGAATAATCGCTTTTATACACTTTGAATTTGCTTTTAGATAACAACTCAAGCGCGGTTCTGATTTCAGGTTGAAAAATTACTGCAAGCGCTACAACGCCCTGCGTTAAAACAGATGAAAGCAGAGTATATAAAGACTTCATTTCAAATATGCTGGAAATAAACCAAATCAACAAAAACAGTAATACACCGTAAATTAACTGTTTTGTTCTTGTGCCTTTTGCAAACTGTATAACTTTATAAATTAAAAAAGCCACTACTAAAATATCAATTAAATCTATAAAACGGAATGAACTCATAACAGCCAGGAAAGTCACATAAACTTGTGAAAAAAAGTTAATAACCGAATTTATCAACTCTGTCATATCATCACCTCTTACCTGAATTTAATACATATATTAATATAATACCACATAAAGACATAGTTTTACAATACAAATAATCAAAAATTTTTTGACAATTCAAACTTTTATGTTACAATGTAATAAAGTTTTGAAATAAGGTGTGAAAAATGTTAAGAATCGGACACGGTTATGATGTGCATAAATTCGCAAAAAACAGAAAATTAATATTAGGCGGAGTTAAAATTCCTTATGAATACGGTCTTTTAGGTCATTCTGATGCCGATGTTTTGACTCATTCTGTCTGTGATGCATTATTAGGTGCAGCGTGTCTCGGAGACATCGGAAAACTGTTTCCGGATACTGATATAAAATATAAAGACGCTAACAGCATTAATTTGTTAAAAGAAGTTGTTGATAAAATTCAAAACTCAGGCTATAAAATAAATAACATCGATTGTACAGTTATAGCACAAAAACCAAAATTAAGAGATTATATTGACGGCATGAGAGAAATAATCAGTAATGCTTGTAATATAGATATTAATCAAGTCAATATTAAAGCTACTACCGAAGAAGGTTTAGGCTTTACCGGAAACCTTGAAGGAATAAGTTCTCATTCAATTTGCCTTATCGAAAAATAACAATAAAAATTCCCGTTGCATACTATATTAATGTATCGTGCAACGGGATTTTTTATATGATGGGAGGAATAAAAATGGGAAAATATTTAATTATGGTCAGTTCAATAACTTATGCAATTAAAGGACGTGATTTATTAAGAAATAATAAATTCAAAGCATATATTGAAAAAACGCCATCTTCTTTAGACAGCCACGGATGTGGTTACAGTATTATTATATATAATAACTTAGACGAAGCATTAAATATATTAACAAAACACAATATAAAAATTATCGGTCACGCAGAGAGATGATATAATGATTTATTTAGATAACGCTGCTACAACATTTCCAAAGCCTAAAAATGTTATAATGTCGGTTAATAACTGTTTGAATAATTACAGCGCAAATCCCGGAAGAAGCGGTCATAATTTATCACAACAGGCCGCTTTAAAAGTATATAATACCAGAGAAAAAGTCAGTGATTACTTTCATTTTGATAAGCCGGAAAATGTTGTTTTTACCCAAAATTGTACCCAAAGCATAAATATCGTTTTAAAAGGATTGCTGAATTATTACGATGAAGTTTTGATTTCTTCAATGGAGCATAACGCAGTTTTACGACCTCTACACAAGTTAGAAAAAGAAAAGCATATTAAAATTAATGTATTTGAAACAATAGTCGGAAATAAAGAACAAACATTCCGTTCATTTTTAAACACAGTAAACTCTAATATAAAAATGGTTATATGTACTCATTCATCAAATGTTTGCGGTGCAATTAACCCTATAGATAAAATAGGAAAATACTGTAAGGAACACGGTATTTTATTTGTTGTCGACGCAGCACAAACTGCGGGGCTGTTAGATATTGACATAAATGAGATGTGTATTGATTATCTTTGTGTAGCACCGCATAAAGGACTTTATGCACCGATGGGTACAGGTATATTAATTATAAACAACAAATTACCTGATACTTTGATTGAAGGCGGTACAGGTACTCAATCATTACAATTAATACAGCCAAATGAATCTCCGGAAAGATTTGAAAGCGGGACATTAAACTTGCCGGGTATTGTCGGAATTAATGCAGGCATTGATTTTATCAAAAATAAGCAAGCATATATGCATGAAATGCACTTATTTAAATATTTATTCAGCGAATTGAGAAATTTAAAAAATATAATCACTTATTCAGATACCTTTGATGATAATTTCTGTCCTGTTATTCCATTTAATGCTGATTCTTTAAATTCAACTCAAACAGCAGACTTACTGAACAAACACGGTATTGCTACACGACCGGGTTTTCATTGTGCGCCAATGGCACATGCAAGGCTTGGAACTATAGACACCGGTGCAGTAAGAGTATGCCCTTCAATGTTTACAAACAAGCAACAAATTGATAAATTGATTGAAGTTTTAAATAGAATTTCTAAAAAAAGCATAGCTATTTATGAACTGCCCCAAATTGTACGGACATCACAAAAAAGCACCTAATGGTAGATAAAATTAAATTTTAAGCAACAAACTGATTTCGTTTTTCAATCGGAGTCAGTTTTGTTTTTAATTGAATTCTTTCGTTGTTGTAGAAATGGATGTATTG
>JAXJSP010000010.1:0-2278 GCA_036310005.1 Acutalibacteraceae bacterium | reverse complement strand
TAAATGAAACATACCCGCAAACATTTTTGCTTGCGGGTATGTTTTTAATTTTAGAAATCGCTGATTACACGGTGGAAACCTTCGAAAACGATAACTTCATCATTTTTCTCAACACATCTTCCGGAGCAACGGACAGTAACCTTATCCCTTTGCGGATGATGCCATGGATATTCGACCTGAATAACAGTATTGCTTTCAGCCATATCATGAATCATATTGTCTACTGCTACGCGATACTCTTTATCGATGTTATTTTGCCAATGCTTGAAGCACTCGTTCGGGGCAATATCATCGGCAACGCCTAAGAGTCTTCTCATAGTTTCATCGGTATACAATTCGCCTTCGCCGGTTTTTGCGTTAATGTGAATAATCCACAATCCCACATTTATACCGCGCAAAATTGTTTTCATTTCCATGTTAACAAGCGGTGCATGTCTTTTTTCTTTTCCAAGCTTATCAAACCGTTCTAATCGTTTTGCATATTCTTCAGTATTGCTGATAAAATATTTTGTCTCAAGCATATCTGCAGAGCAAGGTTTATCAAATAAATTTCCTTGCAAAATGCTATAGGTTGGAATGAGTATTGGTTTGCCGTTTGCATAAACTGCGGCACGCCGTTTTCATCGGTCAGTTGCGGCAACTTCCACTTTTTAGAGTGACTAACTTGCATAACGGTTTCTTTCACAGTTCCCACAAGTGCTTTATCCTTGCAACGCTTCGACCATTTAATTTGCTTTTCTACTACCGGCAAAGCCACCACGTGCAAGTGATAATGATAAATCGGTCTTCCGTATTTTTCGGTAAGTGCAACATAATGTACTGAAAATTCACACAAAAAACAATATCGGTTTTATTTAAGCCAATGGACTTGACAAAGAGTGATTTTTACGCTATTATAAATAATTATATTACAATAGGAGTATAGCACAATGTCCCAGTACCTCTATACAACCCCTCTTCTTTTTATAACTATTTTTTGTATGTTGTTTTTAACAGCCACAAATCAATATATTTCAAGAGATCATAAAAAAGGATTTTTTATTGCTTTTTTAGGAGAATTTTTCATAATCGTTTTTGAAATAGCATCAATATTTTTGAACGGTGCTTCAACGGATTTTAAACCTCTACATTTTTTGTCGAATTATTTAGGATTTCTGTTATCGCCGATTATGATTGTGTTTTTCGCGGCTTCTATAGGCAAATTTCATCGTTTAAAAGGTCCCATTATCGCAATTGGTGTATATTTTATTCTGTTTAACATTTTGGTTTCAACAAAACAACTGTTTTTTATAGACATTAATAATACGTATCACCGCGGAAATTTGTTTTTCTTATATATGGTTTCGTTTTTTGCAGCGGTTACATATTTGCTGTATGAAACGCTTAGATATTCACAGAAAGGCTTTTTACAACATAGAATTTTTGCATGTTTATTAAGCGTTTGCTTTCTTGTATCGTGTTCTATTCAATCTTTTAATTCTGCGGTATACACAACAAGGATAGCGGTTGTTTTTAACCTGTGCATCTATTATGCATATGATGTTGAGTTTACAAATCTTTTTGATAGGCTTACGGGTGTTCTTAACCAAGGCACGTATTTAAGAAAAATAAAGAAGTTGAAACCTCAACAAACCCTGGTGATTTTAGACATAGATAATTTTAAAGATATTAATGATAATTACGGTCATCAGTTAGGCGATAGTTGTTTATGCATTGTATCTCAAGCTGTTAAATCGACATTTGGGAATTACGGTCATTGTTACCGAATCGGCGGTGATGAATTTGCGGTAATTTTAAGAAAAGAAAGTAAAGTGGAAAGTTTGATAACACGCTTTGAAAGAAATTTTGCCGATAAGACAAAAGAATTATCCTACCAAGTGAATGTTTCTATCGGTTATGCCAAGTATGAAATCAATGATTCCGTTGAAAGCGTTGTTCAGTGTGCGGACTTTAATATGTATAATAACAAAAAAGCAAAAAAAGCATTAAAAGCAACGCTGGAAACAACCGTTAAAAAATGAGATATGCCTTAAAATATCAATTTCAAAAATAAAGCATACCCGTAAGCAGTAAGTGCCTGCGGGTATGCTTTATAATTTTAGAATTCGCTAATCATACGATAGAAACCTTCGAAAACAAGGATAAATATAATTATGCATTCTAATTATATTACAAATAGAATATCATGCCAAGCATCTTTAACGTAATTTGTCATAAAACAAAAACCACAGCAATTTAGCTGTGGTTTTAATAATTAAATACAATTATTATAAAAATC
>JAXJSP010000009.1:0-32479 GCA_036310005.1 Acutalibacteraceae bacterium | reverse complement strand
GGTGATATACTTTTCATCGGAAAAACAACTCCTTTGTGCCGATGTTGGGTTTGGTCACTTTACATCTTAGCACATTTGAGTTGTTTTTTCTATTTTTACTGTTACCTATCTATTGTATCATAACAAAAACAGAGATTGTATGCACAATCTCTGTTAAAAATATACTATATTTTAATTACATTAAACTCTCAAACAATGCCTTGATATCGTCAACTGTCAAATCTCTCGGGTTACCCGGTCTGCAAGCATCATCAAATGCTGACTGTGAAAGAGTCGGGATGTCGGCAGGGTTTACTATGCCTTTAAGCGAAGTCGGAATTCCTACATCAACGCTTAACTGTCTTACTGCATCGACAGCCGCTTTTCTGTATTCTTCCTGAGTCATACTATCAACATTTTCAACGCCCATAGCCTTTGCAATATCTTTGTATTTTTCGCCTGTGTAAGGTGCGTTAAACTGCATAACGGTAGGAAGAAGAATTGCACAAGCAACTCCGTGAGGAGTGTCATAGCAAGCAGAAAGTGTGTGAGCCATTGAGTGGTCAACACCGAGTCCTACATTGGAAAAGCCCATTCCTGCAACATACTGACCTAATGCCATTCCTTTTCTGCCTTCAGCCTCGTTTTTAACTGCGGCACGCAAACTTCTTGCAATAATTTCAATGGCTTTGATATGGAACATATCGCTTAATTCCCAAGCGCCTTTTGTTATGTAACCTTCAATAGCGTGAGTTAATGCGTCCATACCGGTAGCAGCGGTAAGAGATGCCGGCATTGAACTCATCATATCAGGGTCAACTATAGCAACAACAGGAATGTCATGAGCATCTACGCAAACAAATTTGCGTTTTTTCTCAACATCGGTAATTACATAGTTAATTGTAACTTCTGCTGCAGTACCTGCTGTTGTAGCAACTGCAATAATAGGTACACACGGGTTTTTAGTAGGAGCAACGCCTTCAAGTGAGCGAACATCGGCAAATTCCGGGTTTGCGATGATAATACCGATTGCTTTTGAAGTGTCCATAGCAGAACCGCCGCCGATAGCAACTATGCAGTCAGCACCTGCTTTTTTAAACTCTTCTACACCGTGCTGTACATTTTCAATAGTAGGGTTAGCCTTGACATCCGAAAATACAGCATAATCAATTTTTGCATTGTCAAGCAAATCGGTAACCTTAGTAGCAACATTGAATTTAAGAAGGTCCGGATCGGTTACGACAAACGCCTTTTTAAATCCGCGGTTGTTGATTTCATCTACTACTGCACTGATAGCACCTGAACCGTGATAAGAAGTTTCGTTTAACATAAATTTGTTCATTTTTTCGACACACCTTTCAAAAACTTATAATCTATAATAATTATACATTATTGTTATAAATTTATCAAGCAAAAAATATCTGCAAAAATGCAGATATTTTAAAACCAGTTTTTCTTTTTAAAAATTCCGACACAGACAATCGAGATAGCAACAGCCAGAACAAAGACGCCGATATACCCGAAAGACCATTTTAACTCCGGCATATTTTCAAAATTCATTCCGTACCAACTCGTAACAAGGGTTAGCGGTAAGAATATTGAAGACAGGACCGTCAGCGTTTTCATAGTTTCATTCATTTTCGAGTCGAGTAGCGACTGATGTGCATCTCTTGCGGCGGTCAGTTCTTCTCTTAAAAGCAGTACATTGTCGCAAAGGCGCGTCACTTTGTCTTTAAACAGATTCAGATATTTAAGTTCGCCGCCGTCGAAAATATCGTTTTCATTTTCGAGCAATTCTTCGCTTATATCAATAAGTTGCTCGTAATAATTGCGAAGCAGTAATACCTGCTTTTTGTAATACGCAAGATTATACGGGAAATTATTGTCAATCTTACCTTTTAATATAGAGCCTTCAAGTTTTGAAATATCAAAATCTATGCCCTCTAATATATGGCGGTCGCCCTCAATAAGACAGTCAAAAAAGGCAAAAATAATTTTTTCAAGTGTAAGTCCGGACTGCGGGTATCTTTTAAGAGATTTTTCAAAAAACTTTTTTGTCGACGAGTCGGAGTCGGCAATATTGACTACCAAAAAGAAGTTTTTGCTTATATATATCGCAATACAGTCCTCTTTGTCGTCTTTTTTGTGCGGCGCGGTTATTTTAATCGTCGCAAAAGTATATTTTTCATATACATAAACAGACGAGCGAAAAGATTTGTCTTGCTCCTCGCACACAGCAACTGTATAAGGGGAAAAACCGAAAGCGTCGGCGTTTAGTTTTAATTGCGTCAGCGTGATAAAGCCTGCTGTAATATAATTTGAGTCAATCTCATCCATTTTAATTTGCTTTATTGTATCGCCGACCTGATAATACACTTAGTAGTTCACCTTTCCCGAAATTATGAATTTTGCGATTTGAAAATATAATTTTGAACTTCGTCTGTTTTAATTCCGAGAACAGTTGAAAACTCACTGTCTATAATTTTTTGAGCAGTCTTAATTAGTTTTTTATCATTCAAATGGAGTTGCTTGCCTTTTAGAGCAAGATTATCTTTGTGATTTAAAATGCTTCTTATAATAAGCAGTATTTTGAGCCTGTCACCGCTTGATAAAAGATTGTTGTATTCTTCTTTTCTGCGGTTTTCCTCATCTATCCAGATATCATTGTGATTTTTTAAATCATTAATAACATCATTAATTTCCGCCTTTGTAAGCAGAGGCCGCATTTTACTGCATAAAAGTTCGTTATCAACAGGAACAAATAATGTTGACTGTTCGTCGTGCACAGGCTTTAACACGAAGTATTTAATGTTTTGCTTCATAACCCGTTTTGTTATGATTTCGCAAATATTACAAACACCGACACAACCGTATACAACATTATCACCAATACTAAACACATCTATACCTCCCATAACAAACTTTATAATTATTATAACAGATTTTGTCAAAAATTGTAACAGGCAAGTTGCACAATAGAATTTAAAAAAACAGTAGATTTTTTACTTTTTATGCACTTATTTTGAGTTGAAAAGGTTTTGAAAAAATGATATACTTTATATTATTATTGCCGAATTTTACATTTTTAAAAACTATTGAATGTATTTTAAAATTATTGTATAATGACTGTAAATCATTTTAAGAGAGGAGAGGTATCATGATTTGTAAAAACTGCGGAAAGAATGTTCCTCAAAACAACGAAATTTGTCCGCATTGTAATGAAGCCACTGGTTTTTTAAAAAATCTTAACGGTAAACAAAGACTTGACAGTCTTAGCATACTCAACGGTCTTGATATGATATCGACTCCGAGAACAGTTAAAAGCAGCGTCGGTAAAATCAAATGTACACAGTGCGGTTATTTAAACGATAATAATAAAGAAAACTGTACTCTTTGCGGTTGCGTGCTGCAAAAACCGACAGCGCCCGTTACAAACAACATACAGACTGCTGTAAATAATGAAACTCAAAGCGAATTTTCGTTTGCCGCTTTATTGGCAAACCCCGATAGCAGGAAAAAACTTATTATAGGCGGTATTGTTGCAGCGGAAGTCTTGCTTGTAATAATCGTTATTGCGGTATTTACACTCTTTTCAGGCTCATCGGGTACCCCTGTAAACGGTAACTCATCTGCTGTAAGCCTTAAATATGTCGAAACAAGCACGCAGGTATCCTCACAGGAATCAAGCGGTATTGTGAGTTATCAGACACCCTCAGCGAGCGGACTTGATTTAAGCGCGTTGCTGACATCCGAAGAAATTTTAGCGATGCAGTCGTCTAATGCCGCTTTGCAGTCATCAAGTCAGGCGATGTCGTCTAATACATACAATATAATTATTCCGTACGCACCGACTCAAAGCACACAGCAAAGTTCAACTGCTATGCAGTCGACTGTACAGGAAAGCAGTAAGCAACAATCTTCTGCGCCGAGTGAGTCGTCAAAAATTCAGGAATCGTCAAAGCCGACTTCAAGCGTTAAGCCGCAAGAATCGTCAAAGCCGACTTCGAGTGTCAAGCCGCAGACATCGTCTGTATCGCAGACATCTTCCAAAGTGACTTCAAGCGCGCAACCTGTTGAGCCTGATGAAAGTAATGAGCCTGTCGCAAGCGAGGAAGAACCTGTAAACACATCAAGCGAAGATTCGTCTATTGCGGGCGACGGCGCTTACGATTAAAACAAGGTGACAAAGATGAAATTTATAAACAGTATTAATGATATCACTTTAGTTCATTCGGTTATTGAAGGCGTAGAGGACAACTCTTGCTTTTCATATATGTTTAATGAAAATTACGGCTTTATTTCGGTGTACGACGGTGCCGAAAAAATCGGAGATAAAAAATATTTTCAGATTGAAGGACACAGCGAAGCGTATTTAGCACCGAGAGTAGTAGCGGATACAACGGTAAAATGGTTTAAAAAAAGCGGTTTTACTTTTTCAAGATATGATGCCGAATATATCGGCAGCGAATATTATAAGGCATTAAGAGATACAAAACTTAAAATTGATACAGAGTCGTCTGCTGTTGTCGGCAGTAAAAGGAGTTTCCCCGCAAGCGCCACGGTAATAGGCTTTGACTGTACAAACGAGGAATTTGCAAAACTTGAGTTTTTATATACAGGCAACACAAGAGGCTATATTATCGACGAGGCGGGACTGTGCCAGATTACAAAAGAGGACAGCAGTACAGGTAAAACTTATGAAAATGCCGCACCGACTCCTCAAAACGATATACAAAATATTCTGTCCGCCGACGGAGAAGAAGCGGTAAACTACCGTGCGATTAAAGTTAAGTATCCGGCTATGATAATTGCGGCAACAGACGGTGCTTTTGCAAACATTCAAAACCCGATGATACTTGAGAAAATCATTTTGAGCGCAATAAGCGAATGTGAAAACTTAAAGGAATTTGAAAAAAGACTTCAGTTTGCTTTGAATAAAGATGCAGACGATGATTATACGGTAATGACGGTTATTTTCGGATTTTCAAACCTCGAAGATATTAAAAATTATTATGCGCGCCGCTTAAAAGTGTTAAATGAAAAGTATTGCGAGCCCTACTTAAAAGGCGACATCACAAAGTGGGAACAGTATAAAATGAGTTATTACAGATAAAAAAAAGAAGTGAAAGTTTAACTTTCACTTCTTTTTTTTATCGCATTGTTTTAGTCTTGCAGTAAAGTGCGGTCATTAACAACACCGTCTTGCGAAAACTTGTTGATAAGTTTTTCAATCGTAAGGTTTTTCTTTTCTTCACCCGAAACATCAAATACAATTTGTCCTTTGTTCATCATAATAATACGGTTACCGTAATGAATGGCATCTTTCATATTATGTGTAATCATAAGAGTTGTAATTTTATGTTCGTCTACAAGTTCGGTAGTAAGATTTAATACCTTTTCCGCAGTAGCAGGGTCAAGCGCCGCTGTATGCTCGTCTAAAAGTAATATTTTAGGTTTTTTGAGTGTTGCCATAAGCAAGGTTATAGCCTGTCTTTGTCCGCCCGACAAAAGTCCCACTTTTGTCGTGATTCTGTCCTCAAGGCCTAAATCTAAACGGGAAAGAAGTTCTTTGAACATTGTTCTCTCTCTTGAAGTAACACCGGGTAAGAGAGTTCGTACCTTGCCTCTGCGCGCAGCAAGTGCCAGGTTCTCGTCAATTCCCATATCTGCGGCAGTGCCGGTCATCGGGTCCTGAAAAACTCTGCCTAAAAATTTAGCGCGTTTGTATTCGGGAAGTTTTGTAACATCGACACCGTCAATAAAAATACTGCCGCTGTCAGCGGTGTAAGCACCTGAAATCATATTAAGCATTGTGCTTTTTCCCGCACCGTTACCGCCGATGACAGTAACAAAATCACCGTCGTTTAATGTTAAGTTCAAATTGCATAGTGCTGTTTTTTCATTTACCGTGCCTTTGTTAAAGGTCTTGTAAATACCGTTAAGTTCGAGCATCTCCATTACGCCTTAACCTCCTTGTTTTTGTCCTTTTGTTTGAAGGAAAATTGAGATTTCCAATAAGGAATACCGAGGAAAAGAGCAACGATTATTGCCGAGAATAATTTAAGGTCGTTTGTGTTAAGACCGATTTTAAGTACAAGCGAAATAACAATGTAGTAAATGACTCCGCCGAATACTGCCGATAAAAGTCTGAGCGCAAAGTTTTTGAATATTTTGCCGAATATAACTTCGCCTATGATAACAGCAGCAAGCCCTGTAACGATAGCACCTCTGCCCATGTTGACATCCGCGTTACCGCTGAACTGTGCCAAAAGACCGCCGGATAAAGCAACAATACCGTTTGAAATGGTAATGCCTATAATCTTTCTTGTATCGGTGTTGATACCGTTTGCCCTTGCCATTGACTGATTGCATCCGGTCGCTCTGATAGAGTGTCCCATTTCCGTACCGAAAAACCAATATAAAATACCTATAATGGCAATAATGAAAATTCCCACAACTAAAACAGTCTCTCCGAGCGAGTCAATTCTTGATGATACAATCAAGTCGTATTTCGTAGCGGAAATAGGAGTGTTCGCTCTGCCCGACATTATTCTTAAGTTTATCGAATATAACGACAGTTGGGTTAAAATACCGGCAAGAATTGCAGGAATACCGAATTTAGTATGTAATATACCCGTTACAAAGCCGGCAAGACAACCGCAAAGAGTTGCAATAAGCAAAGCAAGATAAATATTCATACCGCCTGTTGTAAGTACAATCAGTACCGCGCCGCCCGTTCCGATAGAACCGTCAACGGTCAAGTCTGCCAAATCAAGCACCTTGTAGGTGATGTATACACCTATTGCCATAATTCCCCAAATCATACCTTGTGCAACAGGCGAGGGGAGAGATTGGATAAATTCACCTATCCATTTGAAAATTTCTAACATCTGAATACCTCTTAAAAATTACTAAAAGTAAAAGCGATAAGCAAATAACCCATCGCTTTTACTCTATTATAATTTATTTAGTTAAATTATTCAACTACTATTGCCTCATAAGTTTCGGGAATTTCAATTTTGAGTGCATCGGCTCTGTCAGCCATGTATTTTTTAGTAGTAGTATCAGAATAAGCAATCTCTGTTGTAGCAGGATCAGCACCGTTTACTAAAATTTCGTAAGCCATTTCACCGGCTTTGTATCCGATGTCATAATAACTGATTGAAAGTGTAGCAACACCACATGCCTTACAAATGCCTTCTTCACCGGCAATAAGAGGAATGTTTGCGGGTTCTAATACATTGTTGATTGCTTCACCGTTTGATGCAACGGTATTATCTGTAGGCGCGTAAATTACATCACATTCTTCTGCAGCCTGCTGTGTTACTGCTGTAACATCGTTTGTGTCAACAAAGCTGAATTCTTTTGTTGTGTAGCCTAAATCAGCAAGTTCTTTAGCAACAATATCAATCTGATATTTTGAGTTTGCTTCTGCAGAACAGAACAAAAGACCTACTGTTTTAGCATCGGGGCAAAGTTCTTTAACCATGTTTGCCTGCTCTTTTAAAGGAGCCAAATCGGCAGTACCGGTAACGTTGCAGTCAGTAACGCCTGTCCAGTCATCAATGTCAAGAGCGGTTGCAAAGTCGGTAATGGATGTTGCAACGATAGGAATTTCGTTTGTAGCCTGTGCAGCAGCGGTAAGAGCGGGTGTAGCATTAGCCATAATCAAATCAACTTTGTCAGATACAAATTTAGAAACGATTGTGGTGCAGTTTGCGGTTTCACCCGATGCGTTTTGTTCGTCAAACTCAACTTTGTCGCCGAGTTTTTCAACTAAAGCCTCTTTAAAACCTTTTGTTGCAGCATCTAATGCTTCGTGCTGAACAAGTTGGCAGATACCTACCGAATATTTTACATCTTCGGTTGTGCTGCTTGCGTCTGCGCTGTCTGTTTTGTCAGTTTCTTTGTTTGATGAGCATGCTGCAAAGCAAAATGCCATACTTAAAACTAACATAAGGGCTAAAATCTTTTTCATTTCATTCATACTCCTTTTGAATTAATTCGTATAATGTATACAAAAACAATTGAATTATAACATTTAATATATGTAAAGTCAATGAGCAGAATAGTCGTATTTTAATTTAAAACAGATTAAAAAACATCAAGGATTGCAATTTATGTCAAAGATAATAAAACCACTTTTGTAAAATGAGGTGAAAATTAATATAAAAGTGCATAAAATCAGCATTAATTTTGTTAGATTAAACTGCTTGACATATATATTTAATAGTGTTACAATCAAGTAACATACTTTAAATAATATTAAAAAATAACAAAAGCGTTGACAAAGACGGATGAACTGTTTTAAGTTTAAAGAGAGTCGGTATTTGGTGCAAGCCGATAACTTATACTTTTCAATATCTCTCACTTTAGAGCCGAAATTCTGAAAATACATATATGTACAAAGTAGGAGTTTTCGTATATGCTGCGTTAAAGCATCAAGAGCGGCAGTTTTCATTAACTGCAATTTGAGTGGTACCACGAGTGATTTCACCCGTCTCAAAGTGTTTTGCTTTGAGGCGGTTTTTTGTTTAAAAGAAAAGGAGAATTTTATGTTAAGTCTTGATAAGGTATTTGATGCACAACAGGTTCTTAAAAACATTATAAGGGAAACTACTATTACAAAAGCACCGGGCATCGCAGAAAACTGTAATTTATACCTAAAACCCGAAAACCTGCAAGTGACAGGTTCTTTTAAAATCAGAGGCTCAAGTTATAAAATTTCAACTCTGACAGACGAGGAGAAAGCAAGAGGAATTATTGCCTGTTCTGCGGGCAATCACGCACAGGGCGTGTCGCTTTCCGCAACCAAAAACGGAGTAAAAGCAATTATCTGCTTGCCCGACAGCACCCCTATTTCAAAAATAGAGGCTACAAAAGCGTACGGTGCAGATGTCTGCCTCGTACCCGGTTGCTATGACGATGCTTATAAAAAAGCGTTGCAGTTAAGAGATGAGAACGGATATACCTTTGTGCATCCTTTTGACGATGAAAATGTAATTGCGGGACAGGGTACAATCGGACTTGAAATACTAAACGGACTTGATGATATAGATGCAATTATCGTGCCTGTTGGCGGAGGCGGACTGATTTCCGGTATCGCGTTTGCGGTAAAATCTATAAGACCGGGAATTAAAGTCTACGGAGCGCAGGCATCGGGAGCGCCGAGTATGTACAACTCTTTTAAAAACGGAGAAATTGAGTGCCTTGACAGCGTATCCACTATCGCAGACGGTATTGCGGTTAAACAGCCGGGCGAAAATACATTTAAATATGTAAGCGAATATGTTGACGATATTGCGCTTGTCAGCGAGGATGAAATTTCATCGGCAATACTCGCACTTATCGAAAAGCAAAAAATGATAGCAGAGGGCGCAGGTGCCGCAGCGGTTGCAGCCGCTATGTTCAATAAATTTGATTTGGACGGAAAAAATGTTGTTTGTGTAGTATCGGGCGGTAATATCGATGTTACCATCCTCTCAAGAATCATTAAACGCGGTCTTGCAAAATCAGGCCGCACAAGCAGTCTGCTTATTGAACTTATCGACAAACCCGGTCAGCTTAAAGATGTATCGCGAATTATTGCAGATTGCGGCGGTAATGTTACAAGCGTACATCACGAGCGCTCGGGAGAAAGCGAGCACGTAAACGGTTGCTATTTGAGAATTCAAATGGAAACAAGAGATTTTGAACATGTAGAACAAATTACACAAAGCCTTAAAAATGAAGGCTTTAAAATAGTATAAGGAGAATTGTAATGAAAAAGGTAATTTTTACCGATAAAGCACCAAACGCAATAGGCCCGTATTCACAGGCTATTGAAATTAACGATGTTTTATACTCATCGGGACAGATTCCGATAAACCCGCAAAGCGGTAATATTGAAGCGACAGGTATTAAAGAGCAGACACATCAGGTTTGCAAAAATTTGAAAGCAGTTCTTGAAAGCGCCGGTCTTACTTTTGAGAATGTTGTTAAAACAACATGCTTTCTTGCCAACATGGAAGATTTTGCAGATTTTAACAGCGTATATGCAGAGTATTTTACTTCAAAACCGGCAAGAAGTTGTGTAGCGGTAAAACAACTACCTAAAAATGCATTGGTAGAAGTAGAAGTAACAGCAGTAAGATAGGTAGGTAAAGTAAAAGTGTTAGACAGCAGTAAGTACAGCGTGGGCTATTATAAAGCGCCCGGAGTTCACAATAAATGGGTAAATAAAGAAAAAATAGATACACCGCCGAAATGGTGCAGTGTAGATATGCGCGACGGAAACCAGAGCCTTGTTATACCGATGAGTTTAGAAGAAAAGTTAGAGTTTTACAAACTCCTGCTTAAAGTCGGCTTTAAGGAAATCGAAGTAGGTTTTCCGGCAGCAAGCGATACCGAATATGAGTTTTTACGCAGTTTGATTGAAAACGATATGATACCGAGTGATGTGTCGGTACAGGTGCTTACTCAGTGCAGAGAGCATATTATCCGTAAGACTTTCGAGGCTTGCAAAGGCGCACCGAGTGCGATTATACATTTTTATAATTCGGTAAGCGTTGCACAAAGAGAACAGGTTTTCAGAAAAAATAAAGATGAAATCAAGCAGATTGCAATCGACGGAGCAAAACTTGTAAAAAAACTTGCAAAAGAGTATGAGGGTAATTTCAGATTTGAATATTCGCCCGAGAGTTTTACAGGCACCGAGCCCGAATATGCTTTAGAGGTTTGTAACGCAGTTTTAGATGTGTTGGAGCCGAGTGAAGATAATAATGTTATTATCAATTTGCCTGTAACGGTTGAAATGAGTTTGCCTCATATTTACGCTTCCCAGGTGGAATATATGAGCGAGAACTTAAAATACAGAGAGTTTGTTACTCTTTCTTTGCATCCTCATAATGACAGAGGCACAGGCGTTGCAGACACCGAACTTGCCTTGCTTGCAGGCGCAGACAGAGTAGAGGGTACGCTTTTCGGCAACGGTGAGAGAACAGGTAATGTCGATATTATCACTCTTGCTATGAATATGTATTCGCACGGTGTTGACCCGAAACTCGACTTGTCGGATATGCCCGCTTTGGTTGAAACTTATGAAAAATGTACCCGTATGCATGTTTACGAACGCTCGCCTTATGCCGGCTCTTTGGTCTTTGCCGCTTTTTCGGGCAGCCATCAGGACGCAATTTCAAAGGGTATGAAGTACAGAGAAGAAAACGATTTGTACAGATGGAATGTTCCTTATATTCCGATTGACCCGCACGATATAAACAGAACTTATGACGCAGATGTTATAAGAGTAAATTCGCAGTCGGGCAAAGGCGGTATAGGTTATTTAATCGAACACAGTTACGGTTATGTTCTGCCAAAACAAATGAGCGAGCATTTAAGTTACCTTTGTAAAGGCGTGTCAGACAGAGAACATAAAGAATTAAAGGCAGAAGAAGTGCTGCAGATTTTTAAAGAAAACTATTTTTCAAATAAATCTCATATTGAGATTGACGATATGAAGTTTGACCGCCGGAATGACGAAGTGAACGCTACTATCGTGTTTAATAAAAACGGACAAACACAAACAGTAACTTCAAAGGGCAACGGTTCGCTTGACGCGGTAAGTAACGCCTTAAAAGAGTACAGCAAAAAAGGATATGAACTTTTAGTTTATACTGAACACAGTATGCAGGAAAAAGGCTCGGGCAGTAAAGCGGTTGCATACATAGGTCTTAAAGACGAAAAAGGCGATATGTATTGGGGCGCCGGCACGGATACAGACATTATTCACGCAGGAGTCAACGCGTTGCTTTCGGCATTTTATAATATGACTAAAAATTAAGGAGAGATAATTATGGAAATCTTAATTAATAAAAACAATACTCCTTCTGAAAAACCGGACGAGGACAGTTTGGGATTCGGTAAAATTTTTACCGACAATATGTTTATTATGGACTATTCGGCAGATAAAGGCTGGCACGATGCAAGAATAGTACCGTTTGAAAATTTATCAATTCATCCCGCATCCACCGTGCTTCACTACGGTTGCGAAATATTTGAAGGTCTTAAAGCATATCGAAGAAAAGACGGCAGAGTGCAACTTTTCAGACCTATTGAAAACATCCGCAGATTTAATAATTCCGCTAAAAGAATGTGTATGCCGACAATTGACGAAGACGATGCCATGCAAGCGCTTACAACATTTGTGTCGGTTGAAAAAGACTGGGTTCCTTCAAAAGAAGGCACAAGTTTATATTTAAGACCGTTTATGTTCGGAAACGACGAGTCTTTGGGTGTTCACGCAGTAAGTAATGCAAAATTTGTAATTATTGCATCACCTGTAGGTTCGTATTATAAAGAGGGAATTAACCCTGTTAAAATTATGATAGAGTCAACCGACGTACGCGCAGTAAGAGGCGGCACGGGTGAGGCAAAATGCGGCGGCAACTATGCGGCAAGCACACGCGCCGGCGAAAATGCCGAAAAACTCGGCTATTCACAGGTACTGTGGCTTGACGGTGTTGAGAGAAAATACATCGAAGAAGTCGGCGCTATGAATGTAATGTTTAAAATTAACGGTGAAATCGTAACTCCTAAACTTTCAGGCTCAATCTTACCGGGCATTACAAGAAAATCATCAATTGAGGTACTAAAAGATTTAGGCTATAAAGTCAGCGAGCGACTTGTTTCAATTGATGAACTTGAACACGCTATGGAAAGCGGAGAACTTGAGGAGGCATTCGGTTGCGGTACAGCAGCGGTAATTTCTCCTATCGGCGAACTTAAATACAAAGATAGAGTATATACTGTAAACAACTTTAAAATCGGCGAGGTTTCAAAGAAACTTTACGACACTTTAGTGTCAATCCAGTGGGGCAACGCAGAAGACAAATACGGATGGACACAGATAGTTGACTAATTATATTTAAAAGGAAAAAATTATAATGCAGATGACAATGACACAAAAAATACTTGCTTATCACGCAGGACTTGAAAAAGTCGAGGCAGGTCAACTTATAAATGCAAAGTTAAGCATAGTACTCGGAAATGATATTACAACTCCTGTTGCTATAAACGAGTTTAAAAACAAGGGGTTTGAAAATGTATTTGATAAAGATAAAATCGCAATAGTGCTTGACCACTTTGTGCCCAATAAAGATATAAAAGCGGCAGAACAGTCAAAACAATGCAGAGAATTTGCAAATTGCCATTGTATTAATCACTTTTACGATGTGGGCAAAATGGGTATAGAGCACGCTTTATTGCCGGAACAGGGTGTAGTTACTGCAGGCGACTGTATTATAGGAGCAGACTCTCACACTTGTACATACGGTGCTTTGGGCGCGTTTTCAACAGGTGTCGGCAGTACCGATATGGCAGCGGGTATGGCTACCGGTATGGCTTGGTTTAAAGTGCCGAGTGCCATTAAGTTTGAATTAACAGGCAAGTTGCCTGCTAACTGCAGCGGTAAAGATGTAATTTTAACAATTATCGGCATGATAGGTGTTGACGGTGCCTTGTATAAGAGTATGGAGTTTTGCGGTGAGGGTGTCAAAACACTTTCAATGGACGACAGACTTTGTATATGCAATATGGCTATTGAAGCCGGTGCCAAAAACGGAATTTTCCCTGTCGATGATGTAACAAGACAGTATTTAAAAGGCAGAAGCGAACGCGAGCCTATGGAATTTTGTGCGGACGACGACGCACAGTATGAGAAAACTTATAAAATAGATTTATCAAAGATTACACCTGTTGTCGCCTTGCCTCACTTGCCCGAAAACACAAAACCCGCAAGCGAACTTTTCGGTATTAAAATCGACCAGGTTGTAATAGGAAGCTGCACAAACGGAAGAATGGAAGATATGAGTGCCGCTTATCAGATTTTAAAAGGTAAAAAAATTGCAAACGGAGTCAGATGCATCATAATTCCCGCTACAATGCAGATTATGAAAGAATGTGTCGAAAAAGGTTATGTCAGTGCATTTATTGATGCGGGCGCAGTAGTATCAACTCCGACTTGCGGACCGTGTC
Organism: Acutalibacteraceae bacterium; assembly: GCA_036310005.1. GTDB lineage: Bacteria > Bacillota > Clostridia > Oscillospirales > Acutalibacteraceae > JAXJSP01. The sequence goes on along the minus strand of JAXJSP010000009.1, from coordinate 18,490 downwards.
TTGGCGGTTATATGGGTATTCTCGCAAAGGGCGAGAGATGTATTGCAACTACAAACAGAAATTTCGTCGGCAGAATGGGACACACGGAAAGCGAAGTATATTTAGCATCGCCTTATACCGCCGCAGCAAGCGCCCTTACAGGCTATATCACGGAATACAAGGGGGAATAGATTATGCATATTCAAGGTAATGTTTTTAAATATAACGATAATATTGATACCGATGTAATTATTCCCGCAAGGTATCTTAATACATCCGATGCAAACGAGTTGGCGCTTCACTGTATGGAAGATATAGACAAAGATTTTGTAAAAAATGTTAAAGCACAGGATGTAATCGTTGCCGGTTGGAATTTCGGTTGCGGCTCATCGCGTGAACACGCACCGCTTGTAATCAAAACCTGTAAAGTAGGCTGCGTAATCGCTAAAAGCTTTGCAAGAATTTTTTACAGAAACGCGATTAATATAGGACTCGCTATTTTAGAGTGCCCCGAGGCAGCGGATGAAATCGGCGCGGGCGATGAAGTAAAAATCGATTTTGACAGCGGCGAAATATATAATCTTACAACAAATAAGGTCTATCACGCTCAACCGTTCCCGCCGTTTATACAGAATATAATCAAAGCAGGCGGACTGCTTGAGTCTTTGAAAAAATAAGGAGTACCTATTTTATGGATAAAAAAATTGCACTTATTCCGGGCGACGGAATAGGCCCCGAGATAGTAAAACAGGCAAAACTTGTTTTAGATAAAATTGCAGTAAACTATAATCACATTTTTACATACGAGTATGTGGATATGGGCGGAGTTGCCATTGACAAGTACACCGATCCGTTACCGAAAGAAATGCTCGACAAATGCTTAAACGCAGACAGCGTTCTGCTCGGAGCAGTCGGCGGTCCTAAATGGAATGATGTCCCGGGTGATAAAAGGCCCGAAAAAGGGCTTTTAAGGCTCAGAGAGCAAATGGGCGTGTATTCAAACAACCGCCCCGCGAAAATCTGGCCTCAACTTGCAGCCGCATCACCACTTAAAAGTTCAATCGTAGAAAAAGGCATTGATTTTATAATAGTAAGAGAACTTATAGGCGGTATATATTTCGGTGAACATAAGCAGGAAAAAGATGTTGCAACCGATGTTTTGTCGTACAGCGAGGAGGAAATCAGGCGCATAGGCAGAATAGGTTTTGAAACCGCACTTAAAAGAAATAAAAAACTTTGCTCGGTTGAAAAAAGTAATGTTTTGCAGTCATCAAGACTCTGGAAAGAAGTAATGCACTCTCTTGAAAAAGAATACCCAGAGGTTGAACTTACAGATATGCTGGTAGATAACTGCGCTATGCAGATAGTTAAAGATCCCTCACAGTTTGATGTAATTGTAACTGAAAATATGTTCGGCGATATACTCTCGGACGAGGCATCAATGATAACAGGCTCAATAGGTATGATACCCTCATCAAGCCTTGGCGCAACATCATTAGGTCTTTATGAGCCCATTCACGGTTCGGCACCCGATATTGCAGGACTTGACATTGCAAATCCGATTGGTACAATATTATCAGCGGCTATGATGTTAAGATACAGTTTTGATATGGAAAAAGAAGCAGACAGTATCGAAAACGCAGTAAGTAAGGTGCTCGATGCAGGATATCGAACTGCCGACATTATGTCAGACGATGAAGGCCTTATAAAAGTCGGATGTGAAAAAATGGGAGAACTTATTATCTCAAAGATTTAAGAAAGGAATGATGTAATGCTTTTATCAGGAGCAGATATATTAGTAAATATATTCATTGAACAGGGCATTAAAACGGTTTTCGGTTATCCGGGAGGCCAGATACTCAATGTATATGACTCGCTGTATAAGTACAGCGACAAAGTTGAGCATATTCTGACTGCTCACGAACAGGGCGCGGTTCACGCGGCCGACGGTTATGCAAGAACAACCGGAAAAGCGGGAGTCGTTATCTCAACTTCGGGACCGGGTGCTACCAATCTCGTAACAGGGATTGCTACTGCTTACCTTGATTCAATTCCGCTTGTTGCAATAACAGGTAATGTACCTACAACTCAAATCGGATATGACAGTTTTCAGGAAATAGATATCACGGGTGTTACTTTGCCGATTACAAAGCATAATTACTTTGTAGGTAAAGTAGAAGAACTTGCAGATACAATGCGTGAGGCATTTAAACTTGCAATATCGGGCAGACCGGGACCTGTTTTAGTAGATGTTCCTAAGGATGTCCAGGTTGCTATGTGTGAATATACAAAAAAACCACCGGTAGAGCCCGATGAAGTTTTTGCGGCAAAAGACATAAGAATTGAGCAGGCGGCGCAGGTAATCAACGAAAGCAAACGCCCTTACATATATTTCGGCGGAGGTATGCTTTCAAGTAACGCTCAGGAGCAAATGCTCGAATTGGCAGAAAAAATTGACGCGCCTATCGGCAGTTCAATGATGGGACTTTCCGCAATCGCCACTAATCATCCGAGATTTTTAGGTATGCAGGGAATGCACGGGCATTACGCATCAAGCGTTGCGATGCATAAAGCCGACTGTATTATCGCTTTGGGTGTAAGATTTAATGACAGAGTAACGGGTAACCGTGCTAAATTTGCCAAAAATACAAAAATCGTACATATTGATATAGACGGAAGCGAACTTTCAAAAACAGTCAACGCGCAAACAGGACTCAGAGCAGATATAAAACTCACGCTCGAAAAATTACTGCCTTTAATTAATCAGGTAACACACGAAAAATGGCAGGAAAAAATTGATGAGTTAAAGCAAAGAGAAAAAGAGGGCGCTGATAACAGAGAGGGACTTACTCCTAAAAACGCGATGCTTACTTTAAGTAAGTATTTAGGCGAAAATACTGCGGTTGCTACCGATGTAGGACAGCATCAGATGTGGGCGGCACAGCACTTGCAGTTTAAAACTCCGCGCAGATTTGTTTCAAGTTGCGGACTCGGTACAATGGGATTCGGTTTAGGTGCCGCAATAGGCGCAGCGTACGGTACCGGCGAAAAGACGGTGCTTGTAACGGGCGACGGTAGTTTCGGTATGTGCTTAAATGAACTTGCAACAGCAACACGCTATAATATTCCGGTGGTCATTCTTCTGATGAACAACGGAGTGCTCGGAATGGTAAGACAGTGGCAGACCTTGTTTTTCAATAAACATTATTCAAATACTGTTTTAGACCGTAAAACCGATTTTGTTGCGGTTGCAAAAGCATTCGGTGCCGACGGTGAGCAGGTAAATACGGTTGATGAATTAGACAGCGCTTTGAAAACTGCATTTGAAAGCGACGGAGTTTATGTAATCGACTGTAAAATTGATAAGGACGAGTTCGTGCTTCCTATGTTACCTCCGGGCGGTTCAATGGACGATATTATAGTAAAGGTAGGCGACTGATATGAATAGATATACAGTAGCGGTTTTGGTACGAAATCAATTCGGCGTACTTAACAGAGTGACAAGTATGTTCCGTCGCAGACAGTTTAATATCAGCGCTTTAACCGTAAGTGAAACAGAGTCAACCGAATTTTCAAGAATCACGGTGCTTTTCGACGGTGATGAAACAAACAAACAACAACTCATAAATCAACTTTACAAATTGCCTGATGTTTGTTCAATTAAAGAACTTAATAAAACAGATTCGGTAAATGTTGAGTTGCTTTTGATAAAAATTGAAAATTCGCCTGAAAACAGAGAGGCGGTTTTTGCTGCGGCTACTGCGTTTGAAGCAAAAACAGTCGATTATGCAAAAGACTCAATTATATTTCAACTTACAGCCGATGCCGGCAGAATAGATAATTTTATTGATTTGATGCGTGATTTTGAAATACTCGAAATCTGCAGAACGGGTATTGTATCATTGGAACGCGGAAATGAAACTATAAGAAAAGTTACAAATTATTAAAGGAGAGAATTATTATGTCAAGAATTTTTTATCAACAGGATTGCGATTTGCAGAAACTTAAAAACAAAACAGTAGCAATTATCGGCTACGGTTCACAAGGACACGCTCACGCGCTTAACTTAAAAGACAGCGGTGTAGATGTCATTGTCGGCCTTTATGAGGGCAGCAAAAGTTGGCAGAAGGCTGAAAGCCAGGGACTTAAAGTAATGACATCAGCCGAGGCAGCAAAAAATGCAGATATCATTATGATTTTAATTAACGACGAAAAACAGGCTGCACTTTATAAAGAAAGCATTGAGCCAAACTTAACTGAGGGCAAAACTTTAGCCTTCGCTCACGGATTTAACATTCATTTCGGTTGTATTAAACCGCCGAAGAATGTAAACGTTATTATGATTGCTCCCAAAGGCCCCGGCCACACAGTAAGAAGCGAGTATCAGGCAGGCAAAGGTGTTCCTTGCCTTATCGCAGTTGAACAGGACGCAACCGGCGATGCTTGGGATATCGGTTTAGCTTATGCTCTCGGTATCGGCGGCGCAAGAGCGGGCGTGCTTGAAACTAACTTCCGTACCGAAACAGAAACCGATTTGTTCGGCGAACAGGCAGTCCTTTGCGGCGGTGTTTGTGCATTGATGCAAGCGGGCTTTGAAACTCTGGTTGAAGCAGGATATGACGAAAGAAACGCTTATTTTGAGTGTATCCACGAAATGAAATTAATCGTTGACCTTATTTATCAGAGCGGATTTAAGGGAATGCGTTATTCAATTTCTAATACCGCTGAATACGGTGACTATATCACAGGCCCGAAGATTATCACAGAAGATACCAAAAAGGCTATGAAGAAAGTTTTGTCGGACATTCAGGACGGAACATTTGCAAAAGACTTCTTGCTTGATATGTCAAGCGCCGGCAGCCAGGTACACTTCAACGCTATGAGAAAATTAGCATCAGAACATCCGTCAGAGGTTGTAGGCGAGGAAATCAGAGCCCTCTACAGCTGGAACGGTGAAGACAAATTAATCAATAACTAATCTTTAAATCAAATCAGGTTAGAGGGGTAAAACCCTTTGACCTGTTTTGCCTATTAAAACTGAAAGGATTTATACTTTTTATGAAAAGCGACAGTTTAAAATTCGGCACACAAAATGCCCCTCACAGAGCACTTTATCACGCACTCGGGCTAACCGAGGAGGAGCAAAAAAGACCTTTGATAGGTATTGTAAGTTCATATAATGAAATCGTGCCGGGACATATCAATATAGATAAAATTGTTGATGCTGTAAAACTCGGTGTTTCAATGGCGGGAGGCACTCCTATAGTATTTCCTGCAATAGCAGTATGCGACGGTATTGCTATGGGACATACGGGAATGAAATATTCTCTTGTAACAAGAGATTTAATTGCCGACTCAACCGAGGCTATGGCTATGGCACACGGGTTTGACGGACTCGTTATGGTACCAAACTGCGATAAAAACGTGCCCGGTCTTTTAATGGCGGCGGCAAGACTTAATATTCCTACTGTTTTTGTCAGCGGCGGACCGATGCTTGCAGGACATATTGACGGAAAGAAAACAAGTTTTTCTTCAATTTCTGAAGCAGTAGGCGAGTTTAACGCGGGCAAAATCGACGAGCAGAAATTAAAAGAATATGAATGTTCCACCTGTCCTACTTGCGGTTCGTGTTCGGGTATGTACACAGCAAACTCAATGAACTGTCTTACAGAAGCACTCGGTATGGGACTTAAAGGCAACGGTACTATTCCGGCAGTTTATTCATCAAGAATTATTCTTGCAAAACACGCAGGTATGGCAATAATGAATCTGGTTGAAAAGGATATCAGACCGCGCGATATAATGAGCGAAAAGGCAATAATGAACGCGCTCACAGTAGATATGGCGCTCGGTTGTTCAACTAACAGTATGTTGCACTTGCCGGCTATTGCTCATGAGTGCGATATAGAAATCAATCTTGATATTGCAAACAAAATCAGCGAAAGAACACCTAACCTTTGCCATTTGGCACCCGCCGGCAGAACATATATTGAAGAACTCGACGAGGCGGGCGGAGTTTATGCGGTAATGAACGAACTTGACAAAAAAGGCCTCATCAATAAAGACTGCATAACCGTTACAGGCAAAACAGTGGGCGAAAATATCGCAGGATGTGTGAATAAAAATCACGATGTTATCAGACCTGTTGAAAACCCGTACAGTCAGACAGGCGGTATAGCGGTACTCAGAGGAAATTTAGCACCCGAAGGCAGCGTTGTAAAACGCTCTGCGGTTGCACCCGAAATGCTTAAACACGAAGGCCCCGCAAAGGTTTATGAAAGCGAAGAGGAAGCACAACAGGCGATTAATTCAGGCTGCATTAAACCCGGTGATGTTGTCGTAATCAGATACGAGGGACCAAAAGGCGGACCGGGGATGAGAGAAATGCTTAACCCCACATCCGCAATTATGGGTATGGGACTCGGCAGCAGCGTTGCGCTTATCACCGACGGCAGATTTTCGGGCGCGACAAGAGGTGCGTGTATCGGACATATTACACCGGAGGCTGCCTCGGGCGGTTTGATTGGCGTTGTCGAAGACGGAGATATCATAAGCATTGATATCAATAACAACAAAATTGAACTTAAAGTAAGCGACGAAGAAATTGAAAGAAGAATGAAAAACTTTGTTCCGAAACAAAAAGAATTAAAAGGATATTTAAAACGCTATTCTTCTATGGTTTCGGGCGGCGCTTACGGTGCTATCTTAAAATAATATGAATATTTCAGATTTATTAAATTTAAAAGACAGGCTCTTATCACTTACCGTGTTTGATGAACTTTTAAAAGATGAGGTTGTAAACAAACTGTATCTTTATTTAGAAAGTCTTGAAAGTGAGGATACAAGCAAAAGCGTTTTTGCATACAGTTCATTTGTAAGCAGTTTATATCAAAAAGCAGAGGGCAACTTGTCGTTTTATATAAACGACATCTGTAACAACTGCGAAAATGTGTATGTAAAACTCGTTTGTAAAAAAATTAAGGTAAATGAACAAATCAAATCAAGCACCGATAATGATTTATCTGTACTTCAGACTCTTGCAAATTTAACGAAAAAAGATTTAACCGAGTGCCTGAACTACTCCGGTTTTCTTGCCGATTTTATAAGTAAAGATTATAATCTTAAAGAAAATTATTATCACAGAATTGATAATATCGACACTTTGGGCTTCGGTAAATTTGCAAAACATACGATGTTTTATATAAACGAGCAAAGTGAAATCGTTGCTGTAAAAAATGCGGACAGCACCACATTTGCAGATTTAGTAGACTATGAGTATGAACGCGCGCAGATAGTAAATAATACGGAGAACTTGTTAAAAGGGTTGCCTGCCGCTAATGTACTGCTGACAGGCGATGCCGGCACAGGCAAGTCATCGACAATAAAAGCGGTAGGAAATGAGTATTTCAAAAAAGGACTGAGAATTGTCGAGGTTAGAAAAAATCAACTCGACTTGATACCAACGCTTATGCAGACACTATCCGAAAATCCGCTTAAATTTATCCTGTTTATTGATGACTTGTCATTTTCGTCGGACGATGATTCCTATAACAGTTTAAAAGCGGTGCTTGAGGGTTCTGTCAGCGCAAAATCGGATAATACCGTCATTTATGCGACAAGCAACCGCAGACATATTGTAAAAGAAAAATTATCCGACAGAAACGCAGACGATATCCATATTAACGATGCTATGCAGGAAATGGTATCGCTGTCTAATCGGTTCGGACTTCACATTACATTCCAAAAACCAAGCAAGCAAACCTATTTGAATATAGTAAGAGAACTTGCAAAGAAGAATAATATCAATATGCCGGGTAGCGAACTCGAAAGTTTAGCGGAAAGAGTCGCTTTGGAAAGAGGCGGACGCTCCGCAAGACTCGCAAGACAAATAATAGACAGTTTAATAAAATAAATGCAGCATTAAAAATCAAAAGAAGCAGTTTAGACTGCTTCTTTTGATTTTTAATTGACTAAACGGATGTATAGTGATATACTAATTTGCGAATGAGTCGCAAATTAGAGGTGATAAAATGTCAAATTACAATACAAAGCAAAGAGCGATATTAATAAACTTTATGGAAAATAATACCGATTGCCTTTTATCTGTCGCACAAATTACGCAGGGGCTCAAAACCGGCAATATCTCAAAAAGCGCAGTATATAGAAATTTGGCACTTTTAGAGCAAGAGGGAAAAATCAAACGCCACTCGAAAAACGGAACAAGAGAGGTTTACTATCAATATACAGATACAAAAATCTGCAAAGACTGTCTGCACTTACAATGTAAAAAATGCGGTAAAACCTTCCACATGAATACAAAGCAGGCAAACTCAATTGTAAAAAATGTCGCAAAAACAGATAACTTTCAAATTGACAAAACGCAGACTGTATTTTACGGAGTTTGTAAGAGCTGCAAGGAGAATTAAAATGAAAAAAATATTAACTTTGATGATAATTACCGTAATGATATTTTCGCTTACAGCCTGTGCAAGCGGCAAGACAGAGAGTGAAAAAATTAACATTGTAGCAGTTAGTTTTGTCGAATACGATTTTACAAGACAAATTGTAAAAGACAGCGATACAGTAGAATTGAGCCTGCTTATAAACAGCGGTGTCGATATGCACTCATACCAGCCGAGCGCTAAAGATATTGCACAGATTTTACAAGCAGACCTTTTAATTTATAACGGCGGCGAATCTGATTTTTGGGTAAGTGATGTTATTGAAAATAAAAAACAGGATATAGAAACTCTCCGCCTTACAGACACAGTAAGCGACAGACTTTTAGCAGTCGATGAGCACGACGACGAATATGATGAACACATCTGGCTCTCGCTAAAAAATGCAGAGCTTTGCGTAAATGCAATATGCGATAATCTTGTTTTGTCGGACAGTAAAAATGAAAAGTTATATCAGCAAAACAGGGACGAATATTTAAAAGCAATTTTGGACCTTGATGAACAGTATACTTCTTATTTCGAAAAAAGCGAAAACAAGACTGCGGTTTTTGCCGACAGGTTTGCGTTCAGATACTTGTTTAACGATTATAATTTAGACTACTGCGCCGCTTTTGACGGATGCAGCGCGGAAAGTGAAGTCAGTTTTGATACGGTAACAAGACTTGCAAAATGCATAGACGATAATAAACTTAAAAATGTCTTGATTTTGGAAAATTCAAGCGACGAACTTGCAAACACCGTAATTAAAGCCACCAAAGACAAAAATATGTCGGTTTTAAAAATTAATTCATTACAGTCGGTTACAAATTCACAGGAAAATTATTTAGATATAATGGCAGAAAACTTATCGGTTTTATCTAAAGCCTTAGAGGTTAAAGGAGAATAAATGACTTTATTGGAATGTAAGAATTTAAGCGTCGGTTATTCATCAAAAATCGTGCTTAAGAATTTAAACTTTTCCGTACGGGCGGGAGATTATATTTGCGTTGTAGGTGAAAACGGAAGCGGTAAAACAACGCTGATGAAAACTATGTTATCACTTCAAAACCCGATTTTCGGCGAGGTGAAATTCAGCGAAAATTTGTCTAAAAACGAAATAGGCTATCTGCCGCAGCAAACACAAAGCCAAAAAGACTTTCCCGCAAGCGTAAAAGAGATTGTGCTTTCGGGCTGCAACAACGCCGATAAATTAAAACCGTTTTACTCAAAATCTGACAAGCAAAAAGCAAGACTCAATATGGAAAAAATGGGTATTCTTGACATCAAAAACGCTTGTTACAGAGAACTCTCGGGCGGTCAGCAACAAAGAGTGTTGCTTGCCCGCGCGCTTTGTGCAACAAGTAAAATGCTGCTTTTAGACGAGCCTGTTTCGGGACTTGATATAAAAGCCGCAAACGAGATGTACAGTATAATAGAAAACTTGAACAAAAACGAGAATATTACTGTTATTATGATTTCTCACGATATCGAAGCCGCTTTGAAATATTCAACAAAAATTCTTCATATCGGCAAAAACATATTTTTCGGAACAGCAGAAGAATACATTAACAGCAAACTGTTTTTAAATAATAAAAAGGAGGGAAAACAGCCATGAGTTTAATTGAAGCGTTTTCTTTTCCTTTTGTAAGATATGCAGTTATCGTCGGCGTGCTGATTTCGTTTTGCTCGTCGCTTTTCGGTACTACTTTAGTGCTTAAAAGACTCTCTTTTATCGGTGACGGTTTATCGCACGTCGCTTTCGGCGCGATAGCAATCAGCGCAGTGCTTAATTTAACAAACGATATGCCTCTTGTACTGCTTATTACTATGATTAGCGCGGTGCTTATTTTAAGACTCGGCCAGAATACAAAAATCAAAGGCGACTCCGCTATTGCGATGATTTCAGTCGGCTCACTCGGCGTCGGTTATCTGCTTATGAATATATTTTCAAAATCATCTAACGTATCGGGTGATGTGTGCAGTACCCTGTTCGGCTCAACCTCGATTTTAACTTTAACAAAAGCGGAAGTTGTATTAAGCATCGTGCTGTCGGTTATTGTAATTTTGATTTTCGTGCTGTTTTACAATAAACTTTTCTGTATTACTTTTGATGAAAATTTTGCAAAAGCAACAGGTGTAAAAACTTCACTCTATAATATGATGCTCGCCTTGATTATTGCAATAATAATAGTGCTTGCTATGAATTTAGTCGGCTCATTGTTAGTATCGGCACTTATAATTTTCCCCGCATTGAGTTCAATGAGAGTGTTCAATACATTTAAAGCGGTTACTGTCTGTTCTGCGATTTTATCGGTTGTGACTTCACTTTTAGGCATTTTAATTTCTGTTTGCGCCGCTACTCCCGTCGGTGCAACCGTGGTCGTTGCAGATGTAGTTGTATTTTTAATTTTCTGTCTTTTGGGCAGCGTATTGAAAAAGAGGAAAAATTAGGATATAATTTAAAAAAAGTAAAGGAGGAAAAGCGGAATGCACAGCGGATTAACATCGCAGCAAGTACAAGACAGAGTTGCACAAGGTTTAGTAAACAAAAACTCAACACCGAAAACCAAATCGTACGGTTCGATTATTGCAAGTAATGTCTTTACATTTTTTAATATAGTTAATATTGCTGTTGCAGTGCTTATTCTTTCTACGGGCATTAGTTTTGACACCCTCAAAAATATATTTTTCATTTTTGTAGTTATATTTAACTCTGTCTTATCAATCTTACAGCAGTTTAAAGCCAAAAAAGCGATGGATAAATTGCAGATTATTTCTTCGCTTAAAGCAAATGTAATACGCGACGGTAAAAAGCAGGAAATAGATGTCGAACAGGTGGTGCTTGATGATGTGCTTGTGTTGTCGGCGGGCAATCAGATTGTCGCCGACTGCGTAATCTTATCGGGCAGCGTTGATGTTGATGAGTCAATGCTCACGGGAGAGGCAGACGCAGTTAACAAAAACGAGGGCGACAGTCTGCTCTCGGGCAGTTTTGTAATAAGCGGCAAAGTCTATGCAAGGGTAACTGCGGTAGGTGAGCAAAGTTACAGCGCAAAGGTTACAAAAAGCGCAAAAAGGCTCAGAAAAAACACAAGTGAAATTTTAAATACCATAATGCTTATAATCAAATTTATGACTGTTGTTAATGTTCCGCTCGGCGCCTTGCTTTATTTTGTAAAAGTATTTGTACAGGGCTGGGAGCACAGCGAGGTCATAATTTCAATCGGCGGTTCCGTAATCGGTATGATGCCGGAGGGACTTGTACTGCTTACAACTGCGGTATTCACCCTGACATCTTTAAAACTCGGACTTCAAAGAATTTTATCACAGGATATGTACTCTGCGGAAAGCCTTGCAAGAGTTGATGTGCTTTGCCTTGATAAAACAGGCACTTTAACCTCGGGCGAAATGACCGTACAAGAGGTAATGCAAATTGATAACAGCATTGATTTACAGCAGGCAATTTCGGCGTTTATAAGCGCCTCCGATGATGATAATGCGACAATTAACGCATTAAGAAATTATTATAAATCACAAAGCGATGTCAGTTGCACAAAATTTTATCCGTTTAATTCCGCAAAGAAAATGAGTTGCGCCTATTTTGAAAACAAGGGCAGTTTAGTGCTCGGCGCAGCCGATTATATAAGTGATGCGTGCGAGCATATAGTTGAGGAGAAAAGTAAAACTTCAAGAGTAATAATGCTCGCTTGCTGTAAAGAAGATTATGCTTTAAATCCCGACGCTAAATTAAAGCCTATCGCTCTTTTTATGCTTAAAGACAATCTTCGCGAAAAAGCGAACGAAACGCTGTCATATTTTGAACAGCAGGGTGTTACCGTTAAAATTATTTCAGGCGATAATTTAAACACGGTTAAAATGATAGCAAAACAAAGCAAGGTTAAAAATGCTAATATGGCCATTGATATGAGCCGGGTAAAAGATGAAGAAATTGCCGATATTTGCGAGAAATATACCGTGTTTGCAAGGGTGACTCCGGAGCAGAAAAAACTGCTTGTTATATCGCTCAAAGAACACGGACACCATGTTGCTATGACAGGTGACGGAGTCAATGATGTAATGGCATTAAGAGAGGCCGACTGCTCAATAGCGATGGCACAAGGCACAGATGCCGCTAAAAATGTATCGCAACTTGTGTTGCTTGACTCAAACTTTGATTCGCTGCCGAGCGTTGTAAACGAGGGCAGACGCTCAATTAATAACTTAAAAAGAAGCGCGTCGCTGTTTTTGGTAAAAACAATTTTTTCATTCTTCCTGACGATAATCTTTTTATTTATTCCCCAGCAGTATCCGTTTGAGCCTATACAACTGACTTTGGTTTCAATGCTTGCTACCGGTACTCCGAGTACTTTATTGGCATTAGAGCCTAATTTTAAGAGAATTAAAGGTAAATTCTTAACAGATATTTTAGTTAAGAGCGTGCCGGCAGCTGTGGCTTTTATTACCGGTGTATGTATGTGCTCCGCAGTAGGAATGCACCTCAATTTGCAAGCAGAGATTTCTACAATGTGTGTTATTGTCGCCGGAAGTGCGCTGTTTTTAAATTTAGCAAGAGTATGTATGCCCTTTAATTTGTACAGAGGCGTAATTTTTACTGTGATGTTTACAGGCTTTGTTTTAGGCAACATATTCTTAAAATCGTTCTTTTCTCTTGTAACACTTAATATGCATTTGTACTTAATATGCGCGGTTTTAATAGTTATTGTATTTTTAATCTATTTTATAACCCAGTTTACAGTCGGAAAAATTGCAAAAAGAATAAACAAAAAAGAGCCTTAAGGCTCTTTTTTATTTTGAGTTTCTGTATTGAACAGGTGTCATTTTAAACAGTTTTTTAAACAGCCTGTTAAAATGTTCAACATTTTCATAACCTAGACTGCGCGAAATGGACTCGACAGTCATACCCTTGTTTTTAAGTAATGCCTTTGCTTTGTCCATTCGGATGCTTTTGACTGTATCACCGAATGTGTTTCCGCTATGCTCTTTAATATATTTTGAAAGATAGGGCTTTGAGAGGAAAAACTCGTTTGAAAGCGAGTCAAGGGTTACGGTTGAATAGTTGTTTTGTATGTAATTTAAAATCGCAACAATTCTTTCGTCTTTATCGCTCATTTGTTTAATAGACTGAATTTGATTTACCGCAACTATCAAAGCGTTGACAGACGATTTTATAATGTCCTCGTCAACACCGACACCCCAGCAAATCTCATCTTCGGTTTTGATGCCGATATAGGTTGCCGCCTTCGATGATGAGTTGCTTGACATAGCGTGTTCTTCGTACAGAATAATTTCGTAATTAATACCGAAATACTGCTTGATAGCGTTGCTTATGGCATCAAGGCGACCGTTTCCGTTTGCAAAAACAGTACACTCCTTGTTGCCGAGTTGAATTGAAATCTCCGCTACAACACCGTCTGCTGTCCTGAAAGAACAACTCGGCACGGTAAAAGTGTTCGTGTTGTTTATATATTTATCGCTGAAAACATTGTAAATGTAATCGGCAGATAATTCCTTTTGATCACTCTCGGAAATCGCCTTTATGTAATTGCCGACATCGTTTCGCATAGATTCGGGAATTGAAAACCCGAAATGTCTTTTTAATATGTAACAGACTCCGCCTTTGCCGGAGAGTGAGTTAATGCGAATAATATTATTTTCATATTTTTTGCCGATGTCCATAGGGTCAATTGTAAGATAAGGCACTTGCCAGATTCCGTTTGATTTGCCCTCTTTCCAGTATTGCATACCTTTTGCAATAGAATCTTGATGACTTCCCGTAAATGCAGTATATGCAAGTCTGCCCGCATAAGGCGAGCGCTCATATACCGGCATGTGAGTGAGCCTTTCACAAGTCGAAATGATACTGTCCATTTCCGAAAAATCAAGATTAGGCTCAACACCCTGCGAATACATATTCATAGCAACCGTGACTATATCAACATTACCGGTTCTTTCTCCGTTGCCGAAAAGTGTCCCTTCAACACGGGTAGCGCCCGCAATCAAACCGAATTCGGCATCAGATACAGCACAGCCCCTGTCATTATGAGGATGCAGCGATAAAATAACGTTTTCTCTGTTTTTTAAATGCTTTGATAAATATTCAATCTGACAGGCAAAAATATGGGGCATAGCATTTTCAACAGTAGTCGGAATGTTGATTATAATTTTTTTGTCTTTAGCAGGCTGCCATTTTTCAATAACCGCGTTGCAAATATCAAGCGCATAATCTGTTTCCGTGCCTGTAAAATACTCGGGCGAATACTGAAAATAAATTTCGCTGTCGCTTTTATCGGCAAGCGCCTTGATATATCCGGCACACTCGCTTGCAAGCGCCTTTATTTCCTCTTTTGACTTTTTAAATACCTGCTCGCGCTGGGATACAGAGGTCGAATTATACAAATGTACAATTGCTTTTTTAACTCCCTTTATAGCTTCAAAAGTTCTTTCTATCGAATGATGTTTTGCTTGTGTCAAAACCTGAATTGTAACATCATCGGGAATTAAATTATTCTCAATTAAAGTGCGTACAAAATTAAATTCGGCATCGTTTGTAGCAGGGGAGGCAACTCCGATTTCTTTAAACCCTATGCCGACAAGCAGATTGAAATATTCAATTTTTCCTTCAAGTGACATCGGTTCAAGTAATGATTGATTGCCGTCGCGCAAATCAACACTGCACCAAGTGGGAGCCTTTGTTACATTCTCGTTTTTAACCCAGTCGTATGTAACTTCGGGCGGCATAAAATAGTTTGCTTTATATTTGTTGATATTTTTCATTTTGCAAGTCCTTTCTGTTAAAATTGTAATCTTTAAATTGAGTTTTTGTCAATATGTTTTATCAATTTTTTTGATATTTTTTTAATTTTTAAATAAAAAGTATAAATATGCACACAATAGTAGCGAGGTGAATTGAATGAAAGTTAAAGATACCGCAAAAGTTGCGGCTGCTACATTTGCAATCGGTATGATTGCCGGCGTTGCCGGTGAAATGTATATGGCAAGTTCGGGCAGAATGAGAAGCGCACGCAAAAAGGCAAACAAGGCTATAAAAACGGTCGGAAATATTGTTGAAGATGTTAAAGACTTCATAAGTTAATTAAAAAGATTGTTGATATTAAAAAATCAGCAATCTTTTTTGCTTTACAAAACCGCTTTTCCGTGATAAAATTTAGGCAAATATAAAGATTATTACATAAGTAAACAAACTTAAAGCAGGGAGGTTTTACAACGGCTAAGGAATTTATAATCGTACAAAGACCGACAAAAGTGGTATATAAGGACGCGGACAGGTGTATAAAACTTTTTGATGATGTCTATAAAAAGTCAAATATTTTAAATGAAGCACTAAATCAGGTTCGCGTTGAGGAAACAGGACTTAAAATGGCAAAACTGCGCAGCGTTGAAGTAATTGACGGTAAATGGGCAATAGTATCCGACTATATTCCCGGAAAAACTTTAAAGCAGTTAATGGAGGAAAATCCCGATAAAATTGATGAGTATTTAGAAATGTTTGTCAATATTCAAATAGAAATATCTTCTAAAACAGCACCTCTCTTGACAAAATTAAAAGATAAAATGGACTCAAAAATCGAACTCTCAGACCTTGATGCAACCGTGCGTTATGATTTACATTCTCAACTTAATGCCATGCCAAAACATAATAAAGTCTGTCACGGAGATTTTGTTCCGTCAAATATCATCATAAATGAAGATGATAACTTTAAACCGTATATTGTTGACTGGTCGCACGCAACACAAGGAAATGCATCGGCAGATGTAGCAAGAACATATATGCTCTTTTGCTTACACGAGTCAAAAGAACTTGCGGAAAAATACCTTAATCTTTTCTGCAAAAAAACCGATACTGCAAAACAGTATGTCAAAAAGTGGATGCCCCTTGTCGCCGCTTCGCAGCTTGTAAAGGGCAACGAAAAAGAAAAAGAACTTTTATATCATTGGATAGATGTTGTAGAGTATTTTTGATAAATAAATATCAATTTTTGACAATGGGTATATTTATGTTATAATTTAAGTGTAAACTGTTCTGCCGGCGTTTTTATGCCGGCATAACATCTTTAAAAGTGCTTTTTTTATAAGGAGATATATGAGAAAGTTCGACACACAGGTACAACATTTAAAATATAAGGTTTTGCGTGAAGTTGCAAGAAGCGCGTGGAAAGATGAACTTGTTGACTCAATTACGGAAATACCGGAAAAAATTGTCCCCGGTAATGTTCCCACTATGCGTTGCTGCGTATATAAAGAAAGAGCCATCCTTTCAAAACGCATAAAACTTGCAATAGGCGGTAACAGAGCAAACAGAAATGTCATAGAGGTTATAAATATTGCGTGCGATGAGTGTCCTATCGGCGGCTTTGAAATCACTACTGCGTGCAGAGGCTGTGTAGCACATCACTGCGAAGATGCTTGCCCGAGAGGTGCGATATCGTTTGACTCAAATCAAAACGGACACATAAACAAAGAAAAATGTATTGAATGCGGTCTTTGTGCCGCCGCTTGCCCCTATAATGCAATAGTAAACAATACCCGTCCTTGCGAGAGAGTGTGTAAAGTAAATGCTGTATCAAGCGGCGCCAATTCAGAAGCAAATATTGATAATTCAAAATGTATTGCTTGCGGCGCGTGTGTTTATCATTGTCCGTTCGGCGCAATAAGTGACAAGTCTTATATTCTGAATGTCATAGATTTAATTAAAAAAAGCAATCACAATAAAAATTACAAAATGTACGCTGTAATTGCTCCGAGTATTGCAGGGCAGTTTAATTATGCAAAAATCGGTCAGGTTATCGCAGGCATAAAGGCGCTCGGCTTTGAAAAAGTCGTAGAAGCGGCGCTCGGTGCCGATATGGTAGCGGCGGCAGAATCAAAAGAACTCAAAGAAAAAGGCTTTTTGATTTCCTCTTGTTGCCCCGCTTTTGTAAAATATGTGCAAAACGAGTTTGAAAGTCTGGCTCAGTACATATCGCATAATTTATCTCCAATGGCTACAATATCAAAATATTTAAAGGAAAAAGACGAAACCGCAAAGGTGGTATTTATAGGACCTTGTACCGCTAAAAAAGAGGAAATATCATTGGATAAGGTCAAAGACTATGTCGATTGTGCAATAACTTTTGAAGAATTACAGGCGCTTTTTGACAGCAAAGATTTGGATATTTCTTCAATGCAGGAAGAGAAACTTGATGAGGCATCAAACTTCGGCAGAGGTTTTGCGCGTTGCGGCGGACTTGCGGATGCGATTAAAGAAGGACTCAAAGAACAGGGATTTGATGATTTTGAATTAAAGGCTGTTGCTTGTGACGGTATTGAAGAATGTAAAAAGGTATTGCTCAGAGCAAGAATCGGCAAACTTGATGCAAACTTCATTGAAGGTATGGCTTGTAAAGGCGGTTGTATAGGTGGCGCAGGTTGTCTGACTCACAGCAATAAAAACAGAGCAGAGGCAGAAAAATACAGTCAGTCTGCAAATACAAAATCAATTAAAAATTCAATTAATAAGTTAGATTAAAAAGCGAAGGAAAAACAAATGGACATAAGACAACAATCTCTCAAAAAACATTATGAATGGAACGGTAAAATCGAAGTAGTAAACCGTTGCAAAATTGAAACAAGAGAAGACTTATCATTAGCATATACACCCGGTGTGGCAGAGGCTTGTCTTGAAATAGAAAAAGATGTAAATAAAAGTTATGAACTTACAAGAAGAAATAATTTAGTGGCAGTTGTAACCGACGGTACTGCGGTTTTAGGACTTGGTGATATCGGCCCCGAGGCAGGCATGCCGGTTATGGAGGGCAAGTGCGCTTTGTTTAAAGCGTTTGCCGATGTTGACGCTTTCCCGATTTGCATAAAAAGTAAGGATACAGACGAAATCGTTAAAACAATTCAGTTGATTTCAGGAAGTTTCGGCGGTATTAACCTTGAGGATATCAGCGCGCCCAGATGCTTTGAAATTGAAAGAAAATTAAAACAGGTGTGCGACATCCCCGTTTTTCACGACGACCAACACGGAACAGCAATCGTAGTTGCGGCGG
>JAXJSP010000008.1:0-11090 GCA_036310005.1 Acutalibacteraceae bacterium | reverse complement strand
GTTGTGTTGTTCGTCGCCTACGGCTCCTCCCAACACAACTAATTCTTTTAAAATACACTTTCATCTTATTTTTTTGAGAAAAGTGTTACCTATCATTGATTTATCTACAAATACTGAATGTTTCGGATGATTAATTTCTTGACTTAGACGGACAGGTATGCTATAATAGTCTGGCTAATGATGTAGATGTATCATCATTGCTCCTTACCCGACTGAAAGTTCGGGTCAAATGTCCATAAGGAGGTGTAAAAGAATGTCTATTGTCAATTCATACGAAGTTGTCATGGTATTCTCAATGAAAAACGGTGAGGAAGCTACACGCGAACTTATCGAAAAATTCAAAACCATGATTTCTGAAAATGCTACACTTGATAGTGTTGATGAATGGGGCAAGCGCAAACTCGCTTATCCTATTAATGACGAGGCTGAAGGTTATTATGTTCTTGCCAATTTCTCAAGCGGTATTGAATTCCCTGCTGAACTTGACAGAATTTTCAACATTACCGAAGGCGTACTTCGTTCAATGATTATTAAAAAATAAGGGTGGTTGATTTTAATGCTCAATAAAGTAGTTCTTATGGGTCGCTTAACCGATAATCCGGAACTGCGTCATACTTCTAATGACGTTGCACTCGCAACCTTTACCCTTGCTGTAGAACGCAATTTCCGTTCAGGCGACGAAAGAGTTACAGATTTTCTCGACATTGTTTGTTGGAGAAATACTGCAGAATATGTTTCTAAGTATTTTGTAAAAGGACAACTTGTTGCTGTTGAAGGCTCAATTCAAGTTCGTTCTTATACTGACAAAAACGGCAATAACCGCAGAGCATGGGATATTGTTGCCAGTCAAGTATATTTTGCCGAAAGCAGACGCGACAGAAGTGCTAATGATGCTGATTTTTCTAACGCTGCTATTGATAATACATCCGGCGATGATTTTACTGAATTTGACGGCGGAGATGACTTACCGTTCTAATTTGAATTTTCGGGATATATTCCCTTTCTGATTATTTGCAAAAAGGAGGCTGTTTTCAATGGAAAAAAACGAAAAACCACAAGTTCGCAACAACAGACGCGCAAGAAGAAAAGTTTGTTCTTTCTGCGTTGACCGTGTTGAGGCTATTGATTATAAGGATGTTGCCCGTCTTCGTAAATATGTTTCCGAGAGAGGTAAAATTCTTTCTCGCAGAGCAACAGGTACTTGCGCAAGACATCAACGTGCATTAACAACTGCTATTAAAAGAGCACGCCATATTGCACTTTTACCTTATACTGCTGATTAATTTCGGTAAAGTAAAAAGCGATGAGTTAAAAACTCATCGCTTTTTTTATTTCAGATTGTACAGATTAATTGCGTTTTGTGAGGTAACGTCCAGCACTTGTTTAATACTCGTTTTCTTGATTTCTGCAATTCTTTGAGCAACAAGAGAAATAAACGCAGAATGATTTCTTTTTCCTCTGTACGGTGGCGGTGCCAAATACGGTCCGTCTGTTTCAAGAACGATATTATCAAGCGGTATTTGTTCAACAACTTCTACGGTTTTTCGCGCATTTTTAAAAGTTACGACTCCGCCGATGCCTAAAAACATTCCGAGTTTTACTATTTCCCGTGCCATTTCAACCGAGCCTGAATAACAATGGACTGTTCCTTTCGGCTTGTACTTATTTAAAATTTGCATAGTATCATTATGCGCATCTCTGTCGTGGACAACTATCGGCATATTATATTTAATTGCAAGTTCAATTTGCTGTTCAAAGAGTGCTTTTTGCACATCTTTATTATCATCCCTATAATGATAATCTAAACCTATTTCACCAACTGCAACGACCTTCGGATGTTTTAAGTACTGTTCAATATTTATTTGAGAATTGTCATCAATCAGTTCCGGATGAAGTCCGACAGTAGCATATACATAATCATATTTTTCGGCAAGTTCTACCGCTTTTTTATTGGTGATGTTTCCTGTTCCGCTTGTAATAATTCTACTTACACCGTACTGATGTACTTTTTCCAACAACAAATCAACATCATTAGCATACATATCGTCGTCATAATGAATATGCGTATCTATGATACTTAATCCGTTTAATTTAGGTAACTGTTCAATAAATTCCATATTTTTCCTTTATTATCTGATTTTTGCTCCCGGCTCAACTCCGTCTAACATTACAACTTTAACTGAATCTTTTATATCGGCAGCAAGTATCATTCCGCAAGATTCAACACCGCATAATTTTGCCGGTTTTAAATTAGCAACAACTATAACTGTTTTGCCGATTAAATCTTCCGGTTCATAATACTGCGCTATTCCCGATGCTACGGTTCGAATTTTTCCGCTACCGTCGTCAAGTTCTAACTTTAAAAGTTTTTTAGCCTTTTTAATCTTTTCGCACGCAACAACTTTTGCTGCTCTTAAATCTGAAGCCGCAAATGTGTCTATTGAGATTTCGTCTAAAAATGCTACTGCTTCGGGTTTTTCTTCCTTTTCTTCCTGCTCCTTAGCAATTTCTTCTAAAACCTTATTTGCATCGAGTCTCGGGAAAAGAGTTCCTACATCATCCGGTGTATAACTGTCGAATACGCGAAATTCGGTATTGCTGTTTTCACCCGAGATAATTTTTGCTGTTTCAGGCATTACCGGTCTTAAAAGTGTTCCTATAACTCTGATACAGTCTAATAAATTATAAAGCACATCATTAAGCCTTGTTTTTTGGCTCTCGTCTTTAGCGAGTACCCAAGGCATTGTTTCATCAATATATTTATTACAGCGTTTTGCAAAATCAATGATAACGGTGCAAGCATCGCTGTTATGATATTTATCCATTAATGAATGATATTTTTCAACCGAATCTTTTGCTGCTGCATACAAGTCCTTATCGAGTTCCTCGGTTATTTCATTTTTTACCACAGTACCGTTAAAATACTTTTTAGTCATAGCAATAGTTCTGCTTACTAAGTTTCCGATGATATTAGCAAGGTCTGTATTGAACACATTAATAAAACTTTCATAAGTAATTGTACCGTCGTTTGCAAAAGGCATTTGCGACAAAAGATAATAACGCACAGCATCTGCGCCGAATCGTTTTGCTAATTCATCGGCATAGATAACATTACCTTTTGACTTAGACATCTTATCTTCACCGACAAGCACCCAAGGATGTCCCAAAACCTGTTTTGGTAATTCAAGTCCTAATGCCATTAAAATAATCGGCCAATAAATTGTATGGAAACGGACAATATCTTTGCCTATAACGTGTAAATCGGCAGGCCACAGATTTTTAAACCGGTCGCTGCTTCCGTCCGGGTCATAGCCTATACCTGTAATATAGTTTGAAAGTGCATCAAGCCAGACATAGACTACATGTTTATCGTCAAATGAAACGGGGATACCCCATTTAAACGAAGTTCTTGATACGCACAAATCTGAAAGTCCCGGTTTTAAGAAATTGTTTATCATTTCATTTTTACGAGATTCCGGTTTAATAAAATCAGGATTTTGCTCAAAAAACTCCATTAATCTATCCTGATATTTGCTTAATTTAAGAAAGTATGCCTCTTCTTTTGAGTCAACTACTTCCCTGCCGCAATCGGGACATTTTCCGTCAACAAGTTGCGATGCGGTAAAGAAAGATTCACAAGGAACACAGTATTTACCCTCATAATATCCTTTATAGATGTCACCCTGATCATACAATTTTTTAAATATTTTTTGAATAGTTTTTTCGTGATAATCGTCAGTAGTACGGATGAATTTATCGTAATCTGTATTTAAACTGTTCCAAACTTCTTTAATTTCGTCTGAAACTTTATCAACATATTCCTTTGGTGTAATTCCCGCCGCTTTTGCACATTCCTCAATTTTTTGACCGTGCTCATCCGAACCGGTCATAAGATAGACATCATATCCCATTTGTTTTTTATATCGTGCGATCATATCGGCGAGCACAATATCATACGCGTTACCTATATGCGGTTTTCTTGAAGTATATGCGATTGCAGTTGTTATATAAAATTTTTTTGACATTTATAAATTCCTCCGTTTAATCACTCTAATATTTTATTATACCAATATTTTTCAATATTTCAAGCCTACATTATAAGAGTCAGCATTAACATTTCTTCAATTTGAAGATATAGTGAATATAATTCGTTTACGGGCAGCGGACTTTCTCCCCTTCCTATCTCGACAGTAAAACCCGGTTTTGCAAAAGTATTTATAAACCAGTCCTTAAATCCGCCGTGAGAAGCGGTACCCGTAGGTTCCGACAACACATACCCGCTTGATGCCGACAGAATGTTTGCCATTCGTCTTGATTTTTCCGGAGTTTTGCTTCCGTAATGCCAGTATATTTCTTCTCCTTGTGTATGTAAAGCCATAACATGTGAAAAGTTTATTCTTTTACACAAATCTGTCAAGGCAACTGTTTCAGGCTCGCTTTCAGGTCTCTGGCCTCCGTACTTTGACATACTCGGTCCGTATATACCTTGCTGCTGCTCCATTTTATGAAGTATTTCCCACCCTGCATCGAAATTATGATTAATATCTACTCCGCGTGCGTTTGCGCTCCATTTTTCAAACTCACCGTTACACAATTGTTTACATTTAATTCCGTTTTTCATACAGGCGCTTTCACCGTTAATGGCAATATCCACTCCGTCGGGATTTACCATTGGTACAATAATAAGACCTCTGTCATAAAAGGCGCGCCTTGCATTTATCCCTGCGAGTTCTTTATTATTTGCCAAAGCGTAAGAGAGTCGTTGTGCAAACAACAAAGATATCGGCGTTGTTATCCATTCTTTACCGTGAAATGACGCCGCAATCAGAACATACTGTTCCCTTTTTCCGATAACAAGACTTAATATTTCCTTTCCGATAACGCTTTTACCAATAGTTTTAATATTAATAAAAGGAAATTTATCTTTTAGTTGATACATAACATTTCTTGTAGTAAAATAATCATAAGGGACAGGTTTTATTATTGATTCCATAAATAATTCCCCCTATTTATTTTAAATATATGGTGATACTGTTATGGTTATGAAAGAGAAAATTATTACATCTGATTACAAATTCAAGGGCAGAGTTTTCAAAACAAGGGTTGACCGTGTTGAACTTGAAAACGGTCATATAGCCGAAAGAGAGATTTGCGAACATAACGGAGGTGTATGTATTGCGGCATTAAATGAAAACAACGAAATATTATTAATAAAGCAATTCCGTTCCCCGTATTCCGAAGTTATCTGGGAAATTCCTGCCGGAAAACTTGAAGTCGGCGAAGATGCTTTAGAATGCGGTATGAGAGAATTATCGGAAGAAACCGGCTTTACCGCGCAAAACTGGTTTGACATAGGAAAATTATATCCTACACCGGGTTATTGCACTGAAATTTTATATACGTATTTAGCCACAAATCTTACCCCCGGTAATACGCATCCCGATGAAGACGAATATGTAGATACTTATTTTATTGATATTGACAAGTCAGTAGAAATGGTTATGTCTAATGAAATTAAAGACGGTAAAACTCAAGCGGCGATTTTAAAAGTTGCGCATAAGATTAAAAACGCACAACTGTAAAAACACAAATCTGAATAATATGAAAAAAGGCAGTGAAATTTTACAAATTTACACTGCTTTTTTTCATAGCATTATATAAAGCAACGCTAACATTAAAAGGTCGTCTTGTTCTCCGTCTTTTCCGAGCAGAGCAAGCAACATTAAAATAGTGGATGTATCTTTATTCAAATCTATTTTATCAAAATTTAAAAAACTTAAAATTCCATTTTTATTTTTGTTTGAATTAATGACTGCATTTCTGTTATGTTCATTAGTGTTTTTTATTCTGTTTTCTGCTTGCGTCTGCATTCTTGCCCAATCACTCATTGTGTAATTAGTCATATTCTTGCCTACAAATTAAACAGTCCGCTTTGCTGAATAAGCGGCAACATAGAATAAAGTTTCATTAGTTTAATGGCTCTGTCTAATTTTTCCTGTCTTGGGGGTGATAAATGCGGGCGGAGGGCTAACAGCAGATTTGTTCTGTCGTCTTTATTATTTGAATTAAAAGTTTTTAAAACTTTGACAATACCTGCAAGTTGTGCGGGATCAATATCATTACTCTGAGCTGGTTGCTCGGAAGGTAAGTTAATATTATTTTCACTCAAGATTGATTGTGCCATATTTTTAATATTTTCCATACCTTGAGGGTCGTTCAACAACTCTGTAATTTTTGAAGCAATATCGTCCAAGTACTAATTCTTCCCTTCATTAAGTTGTTTAATTAATTGCTGTGCTTGCGGGGAATTAAATATTTTTTCTAAAACTTCTTTATCGTTCATAATTTTTTCAATCTGGTTTTTATCTGTCGGGTTTAATTTATTTAATACATTATTAAAATCTCCCGTTTGAATAGCCTTTTTAATACTTTGTTTATCTGCTCCGCTTTTCTTACTTGCGGCATTTAATATTTTATCAAACTGATTAGAATTCATTGACATACGCTTCTCCATTCTATTATAATTAATTCGGTGATAACAATGAGAATATTAGTATTATCCGATACACACGGAACCCACAGAAATATTGAACTTGCAATAGAGGCACAACCTGAGGCAAAACATATAATTTTCTGCGGTGACGGATTAAATGAAATTGAATACGAAGAACAGTTTTACAAGGATAGAATTTTCCATAAAGTACGCGGTAATAATGATATGTTTTCAAGCGAAGACAAAACTAAAATAGTTAAGATTGAAAACAAAACAATACTTATTACTCACGGACATTCATTTTTTGTAAAATCAAGTTTAGATAATTTAATCAACAAAGCAAAATCTGTAAAAGCAGATATTGTTGTTTTCGGGCACACGCATAAAGCATATCAAAACTATGAGGATGGTTTATATGTTTTAAACCCCGGCTCGGCAAGTTATCATTCTTATCCGAGAACATACGGATATATTGATATTATAAACAATAGCATTATTACAAATATTGTTCACTATTAATATATGCCGACAATCTTAAATTCAACACAAAAAAAGCAATTGAGTTTTTTAAACTCAATTGCTTTTTGCTTTTATTACAACAAATTATTTATAAAAATCAAACTTTGTGCCTTTACGAATTTCAGTTGCGACTTTCATAACTTCAAGCGCTTCGCTGTCTTTAATCGGGTATTCGGCACCGTTGCGGTAACTTTCATACATATAGTCCCAAATAACAGATAAGTCCTCATCGGGTGCTTTATATTCTTTCTCTATCCAATCAAGTTGCGTACCGCTTGCGAAAGTTCCGCTTGCGCCGAAACTTGCACCGGGAGTGCCGGGATCAGATACAACAGGCGGAATTTCCTGTTCGGGATTTATGTAACGCATTTTAATATCAAAATCGTTGCAAATCATAGTGCCTCTGTCACCGTAAACAGTGAATTTTCTGCCTGAGTTTAGTGCCAATGCTCCGCTGATAGTCAGATTTACAGTGCGTTTATTTTCACTTTCAAGGCGAATTACGACGTGGTCTTCGCAGTCACCACCGGCAGTTACCTGTTTAAGTTCACCGCTGATTTTTTCAAGGGGTGAGCCTAAAAGTCTTAAAGCGTGGTCGATAATATGAGGTCCCCAGTTGAGCAACTGGCCGCCGCCGAACTCGCTGATTGTCTGCCAGTCATCACGATGCTGAAAAGAGCCTTGTGTAATATTAATTTCAAAAACATTACCGAGCACGCCTGAATTAATGGTGTTTTTTACCTCGTTAAATACTGTTTCAAAACGACGATTGTGGCGCACATAAAGTTTTGGTCCGTTTTTTTTATTAGACATATCGAACAATTCTTTTGCCTGACTATATGACAAACTAATAGGTTTTTCAATCAAAACATCTTTGCCGGCACGAAGTGCCTTTGCGGCATGTTCAAAGTGGTCGCAAGAACGGGTCGCTATATCAACAATTTCAACATCGGGGTCTGCGATAAGAGCGTCGATATTATCATAGCCTTTACAACCGTATTTTTCTTTCATTTTTTCTACTCTTTCGGGTATAATGTCACAAGCAGCGACAAACTTATACTTATCTTCTTTACCTTTAAGTTCTTCTGTGTGCATGCCCCAGCCTGCGCGACCAAGACCTACAATACCTAATCTGATTTGATTTGACATAACACATCCTCCTGTTTATGCGCGTTTTTTCTAGTGAAATAATAGCATAGTTACTATATTTGTCAATCTGAATCTTCCGGGTTTAGTTTATCATTCCCTGAATAAAAGTATATTTTGTTTTTGAATAATTTGTCACCCAATCGAAGTTTTTATAATCGCTTGTACTGTTAAAATCAAAACCTCTGCCGCTTGGTACCAACTCAACACAAATACCCGGTTTATCGAACTGATATCTGAACCAATTTTCGAACCCTCCTCCGTAAAGTGTGGGGCTTGTTGAAGTACCTGATTTATAATAACCGCAATTATCTCTTAAATCATTTGCTATATTTTCCGCATTAGGGACATATCCGTTTTCAGAATCTCTCCAATATATGTTATTACCCATACAATGCATAGAAAACATAAATCTGAAATTATTTGAATAACAAAGCGACATCAATGCTTTTGTTTCGGGCTCACTTCCTGCGCTGTCGCCTTTATAACCTTCCTGCGGATTATTCGGTTCCGTAGTTCCGCTGATTTGATCCCAGACAAACGGGAAATTTCTGTTCAGGTTGACTCCTCTTGCATTTCTTTTGAATATATCGGGAGTTTGTTTTTGATTAGAAAACAGCGGAATTTTACCGTTTACTATATCAATACCGTCGGGATTACAGCAAGGCACTACATACAAAGTATAATTAGTTAAAAGTTGTTTCATATTATAATTACCGTATTTTCCGGTTTTTGAATAATATGCTCTGATATACTCTTCTACGCAGCGCATTGTAAAAGTAACGCTAATGTGTTCTCTTGCGTGAATTCCGCCTACAACGAGGCCTTTTTTACTGCCCTTACCCAATGTCAGCATAGTTATATCCTGTCCCATGGCTGACTTACCGATAGTATAAACTTTTACTAAATCGGGATAATTATCGCCCAAGTTACAGATATCTTTTTTTAATTGATTATACGAAGTATATGCTGTTGTATAATCTACATATCTTGATGTTATATTACAACTTGCTGTTTTTCCGTTGTATGTTTTTACTGTAATTTTTACTGTTCCTGCGTTTTTAAAAGTAACTTTACCGCTTGTACTTACGGTTGCTATTTTACTGTCGGAAGTGGAATAATATATCTTTTTCGCATAAGCATCACTGTTATACTTAACTTTTACCGTTGTACTGCTGCCTACTTTGACAAAATCGCTGCTTGGTGTTATGTAAACCTTGCTCGGTGCTTTCTTAACGGTAACTTTACAGTATGTTTTAACACCGTTTGTAATAGTACAGTATATTTTAGCAGTACCCGTTTTTTTAGCGGTTATTACACCTTTTGATGACACGGTTGCAACTGATGAATCGGATGATGAAAACTTATACTTTGTACCGTTCGGGTTTATGTTTGCTTTTGCTTTCAAAGTATAAGTTTCTTTTACGCCCAAAGTCAGTTTGCTCGAATTTAAAGTAACCTTTGTGGGGGCAACGACTGTAACTTTACAAGTTGCTTTCTTTCCGTTATCGGTACTTACGGTAATGGTCGCTGTTCCTGCTTTTTTACCTGTTACGACACCGGTAGAAGAAACTGTTGCAATACTGCTTGATGACGAAGAAAATTTATAGGTAACTCTGCCCTGACCGTTATCGACATTAGGGGTTAATTTAAAAGATGAGTCCATATAAATTTTTGCAGATGTTTTTGACAAAGTTACCTTTGTCGGTTTTGCGACGACCTTTACCTTACATTTAACCGATTTACCGTTATATAAAGTTAAATACACATCGCTTCTTCCCTCTTTGAGCGCCTTTACAGTCATAGTGGTGCTGTCGGAGGCGAGAACGGAATTATCCGTTGAAATAAATACCCGTTTATACGAATATGCGCCGCTGTTTAATTTATAAGAAAACTTATATGTTTCTCCTTTATATAAATACAAAGAAGTCGTACTTAATGACAAAGAGGTCGGTTCTTTTTTAACTGTGACCTCACACATCGCGCAAATACCGTTAAAAGTTAATGCGGTTATAGTAGAAGTTCCCGGTTTTAAGGCGGTGATTACTCCGTTATTTATACTGACTGCAGAAGTGTTTGATGATTTCCACTCGACATTTGATGCGCTGTCGTTTGATAATTCATATTTTAATTTATAGGTTTCATTGACACCTAAAGTAATTTTTGTTTTATTGAGTTTAATATAATACGGTGCTGATTTGACTTCAACGGAAAAAAGTTTATATTCTCCGTCACCGTTTTCCGATAATATCGTTGCAGTTCCGAGATGTTTTCCCGTTACTTTACCGAATGCGGATACTTCTGCGTTTTGATTGGATACATAATAAATAATACCGTTTTTATTATTAAAACCGGTATCTGTCTTAACAGTTTCACCTAAACCTATTTCATAGGTTTTACTGACACTTAACTTGTTTTTAGTAACTACGGTGTGAAGTCTGTAAACTGATCCTCCGTCATAGTTTAAGATAATATCCGTATTACCGATATTATCGGCGGTAATATTAATTTTTCCGCTTGCAAAATCGTAAACGGCAGTAACAATATTATCATCGGAATATGATAATGTTGCCGCGCCTTTTTTTACTGCAAGAGCAGTATAACTCTGACCGTTTTGAATACATAAAAAGTCTTGAATTTCATCATTTTCAGCACTTGCGATAATGCTGAAATTCATAAACAACATAAACAAAACCAATAAAACCGAAATAAGTTTTTTCATAATACTGCTCCTTTAATTTTATTATATATAAATTTTATCATATTTAAAATGCTTAGTCAATTATGCTCAAAGCCAAAATTAAAAAAAAACAAAAGCATTACGCTTTTGTTTTTTTACATATTTTCATTAATTTTACCCAAACTTTCGGCTTTTAAATAAGCATTAATAAACCCGCCTATATCACC
The DNA here is from genome assembly GCA_036310005.1 of Acutalibacteraceae bacterium. GTDB lineage: Bacteria > Bacillota > Clostridia > Oscillospirales > Acutalibacteraceae > JAXJSP01. The sequence goes on along the minus strand of JAXJSP010000008.1, from coordinate 25 downwards.
GTCCATTACTGCATTGATGTTGCCC
>JAXJSP010000007.1:0-23790 GCA_036310005.1 Acutalibacteraceae bacterium | reverse complement strand
GTGCTATAATCTTTTCCATAAGGTTGCTCCTTTGTGTTTTGTTCTGGTTTTGGGTTACTACCATTATTAAAACACAAGAAGCAATCTTTTTTCAATTTTTCCCTACATTTATTTTACACTAAGCAAAGCCAAAATTAAAAAAAACAAAAGCATTACGCTTTTGTTTTTTTACATATTTTCATTAATTTTACCCAAACTTTCGGCTTTTAAATAAGCATTAATAAACCCGCCTATATCACCGTCCATTACTGCATTGATGTTGCCCGACTCAAAACCTGTTCTGTGGTCTTTTACCAATGTATAAGGCATAAACACATAACTTCTTATCTGCGAGCCCCAGCCTATTTCTTTTTGCTCGCCTTTGATGTCTTCTATTTTTTCTAAATTTTCTCTTTCCTTAATTTCAATCAATTTCGATTTAAGCATTTTCATAGCAACATTTTTATTTTGCATTTGGCTTCTCTCGTTCTGACATGCAACAACGATGCCGGTAGGTAAATGCGTAATTCTTATGGCAGATTCAGTTTTGTTTACATGCTGACCGCCCGCTCCCGAAGAGCGATAAGTATCAATTTTTAAGTCTTCGTCTTTGATGTCAACGTTTATATCGTCGTCTATTTCGGGCATTACTTCTAAAGATGCAAATGAAGTGTGTCTTCTGCCTGAGGAATCAAACGGAGAAATTCTGACTAATCTATGCACACCCGCTTCACTTTTCAGATAACCGTATGCATTATCTCCCTCGACTCTGACTACTGCGCTTTTAAGGCCTGCTTCTTCACCGTCTAAAAAGTCAACGGTAATAAATTTAAAGTCATTCTGTTCTGCCCAATGGCTATACATTCTAAACAGCATTTCCACCCAATCTTGTGCTTCTGTACCGCCCGCTCCTGCGTGAAAAGTCAAGATAGCATTATTTGAATCATACTCTCCTGACAACAGAGTAGTAAGGCGCATATCGTCAGTTTTTTTGATAACTGAATCTACACTCTCGACAACTTCGCTGAGAATTGATAAGTCCTGTTCTTCATCGGCAATTTCAATAAGTGCCATCGTGTCATCAAAGTTGCTTTTAAGTTCATTAAACTGTGCGACTTTCTTTTTAAACTTAGCAATTTGTTTTAATACTTTTTGGGAATTATCGTTATCGTCCCAGAACCCTTGCTCGGTAGTTTGCAGTTCCAATTTTTCAATATTACTTTTAATTGCGCTGATTCCTATTTCTTCGCCGAGCGCGGTAATTTCTTTATCATAAGATGATAATCTTAATTTTTGCTCTTCAAATTCAATCATTACTCATTCACCTTTTTACAAACAAAAGATACCCAATTATTTTTATAAAATTTATCTTCTATAATTATATCAGATTTATTAATCTTATTAATTACATCTTGCTCTCTTGAATCAATTATGCCGGATAAAATCAAGACGGAATTTTCATTCATATAATTACTTACATTATCACAAAGCGTAATAATTACATCGGCAACGATATTAGCACAAATTATATCAAAAGTTCCGCTGACCTTATCTACTAAATCTCCGCACACAAATTCGCTTTTATCAGAAAGATTATTAATCTTTGCATTTTCAACAGCGGTTTTTACAGCGAGTTCATCAATGTCTACGCCCAAAGCACTTTTTGCGCCTAACAGCAAAGACGACAATGCCAGAATACCGCTTCCGCAACCTATGTCTAAAACTTTTTTGTCTTTGCAGTCTGTTTTATCAAGCACATTCAAGCATAAATTTGTAGTTTCGTGTGTGCCTGTTCCGAATGCCGCACCCGGATCGATATTTAAAACTTTGCGGTTTTGCGTATTATCATATTTTTCCCAAGACGGACAAACGACAAGATTAGTTCCTATTTCAATAGGTTTAAAATATTTTTTCCAACCGTCTAACCAATTTGTATCTTTCACGCTGTCGCAAATAATTGTATTATTAATGTTTTCTGCAGTAAATCTTTCTGTCAGATAAGCGACTGCCTCTAACGGATTATCGCTGTCAGGAATATAAATATGTATAATCGCCTGATTTCTGTCCTTATTTACGAGTTCTTCATCAATTAAATCAATTCTTGAAATAGACCAGGCCATTTCTTCCAAGTCGGTATAATCTTCAATATAAACCCCGTAATCGACAGTCATATTGGCAATATCCGTTGCTTTATCAACATCTTTACTGTTGACGGTAATTTTAATTTCTGTCCAATTTTCCATAATAAGCCCTTTACTATATATAAAAAGGCCGCAATTTAGCATTGTGGCCTTTAAATTTTAATTAGAATTCTTATCTGTTAAAAGCACTCATAAGGTCAACATAGTTATCGTCATCGTCATCCTTATTAGTAATAGAGTTAAGTAAGTCAGATACAGAATCTGCAGTTCCGGTTTTCTTCTGGCTGCCGCCGTTAAAACCTGTTGCAATAACAGTCATTCTGATTTCGTCATTCAAGTCTTCATCAAGTGAAACACCCCAAATGATGTTTGCATCTTCGCTTGCTGCTTCCTGAACTAATGTTGAAGCGATTTCAACTTCTTCAAGTCCGATATCAACAGAACCTGTAATATTGATAATTACACCCTTTGCGCCCTTCATATCGGTTTCGATTAACTTAGATGTAATGGCTTCTTTAGCAGCAAGTTCTGCCTTATCTCTGCCCGTTGCAACGCCAACGCCCATGTGAGCATAGCCGCTGTCTTTAATAATTGCAGTTACATCGGCAAAGTCAAGGTTAACCATCTGCGGGAATTTAATAAGGTCAGATACACTCTGAACACCTTGACGAAGTACATCGTCAGCAATTACAAATGCGTTTTTAAGTGTAATCTTTTCTTCAGATACGAATTTAAGTCTTTCATTAGGAATAACAATCAAACTGTCAACATGCTGGCTGAGTTCTGCAATACCCTGCTCTGCCTGTTTCATTCTTACTTTTCCTTCAAATGCGAAAGGTTTAGTAACAATACCTACAGTTAAAATACCGAGTTCCTGTGCAACTTCAGCAACGATAGGTGCTGCACCAGTACCTGTTCCGCCGCCCATTCCGGCAGTGATAAATACCATATCGGTACCACGAAGAATTCCTGCGATTTCATCGCGAGATTCTTCGGCTGCATTAAGACCTACTTCAGGTTTTGCACCTGCGCCCTGTCCGTTTGTAGCTTTCTCACCGATTTGAAGTTTCTGGTCTGCTTTCGAAAGAAGAAGAGCAGATGCATCTGTATTTATAGCAATAAATTCAACACTTTTAACACCGGCATCGACCATTCGGTTGATAGCGTTTCCGCCGCCACCGCCGACACCTACAACTTTAATTTGAACTACGTCTTCAAGTTCATTTGCGATTTCAAATCCCATTAAAATTTTCCTCCTCGACCATTCTTTTACAATCATATTTTTAGATAATTACTTTAAATTTAACATATACACAATTACTACTCAAAGTTTATCATACATTTTCGAAAATATCAACTACCAATATTAAAAAAAATTAATATTATTTTAATGCTTCATTATTTCTTGTCGATTTTTTCGACACTTACGCTGCCGATTTGAAAATAACTTTTATTATTTTCATCACTTAATGTCTGGACTTTGATTGTTCCCTGGACTTTATTACCGTATTTTTTGTCTACGCTTTCAATTATTTGTTTTACATTGGCAATCTTATATTCAAGATTATCACTGCTGCCAAGCATTACTTTAAATCTGTTTAAACAGATAATACTTATATCCGTTAAATCTTTTACATCTATCTGATTAATATCATCTATTCCCTGTTTTTGAAATTCTTCATTAACCAAACTGATTGCCTGCTTGTTTTCTTCGGAGATTTCTACATCATTTCCGAGATTTACGGTACCGATTTTTGCAATAATTATCACTTCTTTTTCAGGTGCTTTATCGGAATACTTAACCGCTTTATAATCGCAGGTATATAAATATTTATTTTTATGAATAAAAACCATATCGGTTACAGCATCTTTAACTTTTATTACTACTTTGTCGGGCAATTTTTTATTAATTTCGGCGCTTCCGATTAAAGGCAATTTTTGTGTGATTTTATCTGCAACATCTGTTTTATTCATCAAAATTATATTATCGCCGACGGACAAATCTGATGCTTCAATAATTTCTGATTGAGAATATACTTTTGAGCCGGAGGCTGTAATTTCATCGGCATTGAATAACACGGTGCAGGATAATGCTGCTAAAATACCGAAAATAATCGCGATAATAAAGGCAGCGATAAATATTTTTTTAATCACCGATAATACCTTGTTTTTCTTTTTGACTTTCCGTTTTTGAGCCATAAATTAATTCTCCCTTTTTATATCTGCTCCTATTGAAATTAAATTTTCTTCAAAATTTTCATAGCCTCTGTCTATATAATCGGTTTGGTTGATAATACTTTTTCCCTCTGCTCCGACTGCGGCAATTACCAAAGCCGCGCCGCCTCTTAAATCGGTAGCAAAAGAATTTGCCGAATGAATCTTATTTACTCCGTTTACTACCGCTACTCTGTCTGCGACCTTGATGTTTGCACCCATTCTTATAAGTCCGTCAACATATTTATATCGCCCCGAAAAGATATTTTCAACGAACATTGATGTTCCGCACGATTTAATGCAGGCCGCAAGCATCAACGGTTGTATATCCGTCGGAAATCCGGGATACTCTTTTGTAGATATTAAATCGAGTTTATTGAGTCTTTTATCCGATGATAAAATTATATTATCTTCTGTCACCTTTAAAGTGCAACCCATTTGTTCATAGCACGGTAAAACCGACACAAGATGATTTGCATTTACGCCTTTGAGGCATATTTCACCTTTATTTAATGCCGCCGCACATAAATAAGTAGCCGCAACTACTCTGTCGGGTATCAATTTATGTTCGCAACCTGACAGTTTTCTCACACCGGTTATCACAATTTCGGTGCCTCCGTGCCCCTTAATTTTGGCGCCGCATTTTATCAAAAACTCTGCTAAATCAACAATTTCGGGTTCTTTTGCTGCGTTTCTGATAACAGTAGTACCCTCGGCTAAAACAGCGGCGAGCATAATGTTTTCCGTAGCGCCTACGCTTGCTATCGGTAAATCTATTGTACAGCCTGTTAAATTACCGTCTGCGGTACAAATAATTTTTCCGTTTTGTTCAACTATTTTTGCGCCCATACGACTAAGTGCGTCTAAATGGATATCAATAGGTCTGAGTCCTAATTCACAACCGCCCGGATAGTAAATTTCGGCATAGTGAGTTTTAGTTATCATAGCGCCTAAAAATATCACCGACGAGCGCATACTTTTCATAATATTTTCGTCTATTTCATTAAAAAAGGCATCGGTTGAGTCTATTAGTGCGACATTATTTTTATATTTAACTTTACACCCTAATAATTTTAATATCTTAAATGTATTATGTACATCGGTAATATTTGGACAATTAGTTATAACACTTTCTCCGTTACAAAGATAACTTGCCGACAAAACCGGCAAAGCGCTGTTTTTTGCGCCCTGTAACGTTATCTCTCCAAACAGTTTGTCAACTCCGTTAATAACAAGTTTACTCACAATAATCACCCTCACAACAACTGTGTTTTCAGTTTATGCAAGAGTGATAAATTAGGTTATTTTGCCTGTTTATACAGTTCCATTATTACATCATAAATTCTTTGATTTGTATCAACGATTGCGCATTTTTTTGCGTTTATACTCATCTTGTTTAATTTTTCTTTATCTTCAATTACACTCTTTACCATATTTGTTAATGTTTGACCGCTTAAGTCCTTTTCCTCTAAAATCATCGCGGCATCTGCTTTAACAAGAGTCATAGCATTATGATACTGATGATTTTCTGCAACATTAGGAGACGGAATTAAAATTGACGGTTTGCCCTGAATGGCAAGTTCGCTTATTGTAATGGCACCCGAACGACATATAACCAAATCTGCTGCCGAGAGCAACACATCCATATTGTTTATATATTCCGATATGTGTAAATTCGGTGCAGAAGTATCAATACCCTTTTTATTCATAAGCCCCATAAACATATCGTAGCCCAATTTACCTGTTGCGTGGAAATGTTCTATTTGGTTGCTTTGCCAATGCCAGTTAATAACATCGGCAACTGTTTCGTTTACTCTCCTTGCACCTAAAGAGCCGCCAAAAGAAAGCAGTACGAATTTATTGCTGTCAATACCTAAAATCTCTCTTGCTTTCTCTTTTGTCATTTCAATGACGCTCGGTCTGACGGGATTACCGGTAACGACAGGCTTTTGTTTACAGTTAAAATATTTTTCTGCCTCGGGCATGGCAATCATTACTCTGTCCACTTTCGGTGCTAACATTTTATTAGCAACACCGGCGAAAGCATTTTGTTCATGAATACAGCACTTAATACCGAGTTTTGCGGCTTGCATCAATACCGGTTCACTGACATAACCGCCTGTACCCATAACAACATCGGGTTTAATATCAGTGAGTATTTTTTTTGCTCTTTTACCCGAGAGGGCATATTTATACGCGGCAGAAAAATTTCTGCCGATATTTTTTAAACTCAGTTTTCTCTGAAATCCCGCAACATCCACTGTGTAAAAATCAATTCCCGCCTGAGGAACGAGTCTTGACTCCATACCCCGCGGTGTTCCGACATAAGTAAGTTGAGCGTCGGGATGTCTTTGTTTGATATATCCTGCAACAGCCAAAGCAGGGTTTATATGGCCGGCAGTACCGCCGCCCGCAAACATAATTTTCATTTTTATACCCCTAATTTTTAGTGACTTTTGCCTGTCTTGAAACAGAAAGTATTATTCCCATTTGTATTAACAGCATTATAAGTGAGGTACCGCCATAACTGAAAAACGGTAGGCTGATACCTGTATTCGGAATAGTATTGGTTACAACCATAATGTTAAGCGCCGCCTGAAGTCCGACTTGTATAGTAAGACCGATTGCAAGCAAAGTAGAAAACCTGTCTTTTGCTCTTGTGGCTATAACAAATCCGCGCCATACAAGCAAAGCGAATAAAATCATTATTCCAACTGCGCCGACCAGACCTAATTCTTCACAAACAATAGAAAAAATAAAGTCGTTTTGCGGTTCGGGAACCCACAAATATTTCTGAGTTGATTCTCCGAGTCCGACACCGAAAAGTCCTCCTGAACCTATTGCCATTAAAGACTGTGTAATCTGCCATCCTGCTCCCCTTGCGTCTGACCAGGGATCGAGCCAGGAGGTAATTCTTGCCGCACCGTATCCTACGACACCGGACACAATCATAACCGCAGCGCCTACACCGGCAATAACGAGTGCAGAAATTACAAATGATTTTTTCATTCCGCCTATAAACATCAACGATGCGCCGATAGCAAAGATTAGAAGTGTAGCAGACAAGTGAGGTTCAATTACAACGAGCGCGCAAACAACCATCAAAAGCGCGCCGAGTTGAAATACGCCGAACTTGAAAGTCTGCATTCTGTCTTTATATTTCGAGATTAAATGAGCAAAAAGTAAAATTACGGCAAACTTTGCAACTTCAGACGGTTGAAAAGAAAAGCCGCCGAGTGAAAACCAGCGTTTATTAAATCCGTCATAATACGCGGGCATTAACAATACAATAATCAAAAGTGCAATAGCGACAATATAAATTACCCATGCGAATTTTCTGTAAATGTTGTAATTCAATTTGGATACAACAAACATTATTAAAACGCCAAAAACCGCAAATACCGCTTGTCTTGAAATGAAATGGTAAGCATTATCATAATTTTCAAGAGCGTAGGCATAGCTTGAAGAAAACAGGCAAATAAGTCCTATTGCAAGCAAAGACAATACAAGCAACAAAAACACAGGGTCAAATTTCCCTTTAAGAAACAGACCTTGTGTTTTCTTTTTATCATTAGCAGGGAGTCGTCTGTTCTCATCTAAATTATTTTCAAAATTATTGCTCATAAAAACAAACTCCCCTCTTAAAAATTATATATATAACAGTAATAAATATGCCAACGAACAGCCGATAAACGTAACCAAAGAGAAAACTAAAACTATTTTGTTTTCGCTCCAGCCGGAAAGTTCAAAATGATGATGAATAGGCGTCATTTTGAAAAGACGTTTACCGCCTGTTTTTTTAAAGTAAGTTACTTGAATAACAACGCTTAATGCTTCTAAAAAATATAAAATTCCCGCAAACAGTAAAATTATCGGTGTTTCAATCATAAATGAAAGTGACACGACCATACCGCCTAAGAACATAGAGCCTGTATCACCCATAAATATTTTAGCGGGGTGCATATTCCAAAGCAGAAAGCCTATACATCCGCCCGCAAGTGCGGCGGCACAAATATCGCTTAAAACCGAATTCAGCCCGTTAAAGCCCAAAGCCGCGCTTACAACTATGAAAAAGCATGCTACGACTGTTGTAACGCTTGTTGCCAATCCGTCAATACCGTCAGTCAGATTAACCGCATTTGTAAACCCGTAAATAAACACCAAAGCAACGGGCCAAAAAATTAAGCCTAAACCTTTATCTATCTGAACAGTACCTATAAACGGAATTCTTGTATATGTCATTCCGCCCAAATACAGCGAATATAAATACCCTGCTGAGACTATTATTTGCATAACAGTCTTCTGTTTTGCAGTAAGTCCTAAATTTCTTTTTTTAACAACTTTTATAAAATCGTCAATAAAGCCTATAAGTCCTGTGCACAAGGCCAAAATCAAGCCGGCTATCATCGAAACTATTTTATAGTTTCCGTATTTGCTTGAAATCTCGTTTTCAACTAATTTCGGTGTAAAAATCATAGTAATAACCAATGTTACTATGATAGATACAACAATGCCTATTATAAACATAATACCGCCCATTGTCGGGGTGCCTTCTTTATTCTTATGCCATTTCGGTCCTATATCAAGAATAGTCTGACCGTATTTTAATTTATGCAATAACGGCACAGCGACAAACCCGAGCACAGCAGTAATAGCGAATGCTAAAACCGCAGCAATTATAATTATAGTAGCATTATTCATTGTTACACCTCTATTTTAGTGCATCGGCAACGATTTCCCTTTCATCAAAATGCACTTTTTCTTTTCCTAAAATCTGATAGGTTTCATGTCCTTTACCCGCTAAAACTATTATATCATCTGTTTGCGCATTATCAATAGCAAATTTAATTGCTTGTTTTCTGTTTTCTATGACTTTATAAGCAGCCTTAGAAGTAAAGCCTTTTACTATATCTTTTATTATATCCGACGGGTTTTCGGTTCTCGGATTATCGCTTGTAACAATAGAATAATCTGCAAGCCTTTGTGATATTGCGCCCATGATAGGTCGTTTAGTTGCATCTCTGTCGCCGCCGCAACCGAAAACGCAAATAAGTCTTCCTTTTTTGATTTCATTCATACTGCTTAAAATATTTTCCAAACCGTCGGGAGTATGCGCATAGTCAATAATTACAGTAAAGTCCCTGTCGGTAGGTACTACCTCTGCTCTGCCCTTGACTCCTGTTGTTTTTGAAAGATTTTCCGCAATACTGTTAAAATCAAATCCTAATGCAATTGCTGTCGCAGCAGCGCACAAAGCGTTATATACAGAAAACTTACCGGGTGTTTTGATTTTTACTCTGCTTATTTGTACATCAGAGCCGACAAGTTCAAAAACGGTACCGTCGCTTCTGAAGTTTATACCCTTTGCAAGATAATCGGACTTTAAGTCTTCGACTGCATAAGTAACAACTTTACCGGTGCATGCAGATTTTATGCTTTCTGAATACTTATCGTCTGTATTAATAACAGCCATTTTAGACATTTTGAATAACTTTTGTTTTGCCTGTAAATAGTTTTCCATGGTCCGGTGGTAATCAAGGTGATCTTGTGTAAGATTTGTAAATACACCGACTTCAAAATTAATACCTGCCACTCTTTGTTGGTCTAATGCGTGAGAGGATACTTCCATAACACAGTATTCACAATTTTCTTTTACCATCTGACTGAATAATTCATGCAACTGATATGCATCGGGAGTTGTATTTGATGACTCCACGACTTTATCGCCAATCATATTCTGAATAGTTCCGATCAGACCTACTTTTTTACCGAACAGTTCAAGCAGAGATTTTAACAGGAATGTAGTTGTAGTTTTTCCGTTAGTACCTGTAACGCCTATTATTTTAAGTTTCTCGGCAGGGTTACCGAAAAAAGCGGCGCAAGATTCCGCATAGGCCTGACGGGTATCATTTACAATGACCTGACAGTCGAGTCCGACATTGTGGTCAACAATGACTGCTGATGCGCCCTTATTTGCCGCATCAAAAGCATATTTATGTCCGTCTTGCGAAAATCCTTTTATACAAACAAACATTGTACCGGGTTTTACATCCCTTGAATTGTTGGTAATATTTGTTACTTCTACATCTTTTGTACCAAAAGGTAAGTTTTTAATCAACTGACTTAATTTCATAAAATGACCTCTTTAATCTGTTCCGTTAAGAACTTTAAAATACACCGTAATAATTGTTCCTTCTTCCACTTTTTCTCCGGGTTCAATGCTTTGAGCATAAGCGACTGAGTTCCCTTTCTGAAGTGAATTTCCGGAAAATTTAATATTCAGATTATAACTTGCTGCTATTTCATTTGCGTTTGATACTGTTTCTCCCGAAAAGTCGGGAACAGTAACCATATTGCTCTTTGAAGAATCTGTATATAAAACAACTACGCCTTCATCATCAATACTTTGTCCCGGTGAGGGAACTTGACGCTCGACTTCTTCACCGTCTCCGTATACCTTATAAGATAAGCCCATATTTGTAATTGTATTAATAGCATCATCGACTTTATTACCTATAGTATTAGGTGATGTTTTTTGCTTTTCGGTTTCATCCGAATATTCTGTCTGCGCACCGATATACGGAAGTATATCAGACAGAATCTGTCCTACAACCGGTGCCGCGATTGTGCCACCGTAATAGTTTCCTCCAGTCGGAGTATCTAACATTACAAGTACTACTACCTGCGGATTTTCAACGGAGGAAAATCCGCAAAACGAAGCAACATAGCACCCTTCACCGGACGACAGTTTTTCTGATGTACCTGTTTTTCCGCCGACGCTGTATCCGGTTACATAAGCATTTTTTCCTGTACCGTATGTAACTACGCCTTCAAGCAAGGAGCAAATCGTTTTAGATGTGTTTTCGGAAATAATTTGCCTTTTTACTACCGTGTCTTTGCTTTCTACAATGTTTCCTTCCGAATTTATAATTTTATTTACAACTTTAGGCTGTACCAGGTAGCCTCCGTTGACTGCGGCACATACTGCAGTAATCATTTGAATCGGTGTAACATTAAATCCCTGTCCGAACGACTCCGATGCCAAGTCAACAATTGACATAGTATCGCCTGCATGGTAGGTTACTCCGGCAACGGGAGAAGTTTCTCCAGGCAAATCTATTCCTGTTTTTTGAGTCAGACCGAACGACTCAAAATAACTGTAAAATTTTTCAACGCCCAAATCTTGACCTATTTTAATAAATGCCGGGTTGCAGGAATTTGCAAAAGCCTGCGTAAGATTTTGTGTTCCGTGTCCGTCTGTGTGTGAACAACTGTATTTTCTGTCTGCGACAACTATATATCCCGGGCAACTGAAACTGCTGTTTAAAGCAACCGTTCCTTCTTCAAGAGCCGCAGAGCCTGTTACTATTTTAAAAACCGAGCCCGGTTCATAAGTATCGGATATTGCTTTATTTCTCCATTGTGCTTGTTGGGCATTAGAAATTGCAGTGCTTTTTTCTTCGCTTTCCAGTTTTTCAATTTCTTTTTTGACGCTTTCGTCGGCAATTGTAAACGGATCGTTCAAGTTATAATCAGGCATCGTTGACATAGCAAGAATTTCGCCTGTATTCGGGTCCATTACTATTGCGCAGCCTTTATTTACAACCTTATTTTCCTCAATTGCCTGTGATAAATATTTTTCCGTAACATTTTGAACATACTTATCTATTGATAAAACGAGTGAATTTCCTGATTGAGCATCAACAACTTTTTCATAAGACAAAGGTGTGTCTGCACCCTGTGCGTTTTTAGTTGCCACTACCCTGCCAGGAACTCCTGAGAGTATATCGTTATAATACGATTCAATACCTGCTAAACCTTGATTATCCGTTCCGACAAAGCCTATAACATTAGATGCCATATTATCATTCGGGTAATATCTTTTTGAGGTTTCATCAAGTCCCACGATACTTCCGAGTTCGTTTTCGCTTATAAATTTTCTTACTTTTGTTGCTACCTGTTCTTCTATTTTGGACTGTATTTTTACATAATACTGATTTGTTTTTATTTTTTCCAAAACATTCTCATATTCCAAACCTAAAATTTCTGAAAGGCCGCTTGCTATTATTTGTCTTTCTTCATCGGTTTTTATATCACTTGGAGTTACATAGACGTTATATGCTGTTGCGCTTGTCGCAATAACTTCCATGTTTTTATCATAAATATCTCCGCGTTTAGCATCAAGCACGGTATCCTGAAGTTGTTGCGCGGCTGCTTTTTCTTTATAAAAATCTCCGTCTAATATCATTATCTGGAACATGTGCATTGAAGTCACGCCAAAAAACACGAATGTTATTACACTTACAATTATCATCATTCTGACAACGAGAGATTTTTTTGTGCTTGCTTTGTTCTTTTTAACAGCCACCAAAACAACTCCTTTCTAAAACTGACAAAAGAGAGTCAAAACTCTTGTCTTAACTCTCATATTTATCATATAAATTATATAGTTGTATGCAGATTTTTATTACTTTGCGTCATCAATACTGTCTTTATCATTTACTTCGATATAATTCATTTGATAATTTTCTGCTTTTTGCATGCCGAGTTTTTGGGCTTCGGTTTCCAATTTATCAATACAAACTGCATTTTCAATTTGCATTTCAAGGTCGACCGATTTTGCCTCAGCACGCTCAATTTGAGTTTCGAGTCCGTTAATTTGTGCTGTTACTTCCGTAATCTGTACTCTTATAAAAATACTCGTAACGATAAGAATAAGTGCTGCTGTTGCAAGCAAAACAGTAACAATTTTTGATGCACTGATACTTTTTGTTTCAGATTTTGCTTTTTCTTTGGTTCGACTTTTAGCGGCTGCTTTTTTTCTGTCAATTTCAATTACGTTATTTGTTTTGTTTTTCTTTGGCAAAAACATTTCATAATCGTAGGCAAAACTATCAACATAATATTTAGTGCTCATAATTATTACTCCTTATATTTTTATTAATCCTCTGAGTTTTGCACTTCTTACTCTGTAATTGTCTTCTATCTGCGAATCGTCAGGGATTATCGGTTTTTTGTTTGCCGGCTTTGCTTTCGGTGTTTTACCGCACACGCAAACCGGAAAATCGGGAGGACAGGTACAGCCTGTACAAAACTCCTTAAATTTATTTTTAACTATTCTGTCTTCAAGTGAATGAAAAGTAATTATTGATAATCTTCCGCCGGCATTCAAATATTCCAAAGATTTATCCAAAAACTCGTACAAATTATCAAGTTCTCTATTTACTTCTATTCTTATTGCCTGAAAAGTTTTTCTTGCGGGATGAGCGTTTCTTTTTGCCTTTGCAGGATAAACTTTTGAGACAATTTCAGACAATTCAAAAGTTGTTTCGACAGGTTTTATCTGTCTTTGTTTTTCAATTTCTTTTGCAATCTGATACGCGAAATTTTCTTCACCGTAGTCTTTTAATATTCTTGTTAAGTCGCTGACGCTGTAATTATTAACTACATCGTAGGCACTTGTACCTTTTTTAGTCATCCTCATATCAAGTTTTGCGTTTTGATGAAAAGAAAAGCCTCTTTCCCCTGTATCAATCTGATGACTTGATACTCCGAGGTCCAATAATATTCCGTCAACTTTTTTTATATTGAGTTTTTCTAAAACCAAATCAAAATCGGAAAAGTCCGACTCACATATTATTGAATTATCAAATTCTCTGAGTCTTTCTTTACACGCTTTAAGTGCGTCGGGATCTTTATCTATTGATATAAGTTTACCGTTTGAATTTAATCTGCTTAATATTTCTCTCGAATGTCCGCCGCCTCCGGCAGTTCCGTCAATATAAATTCCGTCAGGCTTTACATCGAGCAAATCAACAGCCTCTTTCAGCAAAACTGTTTTATGGTTAAATTCCATTTATATTTCCAAATCCTTAATAATATTGAAAAATCCTTCCGGGGTAATTGATTGCATTTGTGCTTCCCAATTCTCTTTGTTCCAGATTTCAATAGTATCGGATGCACCGTTTACAAAAGCGGTTTCTTGTATGGAAGCGTAATTTCTCATATTTTGAGGAATGAGTATTCTGCCCTGTGCATCACAAGTAACATCGCAAGCCATAAAGCCTATATATCTTTTCATTTTGAGTTTATCTATCATCGGGAGGGTTTCTATTTTAGCCATTAACGCATCCCAGGACTCTTGTGTGTATAAAGTAAGGCAAGGCTGACCGTCAATGGGAATTGACAAATAATATTTCTCGCCTAATTCCGATCTCCACTTTGCCGGAATTGCAATTCGCCCTTTTTTATCTACCGTATGCTCAAAAGAACTAAGAAACATCTGTCAACCCTCCTTTGCATTTTTTCTTCCACTTTGCGCCACTTTTATGCACAATTCACCACTTGTGTTGTTATTATACACCACCATTATTCATATTGCAAGTGTTTACATAAATTTTTTATAAAAATATTTATTACAGTTTTGTTACTAAAAATCCCTAAATTTCGCCAATTTTCGCTATCAAAAACAAACAATTGTTCTTTTTAGTTGACATAACAACATTAAATTAATAAAAAAATAAAAGCCTACATAAGTAGGCTTTTATAAGGATAAATTACAAATTACTGTTGATTATTTGCCTGCGGTTTTAATGCGGCGCGGGTTTTTCTGATTTCTGCGAGGTTATCGGTAAGGCCCTCGTCTGCTCTTTTAAGGATGTCATCGACAAAGTCTTGAGCGGCTTTTCTCATTTCTTTGCTCTTTGCCTGTGCCTGAGAGACAATTTCGTTTGCTCTTTGTTGAGCGAGTTTGGAAATTTCTTCTTGTGCTACTAAAGCCTTTGCTCTTTCTTCTGCTGTACGGATGGTGCTTTCTGCTTCTTTTTTAGCATTAGAAATAATTTCTGTTCTGTCGGCAACAATACCTCTTGCCTGTTTAATTTCCTGAGGCATATTCAAATGAATATCGTCAAGAATTGAACGAAGTTTTTCTCCGTCAACTACTGCTCTGCCGCCGGGAAGTTTCATTCCCCTATCCAACAATTCATCAATCATATCAAGTAAATCTTCTAAGTTCATATTCAAATTCCTTTCTCTTTTTTAAATTTATTTTTAATTATATCGTGAATACATTCAGGAACAAAAGGACTTATATCGCCGTTCCTTGAGCCGACATTTTTAACCAAACTTGAACTTAAATACATATTTGCCGAATCAGTTGTCAAAAAGACGGTATCTGCATCCGGATTTAATTTTTTATTTGTCAATGCCATTTGAAATTCATATTCAAAGTCGCTGACCGCTCTTAAACCTTTTACTATAACCTTTGCGTTTTTTTGCTTACAGTAATCTGCCAACAACAACTGTGATGTATCAACTTGCACATTATTCAGGTTTTCGCTTTTTACTGCTTTTTCAATCAGGTCTTTTCTTTCATCAATTGAAAACAGCGAAGTTGTTTTTTCATCATTAGTCATTACAACTACAATTACTTTTTCAAATAAATTAGACGCTCTCTTAATTATATCAAGGTGACCGTGTGTAATAGGATCAAAACTTCCCGGACACACTGCTGTTAAAGATTTCACTAAATCACTTCGTTTCTGTATATAGTAACAGCAATTTTTCCGTATTTATATGTCTTGTGAATTTTAAATCTATCCACCTGTTCGGGCAAAACTTCCTTAACAGGGTGTTCACAAACAACAATACCGTACTCATTCATAACTCTCGGTATGATTTCAAGTGCATTTTGCAAAATACCTTTATTATAAGGCGGGTCCAAAAAGGCAATATCAAATCTGTCGAGAGTCATAAGCAAATACGAAGCATAATCACTTTTCATTATATTGGCAAATTCGGAAAAATCAAGATTTGCAATATTTTCTCTGACGACATTCAATGAGTCATCAAAATTATCTATAAAGGTAACTTTTTCGGCGCCTCTGCTGATTGCTTCGATACCGAGTTGTCCGGAACCTGCAAACAAATCGAGAACCCGTCTGCCCTCTATATCGAATTGAATAGCGCTGAAAACAGACTCTTTGACTTTATCTGTTGTAGGTCTTACGCTATCCCCTTCAAGCACTTTAAGTTTTCTGCCTCTTGCTATTCCTGTAATAACTCTCATAATAGCACCTCTTAACAGATATATTATCACATTATAATACCCTATTTGTCAACATAAAATTATGTAATAAACAAATTTTTTAATTTAAGTAAATAATTTCCAAAAATTTATTTAATAATATTAATTAAACGGGGAACAATATTTTTTGTGACAATCGGCATTAAAAATTGCGTTTGCAGCCGTCGTTGTCACAGACCGGAGTCGGCTTTTGCCGACTCCGGTTTTCAGTTTTAAATAAAGGACATTTGTTCCCCTTTTTCTTCAGCGCTCATCAACTGTCCCGCTGACGGTAAATTCCTTGACCTGTATCTGTGAGGTTTTTCGAGCATATCCTCTTTAAATTCAACTACCGAATCTACACAATGATTTTTCTTTTGAGTCATAACAGCGACGCCTTGGCTGTCTTTTGTAGATTTAGCCAAGATTTTTGCACTTGAAACAATAAGCATTCTTCCGTTAGTTGATTTAATAAGATATTCTTTTTCCTCATTTGCATAATAGACATTTACAAGTTTAAATTTATCGCAATATGCTTTAATCAATTTTTTGCGGTTCATTTTTGTCTGATACGCGCTCATACTGATTTTTGATACCTTTCCGTTATCAAAAAAGAACATCATATTACCTTTATAATCATCGGTAACCGCCATATACACAGGCAACTCGTCCTGGTCCATTCCGAGTTTTGCAGCTACAAAGTCGCCCATAACACTTGCTTTACAATCGTCAAACTCGTACGCTCTTGCTTTATACACCTGACATTTATTTGTAAAGAACAACAAATGCGCGGTATTATGGCTCTCGACTTCCTGCGACATTTCGTCGCCTTCTTTAAATTTGTGAACAGCACTCATTCTCAAAGACTGAGCGGTGATTTTCTTAAAATAGCCGCCTTTTGTCATAAACAATGTGCAAGGATAGTCGGCAACTTCCTGCTCAACGCTTACATCTTCTTCATCATCAGGATAAACTATTGCAGTTTTTCTTTCCTGTGAATACTTGTCTATAACTTCTTTTAACTCACTTATAATTACTTTATGAATTTTCTTTGTATTGCTTACAGTATCTTCTAACTGAGAAATCTTTTCTTCGAGTTCTTCGATATCTTTAGTTCTTTTTAAGATGTATTCTCTGTTTAAATGCCTTAATTTGATTTCCGCTACATAATCTGCCTGTACTTCATCAATGCCAAAGCCTATCATCAAGTTAGGAACTACTTCTTTTTCTTCCTCAGTTTCCCTGACTATTTTGATAGCCTTGTCAATATCAAGAAGAATTTTCTTAAGGCCTTTTAACAGATGCAAGCGCTCTTTTGCCTTGCTTAAATCAAAATAAATTCTTCTTTTTACGCACTCTGTTCTAAAGGCGGTCCACTCTTCAAAAAGTTCTCTCATTCCGACGACTTTGGGTGTGCCGCCTATAAGAATATTCATATTAACGCCGAAAGAGTCTTCAAGAGGTGTGAGTTTATATAATTTTTTCATCAACTTATCGGGATCTGTTCCGCGTTTTAAGTCGATTGTAATTTTAAGTCCGTTAAGTCCTGTTTCATCTCTGACATCCGATACTTCAAGGACCTTTTTTTCTTTATACAAATCAACTATTTTTTCAATAATTGCCTCGACGGTTGTTGTATACGGAATTTGTGTAATATCAATACAGTTAGATTTCTTATCATAAGAATAAACTGCTCTTACTTTAAAACTGCCTCTGCCGGTTTTATAAATGTTTTCTACATCTTCCCTCTTATATATAAGTTGTCCGCCGCTCGGGAAGTCAGGGGCTATCAAAGTATCTTCAATTACACAGTTATTATCTTTTAAATACTCAATTTCGGTCAGGCATACTTCTTTGAGATTATAAGGGCATATATTAGATGCCATACCTACTGCTATACCCATATTTGCATTGACTAATACCGACGGGAAAGAAACAGGAAACAAAGTCGGCTCTTTCATTGTAGAGTCGTAGTTATCTACAAAGTCAACGGTATCCTTATCAATGTCTTTAAAAAGTTCTTCGGCAATAGGTTCAAGTTTTGCTTCGGTATAACGCGCAGCAGCGCATTGCATATCTCTTGAATATGCTTTACCAAAAGAGCCTTTTGACTGCACATAAGGATGCAAGAGTGCTTCATTACCTCGTGAAAGGCGCACCATTGTATCATAGATTGCCGCATCTCCGTGAGGATTTAATTGCATAGTTCTGCCTACAATATTGGCAGATTTTATGGTTGAGCCTTTTAAAAGTCCCATACCGTACATTGTATATAACAGTTTTCTGTGCGAGGGTTTAAATCCGTCAATTTCGGGTATGGCTCTTGATACAATAACGCTCATCGCATAAGGCATATAATTTGTTTCGAGAGTATCGACAACATTTTTTTCTACTATCGTTCCGGCGCCCTCAATATACGCATTATTAGGAGCGGAATTGTCTTGCTTGTTTTTAACTTGTTTTTTAGCCATATTTCTTACTCCTAACTTAAATCAACATCATCAAGATATTTATATCCGTTTTCGGCTATATAATCTTTTCTTCCCTGCAAGTCGTCACCAAGCAACAAGTCGAACATCTTGCTTGTTGCCTCGGCGTCGGCAGGTGTCACTTTAATCAGTCGTCTTGTTTTCGGATTCATGGTTGTAAGCGACATCATATCGGGTTGGTTTTCACCAAGTCCTTTTGAACGCTGAATCGTATATTTTTCCGTGCCTACCATTTCATTTAAAATTTTATTCTTTTCATTTTCATCGTAAGCAAAATAAACATTGTTTTTTGTATTAATTTCATAAAGCGGTGTTTCTGCAATAAACACATAGCCTTTTTCTATCAGAGTCGGCATAAGTCTGTAAATAAGAGTAAGCACCAATGTTCTGATTTGGAATCCGTCGACATCGGCATCGGTACAAATAACGACTTTACTCCATTTTAAATTATCAAGAGAAAACAAAGACATATCTTTATTTGCCTTTGTTTTTACTTCGACACCGCAACCTAAAACTTTAATCAAATCGGTTATAATGGGGCTTTGGAAAATTCTGTTAAAATCGGCTTTTAAACAGTTTAATATTTTTCCTCTTATCGGAATAACCGCCTGAAAATCGGGATCTCTTGCTAACTTAACGGAGCACAAAGCAGAGTCGCCCTCTACTATATAGACTTCTCTTTTTGCAACATCTTTACTTCTGCAGTCAACAAACTTAGCGACTTTATTTGCCATATCATTTTTTGTCTGCAAAGTTTTCTTAATATTTAATCTTTCTTTTTCGGAACGCTCTCTGCTTCTTTTATTAATCAGCACCTGCTCTGCAATCTTTTCGGCATCTGCTTTATTTTCAATAAAATAAACTTCAAGTTGTTTTTTGAAAAAGTCGGTCATAGCCTCTTGAATAAATCTGTTTGTAATGGCAAATTTGGTCTGATTTTCATAGGAAGTTTCAGTAGAAAATGAAGATATTACTATTACAAGACATTCTTCGATATCGGCAAATGTTATTTTACTTTCGTCTTTTTTATATTTATTATTATTTCTCAGATACAAATCTATCTGATATAAAAATGCATTTCTGACCGCTTTATCGGGAGAACCGCCGTTTTTTAAATATGAAGAATTATGATAAAACTCTTTAAAGTAAATTTTATTTGAAAAGCAAAGGCTTGCTTCGAGTTTTACTTTATATTTTTTATCGGCTTTTGCCGGGTCGTCGCTTCCCTCATACTCCGATGATTTCCAGGTTTGAACGGGAGTCAGTTCGTCTCCGTTTACGGTTTCTTCGACATACTGAACAATACCTCCGTCATATTTATACTCGGTAGTTTCAAAGCCTGTACCTTTTTGAATTTTTAAAACAAAAAGTATTCCCGCGTTTACGACTGCCTGTCTTTTAATCGTTTCATGAAAGTACTCATCGGGGATATTGATGTCGGTAAACACATCATTATCGGGCAACCATTTAATTTTCGAGCCGGTTTGTCTGCCTGAGTATTCTGTTTTTGTCAAGCCGCCGACATTCTCTCCTCTTTCAAAATGCAAAGAATAAATATAACCGTCGCGTTTTATTTCAACATCCATATATCTTGAGGCATA
This sequence comes from Acutalibacteraceae bacterium, assembly GCA_036310005.1. Lineage (GTDB taxonomy): Bacteria > Bacillota > Clostridia > Oscillospirales > Acutalibacteraceae > JAXJSP01. The sequence goes on along the minus strand of JAXJSP010000007.1, from coordinate 3,299 downwards.
TTGAGTTGCGCAAAGTCCCAGACCGTTAAGGCCTAAAGAGTATTCGTAGTTTGACGAATTATATTTACCGCCCGCATACATTTCGCAAAAAAGAAGTTCCCAATTGTAACGCTCTTTTTTTGTATTATAGTCAACGGGAATACCTCTGCCGAAGTCTTCGACTTCTACAGAACCGTCTTTATATTTAGTTATTATAATTTTTTTACCGTAGCCTTCTCTTGCTTCATCGACAGAGTTGGACAGAATTTCAAAAGCGGAATGTTCGCAGCCTTCAAGTCCGTCAGAACCGAAAATAACAGCAGGTCTTGTTCGGACTCTTGCTGCTCCTTCTAAAGTATCGATACTGTCGTTTGTATATTCGGTCGTTTTTTTATTTGCCATTATTTTCCTCACAACACATAGAATTTATGGTATAAATACATAAATAATTTACACTATATATGGTACAATTGTCAAGTTTTAGATTGATTTTTCATTATAAAAAGGGAATGATAATATCAAGAATGCGTAGGCGGTTAGGAGTTTATATGAAAAAAACTATATGCCTTGTGCTATCATTGTTTTTTATTCCTTGTATATTAAGTGCAAACGCTTATGACTCGACAAAGCATGGTTGGGGGCAAGGATATAATGTAAATGATAGAAACCAGCCTATTGACTGTGTAAAGTTTAATGATAAATACGCAAAATACAACGCAACTTTTTTGAAAAGTTCTGAAAATGAAATTGTATTAACCTTTGATGAAGGTTATGAAAACGGTTATACAAACAATATTCTTGACATTTTAAAGCAAAACAATGTCAAAGCGATATTTTTTATAACTTATGATTATGCAAAATCAAACAATGATATAGTTAAAAGAATGATAAGTGAAGGGCACGTTATAGGAAATCATACCACAAACCACCCTTCGACTGCTTGCATCAGCAAAGAAAAATTAGAAAGCGAAATCAATTTCCTGCATAATTATGTAAAAGAAAACTTCGCTTTTGAGATGAATCTGTTCCGTCCTCCTATGGGAGAATTTTCACAGCAGTCTTTATGTTATACAAATGAGTTGGGTTACAAAAGTGTATTTTGGAGTTTTGCTTACAAAGATTACGATATAAATAATCAACCGCAGCCCGATGATGCTTTAAAAAGGACAATTGATGCTTTACATCCGGGTGCGATTTATTTACTGCACGCGGTAAGCGAAACTAACTCTCAGATACTTGATGAATTTATAAAAACTACCAAGCAAAAAGGATATAAATTTACTACTGATGTTTAATTTCGTCGCATAGATTTATATTGGTGATGAAATTGGTTATTAAACTTTACAAAAAACATTTAGCTGTATGTCTTTGTTTATGTGTTATATTTTGCACATCGGTTGCAGCAAAGCAAAGCACGGACAGAATATGTTATAAATTGCCTATAATCATGTATCATCACATCAGTGAAAGCAAGAGTGCATCAGGCAATTATGTAATAAAGCCTGAAACTTTTGAAAACGATATCAGATATTTAAGTCAAAACGGTTATAAAACGATTACTGCCAAACAACTCATAGAATTTGAGAAAAAAGGCACACCATTATTTGATAAATCAGTTATGATTACCTTCGATGATGGGTACGAGAGTTTTTATGCCTACGCATTCGATATTTTAAAAAAATATAATTATACTGCCATATTATCCGTAATAGGTTCTCAAGCGGATAAATACAGCAGTATTGAAGACCACAATATTTCATACTCAAATTCTAATTGGAATCAATTAAAGCAAATGCAAGATTCAAAAGTAGTTGAAATCGGCAATCATACATATAATTTACATTCTTTCGGCGAGAGAAAAGGGTGCATGATAAAACCCGGTGAAGACGAGTATGAATACTCTCAGATGTTAAGAAAAGACATTTTACTAAACAAAAGCAAGATGGAGTCCAGAGGCATTGAGTCATATATTTTCACATATCCGTTCGGCAAAAAATGTGAAAGCGCCGAAAAAGTCATTAAGCAAATCGGTTACGAAGTTTCTTTAGGTTGTGAAGAAAAAGTAAATTTATTATACGGAAGTAATATGGATGAATTACAAAACATGCACAGATTCAACAGACCTGAAGGAAAAGATTCACAGCAGTTTTTCAGTAAAATACTTAATAATTAAAAGTAAAGAAAAAACTGTCGATAAATAAAAAATTTTAATAGTATTTTAATCTGCCGCATCGGTAATAATTTAATTGTTAAATTATTATTCGGAGGCGTTACCGGTTGCAATACAACAAAGTTGAAATATGCGGAGTTAATACTGCTAATTTAAAGGTTCTCAAAGAATCGGAAAAAGAACAGTTGATTTTAAAAATCAAACAAGGAGATAAAAACGCAAGAGATGAATTAATCAACGGTAATTTAAAACTTGTCTTAAGTGTAGTGCAACGCTTTACAAGGAGAGGAGAGGACCTTGATGATTTATTTCAGGTCGGATGTATAGGTCTTATAAAATCAATAGATAATTTTGACCTCGGCCACGGTGTCAGATTTTCAACATACGCAGTTCCGATGATTATAGGAGAAATCAGACGATACCTCAGAGATAACAACTCCATAAGAGTTTCCCGTTCAATAAAAGATTTAGCATACAAAGCGATGCAAGCCAAAGAAAATCTGACTGCTTTATTACAAAGGGAGCCGACTGTTGAAGAGATTGCAAAAAAAGTTGATTCTACCAAAGAAAGTGTCGTTATTGCTCTGGAAAGTATTGTAGAGCCTTTGTCCATGAATGAGCCTATATATTCGGACGGAGGAGATACAATATATGTAATGGACCAAGTCGGAGATAAAAACGATGATAATAACTGGTTGGATGAAATCGCATTTAAGCAGGCGCTAAATGATTTAAGTGAAAGAGAGAAAACTATACTCTCTATGAGATTTCTTACAGGAAAAACACAAATGGAAGTTGCAAACGAAGTCGGAATTTCACAAGCGCAAGTCAGCAGACTTGAAAAGAATTCAATGGATAAAATTAAATTCAATTTGCTTTAACAAAAAGCGCAGTCATATAGACTGCGCTTTTAAAATTATTGGTGACAAATTATAGAAAATATGTTATAATATGCTAAGTAAATTTACAAAGGAGGAAATTAAAATGAACAAATACGCAGGAACACAAACAGAGAAAAATCTCGAGGCAGCTTTTGCCGGAGAAAGCCAGGCAAGAAACAAATATACATATTTTGCATCTGTTGCAAAAAAGGAAGGTTATGAGCAAATTTCCGCTTTATTCCAGAAAACTGCCGACAACGAAAAAGAGC
>JAXJSP010000006.1:0-77743 GCA_036310005.1 Acutalibacteraceae bacterium | reverse complement strand
TTCAATTAAAAACAAAACTGACTCCGATTGAAAAACGAAATCAGTTTGTTGCTTAAAATTTAATTTTATCTACCATTAGGTGCTTTTTTGTGCTGTCCGTACAATTTGGGGCAGTTCAGTTTTACAAACTGCTTTTTATATTATTCATTTTTTAAAGACAAAAGATTAAGTGATATTTTGCCTTGCGGCAAAGTAATATTAAAACCTTTGGTTTTAAGTTATATTCTCAATAAAACTCAAAAAGCAAACAAAACTCGTACAAAGCCCGAATACAACTGCAAAGCAATATCACTCGCTGCCTGTGGCAGCCGCCTGAGGCGGACTATATTGTGTTCTGTCGGTGCTGTTGAATTAACAAAAAGGATAGTTGAAACTGCCCTTTTTGTATTATAAAACCATAGAATCTGCCGCCGCAGCGAATATAACAGAGGCGCACTTCGTAATGAAGTGCGCCTCTTAAAAGACATTTAGTATATTAAATGTATTTGTTTTAAATTAAGCAACTCTTAATAAAGTAATTGACCAGAAAATGCATCCGCTTGCATCATCTTTGAAGTATCCGGCACCGATTGATGCGTAATCACCTGAAGTGAATAATACGCTTCCAATTTCACTGCCTTTAATCTTTTCGATTACTGTGGACGCATCGTAATCTTTACCCCAGATATAGAAGGTAACATCTGATTTAGATACAACTTCATAATCGTCAAATATTGTTGCATTATCGGAACCGTCCGGTCTTGTGTTATCCATTGTACCGTCGTTTTCGTATGCTTCTTCATAAGCGCGTTCATTAGATAAATAAGATAACTTTTGAGTATCTTGCGGTCTTGCATTGTTTTTAATTTCTGCATTAAGTCCGGCTGCACCGTTAGCAGACCGCTGGTCATTGATAAGTTGAATAAGTTTGGTGCTTTCTTCACTGTTACCTTGATTTGCATAAACAACAACAGTCGCTTCTCTTGAAATACCTGTCGCAGTATCATAAGATGTTGCGGTAATTGTTGCAGCACCGGGGGACATAGCATAGACATTACCGTCTTTATCAATAATGGCAACATTTTCATTACTGCTGGTCCACATAATGCCCGTGTCAACACCTTCACTTGGTGTGATTTGTGCGGTGATTGCCTGTTTAGTTCCCATCTCTACATAAACAACTTCGTCTGAAAGTGTCATGTTTACAACATGCGCCTCGGTATCCATCGGAGTATGATTTTCAATAGACTCGCTCCTTTGAGCGCTTTCAGCCTCAGCCTTAAAGTCAGCAGATAACTCTTTCTTCTCAACTTTAACATCTTCAACAACATCCCCTATACCTGCGTTTGAAGGTGTTTGAGCCGAACTTGTCTGATCTGTTGAGTTGTTGTTTGTGTTTTCGCTTGCGGTATTATCGGTTCCGCTTGTTGTAGTATTATTACCGTTGTTATTTGTGTTGTTGTTTCCGCCTGTGATAATTTCAGTTGAAACTATATGGTAATTATTAGGATTAATGTTGCTTCTGTGTTTTGTAACAACTACGTTTTTATATACATAATTAATTTTAATGTTTCTGTCTGCAACATAATCATCAGGATCATAATCGTCGTTGAATAAAGTTACAGAGAGAACAACTCTTTTTTCTGATGAATCGTAGCAAAGTCCGACACCGATTTCTTCACCGGTGTAATTGCTGACTAAAATATTTCTTGAAATTTCAAATTCAGATTCTTTGTCAACATCTCTGTCTAAATCATTTTTTTCAATTTTCTTTGCTAAAGTTTTGGAATCTTTAGGAAGAGAAAAGTTTTCTTTAAGGAGGTAAGTGTAGTATTTAGCAAAGGCTTCCTGAGCGTTTTCTTCAGTGTCAAAGAAATAGTTGTAGTTTACACCGTATTCAGCCTCTTTAGGCTCAGATTCTTTGATTTCATAATTGTATGCGTGACTTTCATCTGAAAAATGTCCGTCATCAAACATATCGGTAGGAATCGGTACATCGGCCCATAAGCCTGTAAAATAACCGTTTTCTTCTTTGTAATCATCGGTTGTAAACGGTTTAACTTTATTATAAGAATAAGTCTGACCGTTGTATGTAAGTTCAAGATTATCGTATTTTCCGAATGTGTATGTAGCATCAATAATATCTTTATTTAGTTTAATGTTTATTGTACCGTTGCTTGCATCGTTGCTTGTAGAAGTATATGTACCCTTAACTTCTCTTGCATAGCGGTCTAACATATAAACCTGGTTTAATAATGTACCGTCTTCATAGAAATTAAATACATTTTGTTCTTCATCAGAAGTATAAGACCAACTGCCCACAATACTTGGCGCAGAAATGGTTGTTGCTGTTGATGTGCTTTCAGCCTCGCCGCAGGAAACTAATGCGGAAATTAAGAAACAAAAGGTTAAAAACAGTGAAATAAACTTTTTCATGAATATACCTCCATAGAGTTGCAAAACATTACTAATTAATATTACAACAAAATAGTAAAAAAAACAAGTATATTTTATATGATTATCACAAATATATTAAATACATCGGATAATTTGTACATAATTACCATAATCACAATAATTTTAAGTCGGTTAAATAATGATTAGACAAAAAAATTAAAAATAATTAAAAAACTCTTTAATAAATCGTAAAGTTGTAGTATTATTATAATGTGTATCTATTGGAGACGGAGGAAAACTCGAATGGAAAACAAAATTAAACTTACTATCAGCGGAAATGAGTATTATATTACTACTGATGAATCTGAATCATATATGACTGCCTTAGCAGAAGAAATCGAAACAAAAATAGAAAATATGCTTGAAAATTCGGCATATTTATCTACTACTATGGCTGCGGTTTTGACTGCATTACAGTATTGTGACAGATGTCATAAAGCGGAAACAAATAATTCTTTCGTCGCAGATAAAATGACCTCTTTTTCTGATGCAAACACAAGAGCCCGTGCCGAAATCGTGCGCGCTTATCGGGAAATAGAAAAACTTAATAAAGAAAATAAACAGTTAAGAGAAAAATTAAACAATGATTGAGTTGTTATCACCCGCAGGTTCTTTTGAGTCACTGCAAGCGGCAATAAGATGCGGCGCAGATGCCGTATATTTCGGATTGCCTGATTTTAATGCAAGAAAAAATGCTCAAAATTTCACAAAAGAAGAATTTAAAAGCGCCGTCAATTACTGCCATATAAGAGGCGTAAAAACTTTTATCACCCTTAATACTTTGGTAAGCGACGATGAAATTAATAAGATACAAGACTCTGTAAAATTTATTGCTCAATGCGGCGCAGATGCGGTTATAGTCCAAGATTTAGGTGTCGCCGATTTAATTAAAAACACTTGCCCCGGGTTAGACTTGCACGCATCTACTCAAATGAGCGTACATTCCGCCTCGGCTCTTTATAAATTGAAAGAATACGGATTTAAAAGAGTTGTCTTGGCAAGAGAACTGAATCAAAATGAAATCAAAAAAATTGTAAAACTTGCAAAGCAGTTAAATATTGAAACCGAAGTTTTCGTTCACGGAGCACATTGTATGTGTGTTTCAGGTCAGTGCTATATGAGCGGTATTATCGGTCAAAGAAGCGGAAACAGGGGACTTTGCGCTCAACCGTGCAGAATGGAATATGAAAATAAACATCCACTGAGCTTAAAAGATATGTCTTTGATTAAATATGTCGATGAACTTGAAAACATCGGCATAACAAGTATGAAAATTGAAGGCAGAATGAAAAGGCCCGAATATATCGCCTGCGCTACTAAGGCTTACTATAATGCTGTTAATAAAATTAGCGATAAACAAACAGAAGAAAACTTAAATAAAGTTTTTTCACGCTCAGGACACACCGACGGTTATTTTACTGATAATCTCGGTGCAGATATGTTCGGTTTCAGGTCAAAGGAAGATGTAATCAACTCCGCTTGCGTATTAAATCAGATACATGATTTATACAGAAATGAATTGCAAAGAGTTAAGGTTTACATAAAACTTAAAATTAAAAAAGATTTGCCCGTCGCATTAGAATTGTCCGACGGTGAAAATGTTATAAATATATCAGGAGATAAACCGCAGACAGCAATCAGTAAAGCAATCGGTTATGAGGATGCAAAATCTTGTTTTGAAAAATTAGGAGGCACTCCTTATTTGCTTGAAAACTTTACTGCCGATATAGATAAGAATTTATTTGTCAGCGTTAAGCAACTTAATTTAATTAAAAGACAAGCGGTTGAAATGATTGCCGAAAAGAGAAACGCAAAACCAAAAGAGTATAAAGAGGTTAAGATAACCGATTTTGAGAAAAAGTCACCTGAAAACAAACTGTTTTTAAGATTTGGCAATATTAATCAGATTCCTGCAGATTTATATGATGCAGACAGAATATACATTCCGTTATCAGATAAAATTCCGCAAGTAAGTTGTGATGTAGGCGTAGAAATACCGAGGGTTTTATTTGAAGGTGAAGATGCAATTTTTGATAAATTATTAAAAGCAAAAAGCAGCGGAGCAAAGTATGCTCTTTGCCATAATATCGCCGCAGTTGTTTTAGCTCAAAAAGCGGGACTAAAAGTGCACCTCGGTTTCGGAATGAATATTTTTAACTCTTTAAGTGCAAATAAGTTTGATAAAGAAGTTGACATAACACTGTCATTTGAGTTACAGTTAAAGCAGGCGCAGAAGATAAACAGAGGCGGTATTATTATTTACGGAAGACTGCCTTTGATGATTACAAGAAATTGTATCAAAGGCGGCAGCAGAGATTGTAAAAACTGTAATCACAAACTTTCAGACAGAAAAGGTTATGAATTTCCCGTTTTGTGTAATAATTATTATTGCGAACTGCTAAATTCAAAGCCGCTTTATTTAAGTGATATAAACAAAATAAGCGATTTTGATTTTAAAGAAATGTATTTTACCACCGAATCTGAAGATGAGGTCGAAAATATATTAAAAAATTACCGTCAGAATTCAAAGTTAAAAGGTGATTTTACTAACGGTTTGTATTTCAGAGGAGTTTTATAAAATGCTTGTTTTGGCTTCTTCTTCACCCAGAAGAAAAGAATTAATGGAAATGCTCGGTTATGACTTTGTCGTTAAATGTGCAGATTGCGACGAAAATGTAGAAAACTTGAGCTGTGAAAACGCAGTAAAAGAGTTGTCTGTCAGAAAGGCAAAATCGGTCGCTGAAAAATGCGGGTGTGATGATGTGATAATCGGCTCAGATACTTTAGTCTGTATTGACTCAAAAAAATTGGGCAAACCAATAGATAATAACGACGCATTCAATATGCTTAAAACACTCTCGGGAAGAATACATACTGTTTATACCGCTGTTTCAATAATACATCAAAACAGTATTCAAACATTTGTTAGTAAAACCGATGTTGAATTTAACGATTTAGACGATATTACAATCAGGAATTATATCGAAAGCGGCGACTGTAAAGATAAAGCCGGCGCTTACGGTATTCAGGGAAAAGGCGCTGTTTTGGTTAAAAGAATTATCGGCGATTTTTATACGGTTATGGGACTGCCCGTAAGTCAGCTTTATTTTAAACTTAAATCTATGGGAATTTTACCGAGTAATTAACAAAAGGAGATAATAATATGTTTACCCGTGATATTGGAATTGACCTTGGTACTGCAAATACACTTGTTTGTGTTAAAGGTAAAGGAATAATTTTGCGAGAACCGAGTGTTGTTGCTGTTGATGTCAGAAATCAAACCGTCAGAGCAGTCGGTAAAGAAGCAAAAGATATGATAGGAAGAACACCCGGCTCAATAGTTGCCGTCAAACCCTTAAAAGACGGTGTTATTGCCGACTTTGAAGTTACTGCAACTATGCTTAAAAAGTTTATTTCCAATTCATTAAAGGGAAGTATGTTTTCAAGGGCAAGAATTATAATTTCAGTTCCTGCCGGCGTAACAGAGGTTGAGTCAAGAGCAGTTTATGATGCCGCACATCATGCCGGCGCCAAAGAAGTCGATTTGATTGAAGAACCGATGGCGGCAGCGATGGGCGCAGGACTGCCTGTTTTTGAAGCAACAGGAAATATGATTGTAGATATCGGCGGCGGCACAAGTGAAGTTGCGGTAATTTCTCTTGGTGATATAGTTACTTCCCAGAGTTTAAAAGTTGCCGGTGATAACTTTGATGACGCAATAGTCAATTATGTAAGGAAAAATTATAATATGTTAATCGGCACGCGTTCTGCCGAAGAACTAAAAATTGCAATCGGCTCTGCGCTTACTTACGAAGACGAGGGCAGTATGGAAGTCAGAGGCAGAAATTTAGTTGACGGTTTGCCTAAAAATATAATCTTAACTTCAGCAGAAATCAGAGAGGCTATGGCGGACCAGATTAATCTTGTAATTACTGCAATTAAAGAAACACTTGAAAGAACTCCTCCGGAACTTGCAAGTGATATAATAGACAGAGGTATTGTAATGACCGGCGGCGGAGCGCTGCTCAGAGGACTTGATGCATTAATCAGTCAGACAACCGGCATTCCTGTTTATGTTGCAAAAAATCCGCTTGAATGTGTTGTAAACGGAACTATGAAAAGACTTGAATCTAACTTACCGTTTGACACTTATTACAAGAAAAGAAAATATTAAAAAAGGAGGGTAATGCTGATGCGAAGATTTTTCAAGGGGCGTTCGTTTAAAGTTATGATAATAGTAGTAGCGGTTGTAATTTCAATCAGCATTACTGTTGGCGTAATTAAAACTCAAGCACCGCAATCGTCGGTAATCGGAACTATATTAAAACCTATACAACAGTTTTCTGCTTGCGTAAAAGTAAAAGTTGATGACTTTTTTAATACTTTTACGGAGTATGACCAACTAAAAAAAGAAAACGAGGAACTCAAAGAACAGATTAAAGCGCTTGAAGATGAAAAAATTCAATGGCAAAGCGCTTTGAATGAAAATGAGTTTTACAGACAGTTTTATGATGTGAAAGAAGATAACCCCGATTATGAATTTTTATCCGCTAAAGTTATTGCAAGGGATACAGTCGACATTTACGGTTGCCTGACTTTAAACAAGGGAAGTTTAGACGGTGTTTCCGTTAAAGATGTCGTAATCACATCTGAAGGACTCGTCGGAAGTGTAACAAATGTATCACCTACATATTCGGTAATAACAACAATTTTATCACCTGATTTGAGAGTAGGTGTTACCGATTCAAGAACGGGAGATACCGGTATTGTATCGGGAGATTTGAATTCAGCCATTAAAAATATGTCCGTTATGAAAGGTATTCCGAAGTCGAGTCAGATTGCCGAAGGCGATTTTGTTATTACTTCGGGAGGCAGCGGAATTTTTCCGAAAGGAATAACAGTAGGAACCGTAAAATCTATCGGACAGCAAAATAATGAAAATACACTGTCAGTCTGTATAGAACCGGCAGCAGATATATTTAACTGCAGTGATGTTATGATTATTACTTCGTTTACAGGACAAAATCAATAAAAACAGGAGGGACAAAAATGCTTGAAGATTTCGGAAGAAAAAAACATAATTACCTATATTTTATTTTACTCGGCATTTTTGTTTTAACCGTATTCCTGATTCAGACATCCGTTGCTTTTTTGCCTAAAATTTTCGGCATATTACCGTTGCCTTTGCTTCCTGCGGTGATTTGTATCGGCTTTTTCAACAGCGAAAATATCGGCTTTACCGCAGGCCTGTTTTCAGGAATTTTAATGGACTTGATAAGCGACAAATTTCAAGGGTTTAATACCATTGTCTTTTTGTTAATAGGATTAAGCGCATCTTTGCTTTGCGAGTACTTAATTAACAGAAGGTTTTTTCCGTGTATGCTTACTGCTACAGCACTGTGCTTTTTGTATTATTTACTTTATTGGGCGTTTTTTGAAGCAAATCAAGGAATATATTACTTGATTAGAGTCTGTGCTTTGCAAAGTTTATATACTTGTCTGTTTACAATTCCGTTTTATTTTATCTTTAAATCTTTAAGTAAAAAACTGATTAAGTAACAAAAAAGGAGACATAATGTATTATTCTTATTATCATAAAAAGAAGAAATTTTATGTAAGATTTACCGCTATGATTTGCATAGTGGCTATTATTATGTCTGCATTTTTATTTAAAATCAGCGATTTACAAATTGTAAATGCACAAAAGTATTTGGCTCAGGCGGATACTACATCAACAAGATACAGAACCGTCACCGCGTCAAGAGGAGAAATAGTCGACAGATACGGAAGACCTCTCGTATCAAATAATATAGGGTATAATATCGTTTTCGACGCGTTATATATGAAAGCGGAAAATTATAATTCAATTATTCTTGAAATAACTGAACTTTTAAGAGATAACAACGTGGAATGGACCGATATATTACCTATGGAAACCGTAAGTCCTTATGTTTTCACGCAAGACTCCGCGTATGCCGTAAAATTATTAAAAACCAATTTGAATTTAGCAAACTATGCTACTTCATCAAATTGCTTTGACGCTATGGTCGAAAAATATAAACTGCAAGGCTATGATTCTGCAACCCAAAGGCTCTTAATGGGCGTGCGTTATTCTATGGAAGCCAATGATTTTTCGCTTTCTACAAACTTCATTTTAGCGGAAAATATTGATGAAACAATAGTCGCATTAATAGAAGAATCTGATTATGAAAATATAGGAGTAAAAGTTGAAACTACCGTTGTCAGAGAATACAGCGATTCTTCTTTAGCAACTCATATTTTGGGTGTAACAGGTCCTATTTTTGCGGAAGAATGGGAACAGTTAAAAGATACCGGACTGTATAAAATGAATGATTATACCGGAAAATCAGGAATAGAAAAAGCAGCCGAAAGTTATCTTAAAGGCACAGACGGACAAGTTTTAGTCACAGCATCAAGCGACGGTAAAGAAGCTGCACAAGAAATTATTAGTGAGGCTGTTGCGGGTAATACAATAAAACTCACTTTGGATAAAAGTCTGCAAAAAGTAGCGCAAAATTCACTTGAAAATACTATTAAAGAGTTGCAGCAAGAAAGAGAAGTAACAGGCGGAGCGGTAGTTGTTACGGATGTAAACACAGGAGAAATACTTGCAAGCGCAAGTTATCCGTATTATACAATTGATGATTACAATAAAAACTACGATAAACTGTTAAAAGATAAAAATAATCCGCTCTTTAACAGAGCATTTAATGGTACTTATGCCCCGGGATCTACCTTTAAACCAGCAACTGCTTTAATAGGCTTGCAGTTAAATGCAGTTACAAATGATGAAGAAATCTTGTGTAATCATGTATATACAAGGTTTGAGGACTATCAACCAACTTGTCTTGGAAGTCACGGTAATATTAATGTAACCGAAGCATTGGCAGTCAGTTGTAATGTTTTCTTTTATGAACTGTCTTACAGAATCGGTATTACACAGATGAACGCTTACTGTAAACAACTCGGTCTGGGAGTGTTAACAGGTGTAGAAGTCGAAGAGTCAAGCGGAATACTCGCCGGACCTGAATACAGGGAGAAAATAGGCAGTTATTGGACGGACGGAGATACTATTCAGGCAGGTATCGGACAGTCGGACAACTTGTTTACACCCGTTCAGTTAGCACAGTACTGCGCTACTATCGCTAATGGCGGCACAAGATATAAACAGCATTTGATTAAAAGCGTTATGAGTTATGATTTAAGCACCGTAATTGAAGACGATTTTGTCGAAGAAGTTGAACATATTGATATCAGCGACGAAAATATCAATTTGGTAAAACAGGGAATGTTATCGGTAACTGAAGAAGGAACCGCTCAGGGTACTTTCTCTGAATACGATATCAAAGTCGGCGGTAAAACAGGTACAGCAGACGCGCCCAATAATAAATCAAACGCGGTATTTATTGCTTTTGCTCCTTTTGACGACCCTGAAATCGCAGTATCAATAGTTATCGAAAACGGTGGACACGGAAGTGCGATTGCACCTATTGCAAAAGAAATTTTTGATGCTTATTTCTTTGATGATTCAAAAAAACAATACTCTGATCAGACAATTAATACTTTACTTGACTAAAATTGTGTGTTAAAATATTATCTGAATATGTTTGAGATATGTGTGAGGTGATGTCCGTTGGCAATAATTCAAAAAGAATGTAAAGTATATACTACTGTTTCCGGTAAGGGAGGAGTAGGAAAAAGTACAGTAGCCTGCGGAGTCGGAGTCGCTTTTGCAGACAGAGGCTTGCGCACATTGTTAATTGACGCTGACGAAGGACTCAGATGTCTTGATTTAATGCTCGGCACATCGGAAAATATTGTTTTTGATTTGTTTGACATAATGGAAGAACGCTGTGAAATTGAGCAAGCGTTAGTGCCTGTTAACGGAATAAGAAATTTATATATGTTGGCAGCACCTTTAAAATGCGGCTCAATAGACGGACGACTTGATGAAGTTATAGAAAAATTAAGAAGTCGGTTTGACAGAATAATAGTAGACGCATCTGCGGGAATCGGACCGGATTTTGACTGTGTCGTTGCAAGCGTTGACGAAATATTAACTGTCGTCGGTTGCGATCCTGTCAGTATCCGTGATGCAAGACGCGTGTGTGAAATTTTACATGATAAAAATCTTGAATCAAGAAAAATGATAATAAACAGATATGATTATAAGGCATATAAAAAAAGTATAATGCCTCATATTGATTATATAATAGATTCAACCGCTTTAAGATTAAGCGGAATAGTGCCTTATGACAGTAAAGTTGCCCTGTATGCTGTGATGGGGCACCCTGTCAGTAAAGGACATGCTTTTCGTGCGTTTAAAAGAATTGCCGCACGACTTGAAGGTGAAAATATTAAATTACCTAATTTAAATAAAATTTAAGGAGAAAGTAAAATGAATATTGCTTTGATAGCTGACGATGCAAAAAAAGAGTTAATGGTACAATTTTGTATTGCTTATTGCGGAATATTAAGCAAACATAATCTTTGTGCTACCGGCTCAACGGGAAAAGTTGTGCAAGAGGCTGCAGGTCTTGAAGTCACTTGCTTTATGGACGGATCGCAAGGCGGAGATGAACAAATTTCTGCAAGAATCAGTTGCGATGAGATAGATATGGTTTTGTTTTTCAGAGATGTTATGCGTGAATACAGAAGCCAGGGAGAAAATGAAAATACATTGATTAGACTTTGCGATGTTCATTGTATTCCTATTGCTACAAATATTGCTACTGCTGAAATGTTGATTCACGGTCTTGAACGCGGAGATTTAGATTGGCGTAATATATCTAAGTCAGCGTTTTAATTAAACAAAAATCCCTGTCACTTTTATCTTGTGACAGGGTTATTTAAAGGAGATTTATATGGCACTTTCCATTCAGGCAATTAAAGGAACACAAGATGTTTTGCCGCAGCAAAGTTATCAATTAAGATTTGTTGAAAACAAATTACTTGAAATAGCCGAATTATACGGTTTTAATGAACTGAGAACCCCCGTTTTTGAACATACCGAACTTTTCAACCGTTCGGTCGGAGATACAACCGATGTTGTACAGAAAGAAATGTATACTTTTAACGACAACGGCGGAAGAAGTATATCTTTAAGACCTGAGGGTACAGCAGGCGCGGCAAGAGCGTTTTTAGAACACGGTATGCATAATTTGCCCTTGCCTCAAAAAGTATCTTACATAACATCCTGTTATCGTTACGAAAAACCACAGGCAGGCAGATTAAGAGAGTTTCATCAGTTCGGCGTTGAATGTTTCGGCTCTGATTCGCCGGTTGCAGATGCAGAGGTAATCAGCCTTGCTAAAAACTGCTTTGATGTGTTAGGAGTTAAAAATTTAAGTTTAGAAATTAATTCTATCGGCTGCCCCGAATGCAGAAAGAATTATTCAAATGCATTAAAAGAGTATTTCGGCTCACAAAGTGATGAACTGTGTGATACTTGTAAAGACAGATTGCAAAGAAATCCGATGCGTATTTTAGACTGCAAGTCACCGGTGTGCAAAAAGATTTGCGAAAACGCACCTACTGTTTTGGAATTTTTATGCGACGAATGTAAAGAACATTTTGAAAAAGTCAAAAAACAGTTAGAAGCATTAAATATCGAATATAAAGTCAACCCCAAAATAGTAAGAGGCCTCGATTATTACACTAAAACCGTGTTTGAGTTTGTGTCAAATGATTTAGGAGCGCAATCTACAGTTTGCGGAGGCGGACGATATGACGGTTTGATTGAAGAAATAGGCGGTCAGCCGACACCGGCTCTCGGCTTTGGTATGGGTATAGAAAGACTTATGCTTATTTTACAAGCGCAAAATATCGAACTTCCCGACTCTGCAGGATGCACTTTGTATATTGCACCAATGGGCGAAGAAGCCACCTTAAAAGCAAATGTGCTTTGTGATAAAGTCAGACAGGAAGGTTTTTGCGCTTTGACAGACCTCTCCGGCAGAGGCTTGAAAGCACAGATGAAGTATGCCAATAAGATAGGCGCAAAATTTACTTTGGTTTTAGGCGATGAAGAAATAAAAAGTAATAAAGCCAAACTGAAAAATATGAACGATTCAACCGAAACTGAAGTTGAGTTGAATGATAATCTTGTAGAGACTATTTACAACAAAAACATTGAACTTCAGTTTAAACAGTTGCAAGACAGTATTGAATAATTTAGATAAATAAAAAACCGCTTCAAATCGAAGCGGTTTTTATTATGTTTTGATGTTTGATTAGGCAGCGTTCTTATTTAAAAGCTTATCAACCCTCTTAAAGTAAACAACCTTGTTTATAACAGCAAGTATAATTATAAAGTAAATTGTAAATGTCTGAGTAAGATTATTACTTACAGAAGGCATAGTCTCAAATATTAAGAAATTATCAGATGTGTAAATACCGTAAACAAATAATACACCGATTACAGTAATAATTAAATGGAATAAACTCCAACTGTCACAGTAGTCCGGGTTGATAAATAATTGTATTAATGTGTACAGTTGAACACCTACAAGTGCCGCAAGCAAACACAATTCAAGTAATGCAATTATGTTGAATGTATCAAACGAGAAAGCATAAACACCGACTGTTTTCATACCGAATAATGTCCAGATTTTATAAAATGTTGCAGACTCACCGTAAAAAGAAATATCAATAAACAAAGGTCCGAAAAGAAGTGCAGTTATTGAAAGCGGCATCAGATTTCTGACAAACAAAGAATATAAATTCACCTGGAAGTTTTTATTCTTGTTTACTGCTAAATTCAGTTTGGCCAATGAAAACGCCAATGCAACGATGCTTGTAATACAGCCGATAGTTATTATGTAGTGATATGCGCAAAAGTTTGAAACCGCGCACATAACAAGAGAAATAATTGACAGCACTAAACCGCTTTTTACATTGTTTTCTTTGCTTTTAATACAAATAAAACTGATAAAAACAGAAAGCAAAATTACAATTATTCCGATTATGTAAGATAACACTACATTATCAAGTTCAAATAGATTTGCTAATTTTTCCATTTTTTAACCTCGCAAAGTGGAGTAAACTCCGATTATATTTATTAAATTTTAACCTTTATTTGCCTTTTTGTCAATGCGTTATGATGACAAATAATTTCAGGTTATATTGTGCAATATGTCATTAGAATAGTTGTGATGCGTGTTTCATATTAATTATTATTTTAATATGAAGGTGTTTATTTGAATAAAGTTTTTAACTTGTCCCAAAAAGACGACTATTGCATTGTTTCAAAAAATATTTTAAAAGGCGAAAAAATAATAGACTGTTTTTACAGACAAAGACCTATTGAGCAAAAAGACAGCGGATGGAGATTTTGCGATGAGAATAATAATGAAAATGATGTTGTGTTATCAAAGATTGATGAAATATTAAAACTTGATACTAAAATTAATGATTATATAAATTTGCCTCCCGGAAGTATTTTAAGAAAAATTAATGACAATTATGTTTTGATTAATGATAATACGAATCTGAACAGACTTGTCTTAAATATATTTTCAAAAATCGGCAAAATTGATTATATCGAAAAGAAAGACTATAATTTCGGGGTAATCAACAGTAAAAAAATAATAATATCCGTAATTGCGTCTGAATTTTTTGAAAAGCAGTTTAGTATTAAATTTAATAAGGAAAGTTATAATCTGTGTTTAGATTTAATCAACACTGTTTGTAAAAGCGGGGCTTTAAAAGACGATGTTTTAATTTATGAAAAAAACGGAGTTAAAAACTGTGTCATTATCAAAAAGAGTAAAAACGTATCATGGTTGTATGAAATAGAACAATTAAATAAAGCAGGTAATGTTGACTAAGTATTTTTTATATGTTAAAATCTTCATTCAGGAAGTGATATAATGGCGTATGAGTATTTTGCACAGGTTTACGATAAACTTATGGAAGATTTTGATTATGTTTGTTATACAAATAACTTAATAAATATATTTGAAAAATATTCAAAAAAGCCGAAACTGTTATTAGATTTAGCATGCGGCACAGGTGATATTGCAGTAAATATGATTGAAAAAGGCATTGATACTATTGCTGTTGATATCAGCGAGGAAATGTTACAGGTTGCAAAGAGTAAAAACGAAAATCTGCTCTGCTTATGTCAGGACGCAAGCGAGTTAGACTTGTTCGGAACCGTGGATGGCGCAATTTGTACCCTCGACAGCCTGAATCATATAGTCGAGCCGGATAAGTTGCAACGGGTGTTTAATAAAGTAAGCCTGTTTTTGGAAAAAGATTGCTTGTTTATTTTTGATATGAATACCGAATATAAACATAATCAGGTACTGGCAAACAACACATTCGTAATTGAAAATGAAAATATATATTGCGTGTGGCAAAATTATACCGAAAATAATATCACGGACATTGATTTAGATTTCTTTATCGGAAATAACAATAACTCTTACAGCCGATATTTTGAACAATTCAGCGAGAGAGCATATTCAGATGACGAAATTAAAAAAGCAGTAAACAACAGCGGACTTGAAACAGTTGAAATTTTAGATTTTGATACCATGAAAAAGCCAAATAAGTTTACTCAAAGAAAATTATTTATAACGAGGAAAAAATAATGGGAAAATTAGTAAGATGTATAACTAAAGACGGGTTTATAAATGCGGTTGCGGTAGATTCGACCGATATCGTGGATAAAGCAGCAAAGTATCATTTATCAAGCGCTGTTATTACAGCAGCATTAGGCCGCTTGCTGACTGCAGCATCAATGATGGGTGATATGCTCAAAGGTGAAAAAGATACTTTAACATTGAGAGTTGCAGGCGACGGACCGGCTGAGGCTGTTATCGCGGTTGCCGACTCAAAAGGTAATGTAAAAGGGTATCCTGTTAATCCTATTGTTGAAATACCGCTAAAAAGCAACGGAAAGTTGGATGTAGGCGGAGCAATAGGAAAAGGTAATTTGTATGTCTTAAAAGATTTAGGACTGAAAGAACCGTATAACGGTGTTATTCCGCTCGTTTCTGGCGAAATAGCAGAAGATATTACCGCGTATTATGCAGTCAGCGAGCAAATTCCGACAGTATGTGCGCTCGGCGTACTGGTAAATCCTGATTTGTGCGTTAAAAAAGCGGGCGGATATATTATTCAGTTGTTACCCGGTGTGGGCGATGACATAGTTGAAAAACTCGAAAAATCAATCAAAGATGTAAAACCCGTAACAACCTTAATGGATGAGGGAGTAAGCATTGAAGATATACTCAAAAACGCTTTAAAAGAATTTGAAGTTGAAATATTAAGCGAACAGCAAGTGGACTATGTTTGTCCGTGTTCAAGAGAAAGAACCGAAAAGGTATTGTTGACATTAGGAAAAGAAGATTTGTTAAAACTCGCAGAGGAGATGCCTGTTGTAACAGTTAAATGTCATTTTTGCGATAAGAAATATCATTTTTCTCCGATGCAGCTCAGAAAACTCGCAAAAGGCAAAAATTAATAATAAAAAATTCTAAAAAAGTGTTGACTTTTTAAAAAGTTTATAGTATTATAACATCTGTCGCCGGTAATGACATTGGCGAATTAGCACGAAGATGGGAGCATAGCTCAGCTGGGAGAGCACCTGCCTTACAAGCAGGGGGTCACAGGTTCGAGCCCTGTTGTTCCCACCATGTGTGGCCCGGTAGTTCAGCTGGTTAGAACGCTAGCCTGTCACGCTAGAGGTCGTGGGTTCGAGCCCCATCCGGGTCGCCATTATCTGCCTCTGTAGCTCAGTCGGTAGAGCAGGGGACTGAAAATCCCCGTGTCATTGGTTCGATTCCGATCGGAGGCACCATAGTTTTGCGGAATTAGCTCATCTGGTAGAGCGCCACCTTGCCAAGGTGGAGGTAGCGAGTTCGAGCCTCGTATTCCGCTCCAAAAGAAACACTTCCTAAAAGGAAGTGTTTCTTTTTATGTTTGTGTCCGTAAGGACACAATTTTTTTGTATATATCAGTCAAAATTATAATTGATTTATAGTAACTGTTATGCTAAAATACATTATATATAAAAACAGCGGAGGATTATTATGAAAATAACTAACGATATCAAATATGTAGGCGTAAACGACCATTCTGTTGATTTGTTTGAAGGACAGTATGTTGTACCAAACGGTATGTCGTATAATTCTTATGTAATTTTAGATGAGAAAATTGCAGTAATGGATACTGTCGATATAAATTTTACTCATGAATGGCTTGATAATTTATCATCTGTTTTAGCAGACAAAAAACCCGATTATTTAATTGTCCAGCACATGGAACCCGACCATTCTGCAAATATCTGTAATTTCTTAAAGACTTATCCCGATGCAAAAGTCGTTGCTAATCAAAAAACATTTGTTATGATGCAACAGTTTTTTGACTATGACTTCAGCGGGCGTATGGTTGTAGTTGAAAATGGTGAAACTTTATCTCTCGGTAAACATAACCTAACCTTTGTTTTTGCCCCGATGGTACATTGGCCCGAGGTAATGATGACTTATGATTCCGCCGATAAAGTTTTGTTTTCGGCAGACGGATTCGGTAAATTCGGAGCGTTGGATGTTGATGAAGACTGGGCTTGTGAGGCGCGCAGATATTACATCGGTATTGTAGGAAAATACGGTGCGCAGGTACAAAGCGTGCTTAAAAAAGCAGCAGAACTTGATATAGAAGTTATTTGTCCGTTGCACGGACCTGTTTTGAGTGATAATTTGGGATACTATATCAATCTTTATGATATATGGTCTTCATACTCGGTCGAAACAGACGGAATAGTTATTGCCTACACTTCGGTTTACGGAAATACCAAACAGGCAGTAAATATACTTGCAGATAAATTAAAACAAAAAGGTGCTCCTAAAGTCAGCGTTATTGACTTAGCAAGAGAGGATATGGCTGAGGCTGTTGAAGATGCATTTAGATACGGTAAAATCGTGTTTGCGACTACAACATACAATGCGGAAATCTTCCCGTTTATGCATCAGTTTATAAATCACTTGGTTGAACGCAATTTCCAGAATAAAACAGTAGCATTCATAGAAAACGGTTCCTGGGCACCGCTTGCTGCTAAAGTTATGAAAAATATGCTCGGCGGATGCAAAAACTTAAGATATGCAAATACAACAGTAAGCATTAAATCTGCTGTCAAAAGCGAGAATTTAGAACAGTTAGAAGCATTAGCAACCGAACTTTGCAGTGAATATGTTGCAAGAGATAACGATACTGCAAATAAAAATGATATGAGCGCCTTGTTTAAAATAGGTTACGGACTTTATGTTGTTACTTCAAATGACGGTAATAAGGACAACGGACTTATTGTTAATACAGTCACTCAGGTCACCAATACACCAAACAGAATAGCAGTAACAATCAACAAAGAAAATTATTCGCATCATGTTATAAAACAAACCGGAATAATGAATATTAACTGTTTGTCTGTTGAGGCACCGTTCAGAGTTTTTGAAACTTTCGGTTTTAAGAGCGGCAGAACAGTAAATAAATTTGAAAACTTTGAAACGACAAAATCTGATAACGGTTTGCTGTTTTTAAATGATTATATCAATGCTGTAATGTCCTTAAAAGTTGAACAGTATGTTGACCTTGATACTCACGGTATGTTCATTTGCTCTGTAACAGAAGCAAGAGTAATGAATGATAAAGAAACAATGACATACACTTACTATCAGGACAATGTAAAACCAAAGCCTGAAACTGAAGGCAAAAAAGGTTTTGTGTGCAAAGTATGCGGATATGTTTATGAAGGCGATACCTTACCGGACGACTATATTTGTCCTTTGTGTAAACACTCAGCGGCTGACTTTGAGCCCATAGGTTAAAAAACAAGGCATCTGATTTAACAATCAGGTGCCTTTTAAATATTGATTTTATGAGCATAATATTTTATAATTATATTATGCTATTAATTTGTTTTCAGCGGGGGTTTAAATGAGAAAATCAATCAAAGAAAAATATGATAATTTATGTAAAAAAGTTGAAGACTTAAATTACAAATATTATGTTTTGGACGACCCGGAGGTTGATGACTACGAATATGATATGCTCATGCTTGAAATTAAACATCTTGAGCATGAATATCCCGAACTTGTAACCGAAAATTCTCCGACTCAAATGGTCGGAGGATTAGCAGTAAATACATTTGATAACGTTACTCACGATGTGAAAATGGAAAGTTTGCAAGACGTGTTTTCTTATGAAGAAGTGCGCAGTTTTGCAAGCAAAATCGAGCAGGAATTCGGCGCGGTTGAATATAGTGTCGAGCCCAAGATTGACGGACTTTCAGTATCACTTGAGTATGAAAACGGTAAACTTGTCAGAGGCTCAACAAGGGGCGACGGTGTTACAGGCGAAAATGTAACCGCAAATTTGATGACCATCAGGTCCGTGCCGCAAAAACTAAAAAAGGAAGTTGAGTTTTTAGAGGTTAGAGGCGAGGTATATATGCCTCACTCAAGTTTTGAAAATTTTGTAAAACAACAGCAAACAGTCGGCGGTAAACTGCCAAAAAACCCGAGAAACGCAGCAGCCGGCTCTTTAAGACAGAAAAACCCCCGAATTGCCAGCGAAAGAAAACTTGAAATTTTTGTATTTAATGTGCAAAAATCATCAGTTGAAGATTTTAACACACATATTGAGTCGTTAGAATATTTAAAAGATTTAGGACTTAACATTCTGCCTTTTTATAAAAAATGTTCCGATATAGACGAGGTTATAGAAGAAATAGAAAGAATAGGTAAAATCAAAGACACCCTCGATTTCGATATCGACGGTGCAGTTGTAAAAATCAATGACTTGAAATTAAGAAAAAATTTAGGAAGTACTGCTAAATTTCCTAAATGGGCAGTCGCTTTTAAATATCCGCCGGAGGAAAAAGAAACCGTTTTACGGGATATTGAGGTTACCGTCGGCAGAACAGGTGCTATTACTCCCACCGCCGTCTTTGATCCTGTTTTTCTTGCAGGAACATCTGTCTCAAGAGCAATTTTGCACAATCAGGATAATCTTAATAAACTCAAAATACAAATAGGAGACAGTATAATCGTCAGAAAAGCAGGCGAAATCATACCCGAAGTGGTAAAAGTTTCAAAACACCGCAGTAATACAGTCTTTACGCTTCCGTCAGTCTGCCCTTCCTGTAACAGCAGTTTAGTCAGAGAAGAAGGGGAGGCTGTGCTCAGATGCGTTAATCTTTCATGCCCTGCTCAACTTTTACAAAGTATAATTCATTTTGCTTCAAGAAATGCCATGGATATCGAAGGACTCGGAGAAAAATTGATTGAACAATTAGTAAGCATTAATAAGATTAATTCAATCAGCGATATTTATAAAATTACAAAGCAAGATATTTTATCTCTTGACAGGTCGGGAGAAAAAACAGCCGATAATTTAATAAACGCAATTAATAAGTCGAAAACAAACGATGCATACAGATTGCTGTACGGTCTTGGAATAAGACTTGTAGGCGATACTGCAGCAAAGTTGCTGTTAAATGAATTAGACTCAATTGACGGTGTAATGAACGCGTCTTTAGAGCAATTAACCGAAATTGAAGGCATAGGAGAGGGTATTGCAAACAGCGTTTTCGAATACTTCAATTTAGAAAGTTCCGTAAGACTTATTGATGAATTAAAAGATGCAGGAGTAAATATGAAAGCGGAAAAAAACTCCCTTTCAGGTGATAAATTGGCATCGCTTACTTTTGTAATCACGGGAACTTTGCCTACTATGGGAAGAACACAAGCAAAGGAATTTATTGAAAATAACGCAGGTAAAGTGTCATCGTCTGTTTCTAAAAAAACCGATTACTTGCTCGCCGGTGAAAACGCAGGCAGTAAACTGGATAAAGCACAGGCACTCGGTGTCAGAATTATCAGCGAAGAAGATTTATTTAATATGATTAAATAAGGAAGTATAAAATGAGATTGTTGCATATCGGTGATTTGCATTTAGGAAAAAGAGTAAACGATTTTTCCATGATTGATGATCAGGAATATATTTTAAATCAAATAATTAAAATTTCTTCAGATAATAATTGCCAAGGGATAATTATATCGGGAGATGTTTTCGATAAGTCAATTCCGTCGGAAGAAGCGGTTAAATTATTTAATAAATTCCTTACAAGACTTGTAAATAAAAACCTTTATGTTTTTATTGTCAGCGGAAACCACGACTCTGCTCAAAGACTGTCTTTTGCATCAGACTTGCTCGAAAAAAGCAAAGTATATATTTCACCGAATTATAACGGAAAAATTAACAGTATTAAATTAACTGATGAGTTCGGCGAACTTAATTTCTGGCTTTTGCCTTTTATTAAACCAAGCGATGTAAAAAATGTATATAAAGATGAAACATTTTCATCATATACCGATGCTGTAAGATTTGCAGTAAATAAATTAGACGCCGATTATTCAAAGAGAAATATTATACTCGCACATCAGTTTGTAACTCAACAAGACGATACAAATCTCGGCGGGATAGATAATGTAGATTACTCTGTATTTGAAAAATTCGATTATACCGCATTAGGCCATGTCCATAAAGCGTATCATATCGGCAATAAAAATATAAGATACAGCGGCTCGCCTTTAAAATATTCCGATAAAGAAGTAAATCAGGAAAAATCTGTTACGCTTGTCGATATTAAAGAAAAAGGCAATATAAATATAAGTTTAGTCAAATTAAAGCCTTTGCACGATATGAGAGAAATCAGGGGAACTTATCTTGAACTGTCTGCAAAAAGTTTTTATGAAAATACCGATACAAAAGATTATATCCATGTTGTATTAACCGATGAAGAAGATGTTATTGATGCTATCGGTAAATTAAGAGTGATTTATGAAAATATTTTAACGCTCAGATATGATAATAAAAGAACTAAAAAGAATAATACTATTGACTTATCTGAAGATGTTGATGATAAAAAACCGATTGATATGTTTGAACAGTTATATATGCTGCAAAATAATCAGCAGTTAAGCGATAAACAAAAACAACTGTGTAACGATATAATCGCCGGCATTTGGGAGGATGAAGCATGAGACCGCTAAAACTTACAATTTCTGCTTTCGGTCCTTATACAAATAAAACTGAACTTGACTTGTCTTTGCTCGGAAAAGGCGGGCTTTATTTGATTTCCGGAGATACAGGTTCGGGCAAAACAACGCTTTTTGATGCTATAACTTATGCTCTGTACGGTGAAGCAAGCGGCAGTTTCAGAGGCAGCGATATGTTAAGAAGTAAACTTGCCGATATTTCTGTTCCGACTTATGTGGAAATGGAATTTGAGTACAGAGATAAAGTGTATAAAGTTAGAAGAAATCCCGAATATATAAGACCTGCTTTAAGAGGCGACGGAATTACTGTTCAAAAAGCCGATGCCCAACTGTATTTTAGCGACGGGAGACCTCCTGTTACTAAAACAAAAGAAGTCACAAAAGCAATAACCGAGTTAATCGGTATTGATAAAAATCAGTTCACGCAAATTGCCATGATAGCACAGGGCGATTTTATGAAACTTTTAAACTCAAAAACAGAAGAAAGAAGCCAGATTTTCAGAGAGATTTTTAATACTAATAACTATGTGAAATTTCAGGATAAAATCAAAGAACAAACTTATGAAACAAAACGGTACATAGAACAAATGTATTTAAAAGTCAGTCATAATCTTGATAATGTTGTTTGCGACGAAGATATAGTTTATTATGACCGATTAAATAAATACAGAAATTCGGACAGTATCGGTATAATTGAAGATGTTATAGAGTTAATCAATAATATCTGCAACGAATATGAAGATAAGTATAATAAGATTAATAAAGAGTTTGCACGGTTGGATAAACTCATCCAGTCTAAAAATGAGGTCTTGGGAAAAGTTAAGATTTATAAATCTGTTAAATCTGAACTTGAAATTTGTGAAAACGATTTAAAGTCTAATGAGCAAAAATTCGTTTTTGTAAAAAAAGAGTACGATAACATTCCGAGCCTGAAATTGAAACTCGAAGAATTAGCAGTCCAAATTATAAACTGCGATAATACAATAAAAATTTTTGACGAAAATGAAAGCCTTGAAGAACAGAGAAAAGTTTTATTAACTAAGTATAAATCTTTAACCGAGCAGTTAAACGGGTTAAACAGTACTATTGAAAATATTAATGAACAAATTAAACAAAACAAACAGTTGTCCGATAAAATTCAGGAAATACAAATAAATCTGTTTAACCTCGAAAAAGAAAAAAAGACAAACGATGAACAGTTAGTTACCGTAAAGGAAATTAAAAAATTAAATGATGAATTTATAAAACTAAACGAACAGTTGAAGTTTTATCAGAAAAAATACGAAACTCTGCAAAAAGAAAATATCGCCTTAAATAACGAGTTTGTCAGTAAAGAAAACAAATTCTTAAGCGCTCAGGCAGGTATTTTAGCAAGCAAATTGCAACAGGGAGAACCGTGTCCCGTATGCGGTTCACTTGAACATCCTAAATTAGCAGAGTATTCGGATGATATACCCGATAAGAATGAGATTGACGAACTTAAAAAGAGATATGAGTTAAAAAGAGAGGAAATCTCATCTGTTAGTAATACCTGCGCGGTTATTAAGCAAAAATGTATTACCGTTAAAAATGAAATAATTAATAAACAGTCTTTGCTTAAAGATTTAAGCGAACAGGAAATTGTAACTGAAATTAACTATTTGAATGATGAAATCATAGAGAACAAAAATCGGTTGCAAAATGCTCAAAAGGCAACTAAAATGCTGCTGAAACTCGAACAGGACAGAGAAGTTGCCGAAAATAAAAAAGTAACTTTATCGGCAGAGATTTCTTCAATTTCAACCAAAGGAACAGCAATAAAAGAACAAATTGATAACAAACTTAAAGATGTTGCTTTTAAAAACAAGGAAGAATTTGTAAGAAATAAAAATGAGTTTGAATTGCAAAGGACTCAAACAAAGGCTTTAGTTGATAATCTCGAAAAACAATATAACAACTGTATAATTGTTATTAACAGTTTAAAAGAGCGTATAAGCGTTTTAAACAGCCAACTTATAAACAACGAGAATGTTGACGAACAATCGGTTGTTAACGAGATTAATGAACTTAACGCGAAAAAAACTTTGCTTAATGAAACTAAAACTCGCTTGTATACAACACTACAAATTAATAAAAACTGCACCGATGAATTGCTTATTATCAAAAACAGCCTTGTGGTTATCGAAAAAGAATATAATATGCTTAAAAGTATATGTGATACAGCAAACGGTATTATAAACGGAAAAGAAAAAATTACTTTTGAAACTTATATTCAGATTCATTACTTCGATAAAATAATTCACAGAGCAAATCTGCGGTTTTTAAAAATGAGTAATGGCAGATATGAACTTGTAAGAAGCAGTCAGTCAGAAAATCAAAAAAGCAAAACCGGGCTCGAACTTGATGTTATTGACCACTATAACGGTTCTTTCAGAAGCGTAAAAACACTCTCGGGCGGTGAATCGTTTAAAGCGTCTTTGTCTTTGGCGTTGGGATTAAGCGATGAAATTCAGTCGTCTTGCGGAGGTATCAAATTAGATACTATGTTTATCGACGAGGGCTTCGGCTCTTTAGATGAGGAATCTTTGGAAAATGCCATAGATGCCCTTACATCTTTAGCCGATAACCAAAGGCTTATAGGCATAATATCCCATGTGCCCGATTTAAAACAAAAAATAGATAAACAAATTATCGTTACAAAAGATAAAAGCGGCAGCAGTAAAGTGACAGTTAAAATCTAAACGGAGCAAAAGCAATCTCTTTTGTTTTAAAAAGTTGTAAAAAATAAAAACTATTGTATAATAAAATTACAATATTTACGGAGTGATAAAAATGAAGATATTATTAGTTCATGATGTTAAGCCGGAATCTTTAAACGGTGTTTCTGTGTCCGTAAATACTCTTGCAAAGCATTTTAAAGAAATGGGACACGATGTCAGATTTTTAACATTGAATGAATCAATAAGAACGGAAAATGAAGATGATATCGCTTACAGAATAGGCTCAATTCCGACAAGGTTTTATCCCGGCGTACGATGGACTTTAAGACATCGTGGCAGGGCATTTAAAGAAATTATTGAATGGAATCCTGATGTAATTCATACTAACTGCGAATTTTCAACTTATTTTATGATTAACAGGATAATTAAAAATTGCCCGAAAAAACCGAAATGGATACATACGTTTCATACCGATTACCGCTACTATGTCGGCCCCTTGACAAAGGTAAAACCGTTTACTAATAATCTGATACCGATGTTTTTGCGTTCGTCTTTTTCAAAGCCCGATAAATTAATTGTCCCGTCATATAAAACTAAAAAGTTCTTGTATGAAAGCGCAATTGTTCCAAGCGAAAAAGAAGTTAGTGTTATTCCTTGCGGAATAAGTGTTTCTATGGATGATGTCGATGACGAAAAAGTTGTTAGTTTGAAACACAGACTGTGCTTAAAAGATAAAAAAGTAATAATTTCACTCGGCAGATTATCTAACGAAAAAAATATTGATGAATTGCTTGAGTATTTTGCAACGTTTTGTAAAAAACACAAAGAATATGTATTGTTGATATGCGGTTTAGGACCGGCATTAAATCACTTGAAAATTAAAGCGTCAGCTCTCAAAATTTCAGATAAAGTTGTATTTTGTGTAAATATTCCGCATAAAGAAGTCCCGAATTATTTAAGACTTGCAGATGTTTTTGCAAGTTCTTCAATGAGTGAAACACAAGGAATGACTTACTATGAAGCATTAGTTTGCGGCATCCCCGTCATAGCAACCGATAAAGAATGTCTTAAAGGAGTCGTCGAAGAAGGGGAGAACGGATATTTTTACTCTGATGCCTTGTCATTTGAGCAAAGCGTTTTAAAAAGTGTAGACTTAAAATGCAACGACAGTTTGCTTAAATTCAGTTGTACCGGCAAAGATTTCGCCGACAGAGTATTACAGTTATATAAATAATAACAGGCGGCTTGTTGCCGCCTGTTATTTTGTAACCAATTCTTTTTTATCTTCGTTGCTTTTTTCTATTGTTACGGTAGAAGGTATGTCTTTTAATTTTTCTGCGTTTACGGGCCAGAACTTTTCAAACACCGCTGTGTGTCGTTGTGTTATATTCCTGTCTGTATGCATAGAGCCGAAATACCAATGCTTATAACCGCAACAACGGTTAACTTCCTCTAAAAAACCGTTTAACTTGTTTACTCTGTCGGGCTTGTTCATTTTCATAAGCATAGCGCTTTTTATAAGCATGGGCGGTTCGTGTGTCAGAATCAAATCAACATCTTCCATTCTGTATTCAATGTTTTCAATCGCCTCGGCCATCTGCTGGTGTGTCGGCATTTCCTCTCTGAACCAACTTTCACCCTCAATGCGCATTTCTTTATCTTCACTCTCGCCACCGCCGAAGGTTAAGATTTTAAGTTTTTCAATTCTGAAAATCTGTCCTCTGCATAAGTGAAACAAATTACCGGTAATTCTATGCACCATTCCGCCTTTCCAGACAGTTTGTTTATATGTATTGAGCAAATTGAAATTTTCGTGAGTACCGTCTAAAAAACAAACATTGTATTTTCTGCTTCCCAAATATTCAAGCAGTTTTTTTTCTTCATCGCTGTTATCCCAAATAAAACCGAAGTCACCGCAAATTATCAGCGTATCACCGGCTTTTAATTTTCTGAACTGTTTGTCATACAGCCTTTCTTCCTCACCATGCATATCTCCGGTTATATAAATCAAATCAAAAACCTCCGTAAAATGTAAAAAGTCTTTTAATTTTTACTTTTATCTGTTATAATGAGTTAAACTATAATTATATTACAATATTTTTGGAGATATTTCAATGAAAAAAACTGCCATTGTTTTAAGCATTTTGATATTATTAATTTCTGTTATGCCCGCTTTTAGTGCATCGGCATATACGCCTACATTCAAAGTTAATGCAAAAAAATATATTTTAAAAAATACCGATACAGGCGATGTCATTGACTCAAACGGTATACAGGACAAAATTTATCCCGCATCAATTACAATGATGATGACCGCTTATGTCGCAAAACAGCAAATGACCGATTTTCAGGTCTCTGTTGTCTGTAAAAATGAAATAATAGATTCTTTTTACGGTTCCGGACTTTTGGTTGCATATTTAAAACAAGGCGAAATTGTAACTTTGGAAGACTTAATGTATTTAACATTAATCGGCTCTTATAATGATGCCGCTTCGGTTTTGGCTGACTATGTCGCAGGCAGCGAAAAAGCGTTTGTTAAAATGATGAACGATACCGCAAAACAACTCGGTATGAAAAATACTCACTTTTCTGTTGTCAACGGTAAGCACGATGAAAATAACTATACTACAATTGAAGACTTGTGCATACTCTCGGATGTGTTTTTTGCAGATGAGTATTTGCTTGAAATTTCTTCTACCGACAGTTATTCTATGGCTGCTACAAACCTTACCGTTGCAAGAGAGGTAGTTACTACCAATCTTCTGCTTTCAAGGTATTCCGGTTATTATTATAAATATGCAGTCGCGGGAAAAACAGGAGTCAGCGATGAAGCCGGCAGATGTTTAGTGTGTATTGCAAGTAAAGACGGTGCAAATTATCTTTGTATAGTAACAGGCTGTGATACCGACGCTGTCACCGATACAGGTGCAACATCAAGGCCCGAGTATTCGGATACGGTCTCGCTTTTTAAATGGGCATTTTTCTCATTTGAATATAAAATTCTTGTAAATGAGGGAGAGGCGATATCTTCGGCAAAGGTTAAACTCTCTTGGGATGTTGATGAGTTTTCTTTGGTAGCACAAAATACCGTGTCCGCCTTAGTACCCATTAATGCCGACGAGTCCTCGCTTATATTTGAAACAACTTTAAATTATGATAATTATAATCAAGACTCAACGGGTTATTTTATCGCTCCTGTAATAGCAGGCGAAGTTTACGGAACCGCAACCGTTATTTATGCCGACCAGATTGTAGGCGAAGTTAATTTAGTTGCGGCAAATTCCGTTGACCGTTCATTCACCTTGCTTATCTGGGACTTTATTCAAAAAATATTCTTTAACGGATATATGGTTGTTATTTTAGCAACACTTATTATCGGATTTATAATTTTTGTGTTCGTATTTAACGGAAGAAATAAGTCAAGAAGAAAAAGAAGATAAAAATATTGCTTACGGTTATTGAAAAATAATAAAAAATATAGTAATATATAATTGATAAATTAAAAACGGAGGAAAACCATGGCAGTAAAATTTATTGATAAGTACGCAAAGCAGTTTTTCAGCGACGATGAATTGGTAGGCATCGAAGCCCAGGTAAAAGCCGCTCACGATACTTTACATAAAGCAAGCGGGCTTGGCAACGACTTTTTAGGCTGGCTTGATTTACCGGAAAACTATGATAAAAAAGAGTTTGCCCGCATTAAAAAAGCAGCAGAAAAAATCATTTCGGATACCGATGTGTTCATCGTAATCGGTATAGGCGGCTCCTATTTGGGAGCAAGAGCCGCAATTGAATTTTTAGGTTCGAATTATTATAACGATAAGGCTAAAAACACACCTAATATTTATTTTGTAGGCAACTCAATCAGCGGCAGTGAATTAAAAGATGTGTTGGATATGTGCGAGGGTAAAAGAGTATCAGTAAATGTTATTTCTAAATCAGGTACAACTACCGAGCCTGCAATCGCATTCAGAGTATTCAGAAAATATCTTGAAGAAAAATACGGTAAAGAGGAAGCAAGATCAAGAATTTACTGTACAACAGATAAAGCAAGAGGAACATTAAAAGAATTAGCAGACGCAGAAGGTTATGAAAGTTTTGTAGTACCCGATGATGTCGGCGGCAGATACTCTGTTCTTACCGCAGTAGGACTTTTGCCTATTGCTGTCAGCGGTGCCGATATTGACGCGCTTATGCAAGGGGCACAACACGCAAGAGAATTGTATAAAAAGTGCGACTTAGCCGAAAACGACTGTTACAGATATGCGGCATACAGAAATATTTTATACAGAAAAGGAAAACTCGTTGAACTTCTTGTAAGTTACGAACCGAGATTTGCTATGATGTCAGAGTGGTATAAACAACTTTTCGGTGAGTCGGAGGGTAAAGACAATAAGGGAATTTTCCCGTGCTCTGTTACTTTTTCAACCGATTTGCACTCGCTCGGACAGTTTATTCAGGAAGGCTCAAGAATTATGTTTGAGACCGTTATGCAGTTTAAAGATGCAGGAGACGATGTTACTATCGAACTTGCAGAAGATGACGGTGACGGACTTAACTTCTTAGCGGGCAAGAGTATGAGTTTTGTAAATAAAAAGGCTTTTGAGGGAACCATACTTGCCCATACCGACGGAGGTGTTCCTAACTTCGTACTCGAACTTGATAAAATGGACGAATACAACTTAGGAGAACTTATATACTTCTTTGAAAAAGCATGCGCTGTTTCAGGTTATATGCTCGGCGTAAATCCGTTTAATCAACCGGGCGTTGAAAGTTATAAGAAAAATATGTTCGCACTTCTCGGTAAACCGGGTTACGAAGATATGAAATCAGAACTTGAAGCAAGACTCGGCAAATAAAATCATCAAAAACCGTGTAATAACGGATTAAATATAAAAAGGAGCGATTGTATTATGATTTCACTCATTATTGGAAAAAAAGGTTCAGGTAAAACAAAGCATCTTGTAGCACTTTGTGACGAAGCAGTAAATGCTTCTAACGGTAATGTAGTATGTGTTGAAAAAGGTGCAGCACTTACTTATAACCTTACACATAAAGCCCGCCTTGTAAATGCTGAAGAATTTAATATTGAAGGTTACGATGCACTTTACGGTTTTGTATCCGGA
This sequence comes from Acutalibacteraceae bacterium, assembly GCA_036310005.1. GTDB lineage: Bacteria > Bacillota > Clostridia > Oscillospirales > Acutalibacteraceae > JAXJSP01. The sequence continues at coordinate 48,397 of JAXJSP010000006.1, read as the reverse complement.
ATGTGCGCGGCAAATTTCGATATCACAGATGTATTTATTGATGCGACACTTCGCCTTGGCGGAAGAAATTACGAAGAATTTGCAGATTTTATCGAAAAGTTGTTCACTCTCGCAAATGCAACCAATGTTAAATTTACCGCAACAGTTTCATGTGATGAAAGTGATATCCCCGAAAGAGTATATCAGTTTGCAAGCAAAATTTAGGTTACCTGAATAAAAATCAGTCATGCTCTGTCAAACAACCCGGCAGAGCATTGATTTTTTAGTAAAAATTGCTTGACAAATATTGTGTGTAAATATATAATAAATCTGTTATGACTTTGAGGTGTTTACTTAATGATTATCGATTTAAGAGATATGTTTGTAAATATCGGTCAAAAACAAGAACTGTCTTATACTTTTGATATGAGCGATTTTGAGTACAGAGGGGAAAAACCTCTTGCAAATCAGGTCGTATTCAAAGGTCAGATAGTCAATCGTGCCGGAGTTGTATCATTATCAGGCTCGGTCAATACCGATTATGTCGCAAAATGTGACAGATGCGGTGTTGATGCAACCGAAAAAATCGACTTTGATATTGATTATACTTTGGTAACTTCATTGGACAGTAATGAGGAAAAGGACGGTTTTATCGTGCTTTCCGATTACAAACTGGACATTGAGGAAGTTGTAAAAACCGATGTTGTACTGTTTTTACCGACAAAGCATTTATGCAAGGCTGACTGTATGGGAATTTGCAGCGGCTGCGGAGCAAATCTTAACACTGGCGTTTGCTCGTGTCGGAAAGAACAAAGTGCATTCGGCCAAGCACTCAAAAAACTTTTAGAACAATAATTTTATATAATTTTTAAGGAGGTGCTGAAAATGGCAGTACCAAAGAGAAAAACATCAAAAGCAAGAAAGAACAAAAGACGCTCAAACGTGTGGAAAATTTCTGCACCTGAATTGATAAGATGCCCTCAGTGCAACGAATATAAAAGACCGCACAGAGTATGCCCTAACTGTGGCTATTATAACGGCAGACAGGTTGTTGCAGTTGACAACGACTAATTATCGGGGAAACTCCCTTAATTAATTATTTAATCTTAAACATCCCCACGGCTATATTTCGTGGGGATGTTTTGCTTTTTTAGGAGAAATTATGTCGGTAAAAATTAAAGATGTTGTCAATAATTCTATTGCTGATAAAAACGGAATTTTAAAAAATGATGAACTTATCAGTATTAATAAAAACGAAATTAATGACGCTTTAGATTATAATTTTTATACAAAAGATTCTAAATTAAAATTATTAATTAAAAGAAACAATCGAAATATTAATATAAAAATTAAGAAAGATGAGTTTGAAGACCTCGGACTTGAGTTCGAAACCTATCTGATGGACAGTGAACACCACTGCAAAAATAAATGTATCTTTTGCTTTATTGACCAAATGCCGAAAGGTATGCGCGATACACTTTATTTTAAAGATGATGATTCAAGACTCTCGTTTCTGTTCGGAAATTATATAACCTTAACTAACATTTCCCGTCATGAAATTGACAGAATTAAAAAAATGCATATTAGCCCTATTAATATTTCCGTTCACACCACTAATCCCGAGTTGCGCGTTTTTATGATGAAAAATAAAAACGCAGGTAAAGCACTCGATGTGCTTTATGAATTGGCTGAATTCGGCAAGAAACATAAAAACAGTATAAAAATCAACTGCCAACTTGTTTTGTGCCCGGGTATTAACGATGGCGAAGAACTAAAATCAAGTTTAACTGACTTAATCGACCTGTACCCCGTAGTACAGTCTGTCGCAGTAGTACCGGTCGGTATTACAAAATTCAGACAAAACCTCTTTGAGTTGGAAAGTTATAACGAAAAAACCGCTAATAAAGTAATAGAAATTGTAGAAAAATTTGCAGATGATTGTAAAACTAAACTTGGCGAGAGAATTGTATTTGCATCGGACGAATTTTATATTATTGCAAATAAAAAACTGCCCGACTATGATTATTATGAAGATTTTGCACAACTTGACAACGGAGTCGGAATTTGTAAAATGTTAGAATATGAGTTTTTATCCGCCTTAGAAGAATTTGCCGCCGACGATAATACAAGAAAACTGTCTGTTGCAACAGGTAAGGCTTTTTATCCGATGATGACACAACTTGTTGACAAGGCTAAAGAAAAATGGCATAATTTAGATTGTAATGTGTATGCAATCGAAAATGACTTTTTCGGGCATAAGATTACGGTTACAGGGCTTATAACGGGTAGAGATTTAATTAATCAGCTGAAGAATAAGCCTTTAGGAGAAAAGTTGCTTATTTCATCATCCTGTTTTAAAAGTCAAAGCGATTTGATGCTCGATGATGTAACGGTAGCAGACATTGAAAATGAATTGAATGTCAAAGTCCAAATAACGGAAAATGACGGATATATACTGTTAAATAATATGCTTAACTGAAAGTGAGATTTTTATGAAACCTATTGTGGCGATAGTAGGCAGACCGAATGTCGGTAAATCGACTTTGTTTAATAAGTTAATCGGAAAAAGACTGTCTATTGTTGATGATACCCCCGGCGTCACCCGTGACAGAATTTACGGAGAATGTGAGTGGAAAAACAAAACAATAACTTTAGTTGATACGGGCGGTATCGAACCTAAAGAAAATGATGTAATTTTAAGTGAGATGCGAGCGCAAGCAGAACTCGCTATTGATATGGCACAGGTAATAGTGCTCGTTACCGACCTTAAAAGCGGTGTCGTTGCAACCGATAAGGAAGTTGCCGCTATGCTTCAAAAAAGCGGTAAACCGATAGTGCTTTGCGTAAATAAATGCGACTCTTTGGGAGAAGTACCTGCTGATTTTTATGAGTTTTATAATTTGGGGCTCGGCGATCCTATCGCAGTATCATCGGTGCACGGACACGGTACAGGTGATTTGCTCGAAGCGGTATTTGAACATTTGCCCGAATTTGATAATAAAGAAGATGATGACAGAATAAAAGTCGCCATAGTAGGCAAACCGAATGTCGGTAAATCATCGTTGACTAATTATGTGTCGGGAGAAAAACGCTCAATAGTATCTGATATTGCCGGTACTACAAGAGATGCAATAGATACCTTTGTTGATAATCAATACGGTAAATACACATTTATTGATACAGCAGGACTCAGAAGAAAGTCAAAAGTCACAGATCAAATCGAAAAGTATTCTGTCTTGCGCGCTCAGATGTCAATAGACAGAGCAGATGTGTGCGTTATAATGATCGACGCTGTCGAAGGCTTTACCGAACAAGATTCAAAAGTTGCGGGCATGGTGTTAGATGCGGGCTGCGGATGTATAATTGCAGTAAATAAATGGGATGCAGTTGAAAAGACAGGAAAAACAATGGACCAGTACAGAAAAGACCTTATGAACGATTTTGCTTTTATGTCTTATGCACCTATAATATTTATTTCGGCAAAAACAGGTCAAAGAGTGGACAGATTATATGAACTGATAAATTTTGTCCATTCTCAGAATACTATGAGAATTACTACCGGTATGCTTAATGACCTTTTGGCTGATGCAACCGCAAGAGTACAACCGCCAACCGATAAAGGCAGACGACTGAGAATTTACTATATTACTCAACCGTCAACAAGACCGCCTACTTTTGTCTGCTTTTGCAACAGAGCCGATTTGTTCCATTATTCATATCAGCGTTATATAGAAAATCAAATAAGAACAACCTTTGGACTTGAAGGTACACCGATTAGATTTATTGTCAGAGAAAGAGGCGAAAACACAAAATGAGTATAGTGTACTTACTTGCTGCCTACGCAGCTTGCTATTTAATTTGCAGTATTAATTTTGCTGTGATTATTTCTAAAATAGTAACCAAAAAAGATATCAGACAACAGGGTAGCGGTAATGCCGGTATGACAAATATGATGCGTTCGGTAGGTAAAACCGCAGGCTTATTAACCCTCGTTTTAGATGCCGCCAAAGGTGTCGGCGCCATGCTTTTGTGCTATTATGTAATATTGCCGATGAGCGGAATAAGCGAAGTATATATCAGATATTGTTTCTTTTATTTTTGCGCCCTGTTTTGTATTTTAGGACACGACTTTCCGCTGTTTTTCGGATTTAAAGGCGGTAAAGGTATAGCAACATCACTTGGTGTTTTCTTTGTCGTAGATTGGCGCGTGGCTGTATTTTGCCTTGCTGTATTTTTGGTAATATTTGTAATATGCAGAATAGTATCTTTAGCATCCGTGACAGCAACAGTGCTTGTCGCTATGACTACATTTTTAATCAACACTTTGGAAGCGGGTATATATTTTGGTGCTTTAAGCGGAATATGTATGATATTTCCTGTTGCAGTTGTGCTTTATATGCACCGCAGTAATATTTCTAAACTTATCAAAGGCGAAGAAAAACAGTTGAAGATTAAAAAATAGGAGGCGTCTATGTCAAGTATCGCAGTATTAGGCTCAGGCGGTTGGGGAACAGCACTCGCTATCGCTCTTTCAAAACAGGGGCATAGCGTGAGTTTGTGGTCAGCATTCGAAGACGAAGCAAACAGCCTTATTAAAACAAGAGAACATCAAAAATTGCTTGCAGGTGTGAAAATACCTCAAAGCGTTGATATAACTTCAAGTGATGAGTGTGTCAAGAATAAAGACATAATCATCATCGCAGTACCGAGTTTTGCTGTCAGAACAACTGTCGAGAGAGTATACAAAAAAGTTGATAAAAAATCTGTAATTGTAAATGTGGCAAAGGGTATTGAGGATAATACTTTTAAAAGATTAAGCGAAGTTATAAAAGAGTACTTTCCTGATAATTCCGTAACGGTGCTTTCCGGTCCGTCACACGCGGAAGAAGTTGCTCTCGATAAGGTTACAAGCCTTGTTTGTGCAAGCGAAGATAAAACTGCTGCAAAGTATATTCAGTCACAGTTTAATTCTTCAAGCCTCAGAATTTATACAAGCGATGATATAATAGGCGTTGAACTCGGCGGTGCACTCAAAAATGTTATGGCAATCTGTAAGGGTATATTGGAAGGCGCCGGCTTGGGCGATAACTGTATTGCCGCTATGATGACACGTGGCCTTACCGAAATGGCAAGACTCGGTGTATCAATGGGTGCAAAACAAATGACCTTTGCAGGACTTACGGGAATCGGCGACTTGATAGTAACCTGTATGTCGGTTCACAGCAGAAATCACCGCTGCGGTGTGCTCATAGGCAAGGGTATGAATGCAAAAGACGCTATAAATCAGATAGGTATGACGGTTGAAGGTTATCACGCAACATTGACCGCTAAAAAACTTGCGAAAAAATATAATGTAGATATGCCGATAGTTACCCAGTGCTATGAGGTTATGTACGAAAATAAAAGCGTTAAAGATGCCATTGAACAGTTGATGCAACGAGAAGTCAAAGACGAAAACGAAGATATCTGGTAATAAAAAACAGTGCTTTTGTTTATTGCAGTTTCAGGAGGCGGTAACTTATGATAAATCAAAATGATTATAATCAAATTTCAAAACATTTAAAATATGATGTAAATTTGATTTTAAAAGATAAAGTTACCTCAACTAACGATGTAATTAAGGAAATGGCTGATAATACCGACAATTTTACTGTGCTTTCAGCAAATGAGCAAACAAAAGGTAAGGGAAGAATGGGCAGGAGTTTTTATTCTCCCGATAACAGCGGTATTTATATGTCAATTCTCTTAAAAGACAACTTGAAAGTAAAAGATAGTTTGCTTTTAACCGTAAAATCGGCGGTTGCAGTCGCAAAAGCAATTGAAAAATTAAGCGGCGCTGTGCCTCAGATTAAATGGGTAAACGATATTTATATAAACGGTAAAAAAGTCTGCGGCATTTTAACCGAAGGTCGTGTATCGAAAAATAATATCGATTTAGATTATGCAATCGTCGGAATAGGAGTTAACATAACACCTATTAAAAATATACCGGATGAAATAAAAAATATTGCCGGCAGCGTATTTGAAGAAGATATTAATGTAAAAAATGAAATGATTGCCGAAATTATTAATCAGTTTTTTTGTGTGTTAAACCGTGATGTTTTAAAAGATTATCGCAGTTATTTAATGCTTAAAGATAAAACTGTTGAAGTAATAAATTCAAAAGGCAATTATCTCGCAAAAGTAATTGATGTTGACAACGATTTTCAATTAATTGTCGAAAATGATAAGGGAGAAAGACTTGTTTTAAATAGTGGAGAAGTGAGGATAAAAAACTATGAAAAAAATTAAAATTAAATCTATAATTATTACTGCCTTGTTTTCAGCAATACTTTGTATCTTGGCACCGTGGTCAATTGCTGTTTCGGTAATACCGATAACTTTATCTGTTTTTGCAATATTCTTAGTAGGCGCTTTGTTACCGCCCGTCAAAGCATTATGTGCGGCGTTGGTTTACATAATACTTGGCGCAATAGGACTTCCCGTGTTTTCAAATTTTGCCGGAGGTTTCGGAGTGCTGCTAGGTCCGACAGGCGGATTTATATTAGCCTACCCGGTGATGTGCCTGTGCCAGAGTGCAATAATCGGCAAAGAAAAAAGAGATGTGTTTTGGCTCGTTAAAAATGTTGTAGGTATGTGCGTGGCACTTGTGATATGCTATTCATTCGGCTCTGTTTATTATATGTTCGTTACCGAAGTATCATTAAAAGAAGCGTTTGCAGTATGCGTAATACCGTTTTTAGTTGTTGATATTATAAAATTAATAAGCGCAGTTGCTGTTACATACGGTATATTCAAATCTCCGCTTTATAATATGTTAAGAAAATAAAAGACACAGTTAACTGTGTCTTTTTTGTTGTTTTAAGTATTCACTCGGTGTAATGCCTTTTAACTTTTTAAATACTCTGCTGAAATATAAAGGGTCGGAAAAACCCGATGAATATGCAGCCTCACTTATGTTGACATTACTCTCTCTTAATAGTTTGCATGCGTTTGTAATTCTGAACTGAATTAAATATTCATTTGGAGTCATTTTTAGTTGACTCATAAAAAGCCTGTATAAATGAGAACGACTAATGCCGGAATTTTCTGCAATATCGGTTATTGAAATGTCATTGGAGTAGTTGTATTCAATATATTTAATTGCGAGTGTGATGTAGTCGGTTGAAATGCTTGAAATATTTGATTCCGATTGGGTTTCTTTAAAAAGTTCTGCAAAAAATCTGTATAAATGCGAGTTCATTAATACTTCGTTATAAAGTGAGTTACCGTTTGATTCATAAATTTTCATTATGTGTAAAATCAAATTATGCACATTTGTTGTATGAAAACACGGAGTATCGGCAGACAGATTGCAACTTTTAATTAATTTGTCGGCATCTTCACCCTTAAAACCTACCCAGTAATATTCCCAGGGAGTGTTTTCATCGGCACAGTAATTTATAAGTTCTCCCGCCATGCAAATAAAACCGTCACCGGCAGATAAACTGTATTTTTTGTCTTTACAGGAAAAAGTACCGCTTCCCGATGCAACAATATGTATAATATGGTGGTCTTTCATAGCGGGTCCCCAGGAGTATAAAGGCTTGCATTTTTGAAATCCGCAGTTGTAAACCGATAAGCCGAAATTTTCGTGATTAACAGTTTTAAAGGAATGTTTAATTCCAAGTTTCATAATTTCACTCGCTTTTTTGTATCATTTTTACATATAATAACACTTAATAACAAAATATGCAACAAAAATCCATAATTGTGAGAAAATATAATGTGTGAAAAACTGTCTTTTTATGGTATGATTAGCATAGGCAAATATTGTGAATTTTTTAAAAATTAAAAGGAGAGTCGCTTTATGAAGTTAAGTTTGATTAAGCAGCAGATTTTATCCGGAGAATTTGACGATAGATTTGAGTTGCTTTATTCCGATGTTGAAAGTTCGGTTAAAAGATATGCAGAGTCCTGCGATGAGTTTGCCAATATATTCGGAGAGCAAAGAGAAGTCGATTTATATTCTGCACCGGGACGAACAGAAGTCGGCGGTAATCATACAGACCATCAACTCGGCTGCGTGCTTGCGGGCAGTGTAAATTTGGATGTTATTGCTGTAGCATCTGCTACCGATAACAACATTGTCAGAGTTAAGAGTAAAGGGTTTGATATGGATACTGTTAATCTTGACACTCTGACTCCGATAGAATCAGAAAAAGAAAAAGCGGCCTCACTTATTCGCGGTATGTGTGCAAGGCTCAGCGAACTCGGATATAAAGTCGGCGGATTTGATGCTTATACCACAAGTAATGTATTAAAGGGAAGCGGACTTTCATCATCTGCTGCGTTTGAAGTGCTTATCGGTAATATTATTTCTTATATCTACAATGACGGAACGATTGATGCTGTTACAATTGCTAAATGTGCACAGTATGCGGAAAATGTATTTTTCGGTAAACCGAGCGGACTTATGGACCAGATGGCAAGTTCAGTCGGCGGGTTTACAGCAATTGACTTTGGCGATAAAGAAAACCCTGTTATCGAAAAGGTCGATTTTAACTTGGAAAAACAAAATCATTCGCTTTGTATTGTTAATACACACGGAAGTCACGCAGATTTAACTGCCGATTATGCAGCAGTTCCGGTCGAAATGAAACAGGTTGCCGAATACTTCGGCAAAGATTATTTAAGACAGGTTGATACAAACTTGTTTTATAAAGAAATTCCTGTTTTAAGAGAAAAATTCGGCGACAGAGCAGTTTTGCGTTCTTTGCATTTCTTTGAAGAAAACAAACGCGCACAGGACGAAAAAGAGGCTTTAAAGGCAGGCAATTTCGATGAGTTTTTAAATATAGTAAAACAGTCGGGATTTTCATCGTTTATGAAACTTCAGAATGTTTATTCTCCGTCAAATGTTAATGAGCAAGGTTTAAGTCTTGCTCTGGCATTAACGCAAGATATTTTACAAGACAGGGGTGCTTACAGAGTTCACGGAGGCGGATTTGCCGGTACTATCCAGGCTTTTGTGCCAAACGATTTACTTGATACATATAAAAACAGAATAGAAGCAATATTCGGTGAGGGAAGTTGCTATGTTCTTGATATCCGTCCTGTAGGCGGTATAAAAATTAATTAAGCGAGGCGATTTATAATGGCAGAATTAAGATATCATCCGTTAATTAAAGACTGGGTTATGATTGCGTCAAACAGACAAAACAGACCTAATATGCCAAAAGATTATTGTCCGTTTTGCCCTGGTTCGGGAAAAGTTCCGGATGAATTTGATGTTTTAAAATACGACAACGATTGGCCGGCTCTTTCTCAAAACCCGCCTGAACCGGACGATGTTGCAAACGAATTTTTTAAAGTAAAACCGTCATACGGAAAATGCGAAGTAATTTTGTATTCATCACATCACACAATTACTTTGCCCGAATTATCTTTAGAGCATATTTCAAAATTAGTTGACTTATGGTGTGAAAGATATGAGGCAATTTCTCAGGACGAAAAAATTAAGTATGTTTTCATCTTTGAAAACAGAGGCGAGTTGGTCGGCGTATCTCAACCGCATCCGCACGGACAGATTTACGGTTACTCGGTAGTTCCTAAAAAACTTCAGCTTGAAGTTGAGTCGGCAAAAGAGTATCACGAAGAAAACGGAAAATGCCTATTTTGTGAAATGAAAGACCAGGAATTAAAAGCTAAAGACAGAATTGTGTTTGAAAACGACCATTTTGTAGTATTTTTGCCTTTCTTCTGCGAATACCCGTACGGTATGTATATTATGTCAAAGCGCCATGTAGGACATATTACACAGTTTACAAATGAAGAAAAAGTTGCATTAGCAGAGGCACTCAAATTAACAACAGGAACACTTGATTCATTGTTCGGATTTAAGTTCCCGTATATGATGTGTATGCATAATGCGCCGATAAATGGCGAAGATAACTCTGAATACTATCATTTTCATATTGAATTTTTCCCACCGATGCGTTCGGCAACTGCTGTTAAATTTAACGCATCAAGTGAGACAGGTGCATGGGCTCATTGTAATCCGACTGCCCCTGAAGAAAAAGCACAGGAATTAAGAGAAGCGTTAGAACGCTTTAAATCAAAACTTTAAGGAGATAATTTAAATGAATTTTTTAGCTATGTTTGATGGTAGCAGTTCGCTTTCCGAACTAATTACAATCATTCCGACCGCAGGTATTCTTATTGTGGCATCAATGCTTGTAATACTTGTAATTATAATTGCTGTTTTCGGCAAAATTATGAGTGCAATAAATAATGCCGGTAAGCAGAAAAGCAAAAAGGAAACAGCAGAACCAGTAAAAGCAACTGCACCTGTAAAGGCAACTGCACCGACTGATAATGTACAAAGTTGTGAAGATGAAATTATTGCTGTAATTGCAGCCGCTGTTGATGCTATGTATAGCGGCAGCGGTAAACGAGCTGTTATAAAAAATATTAAGCCAAGTTCCAATGTCGGCAGAAGTGCGTGGGCACAAGCCGGTATTGTTGATAACATCAGAGCTTTTTAGAGGGCTGTGAGATATGTTAGAATCAATTTGGCAAACAGTACAAGGAATTATTAATAATTCCGGATTTGTAGGTTTTTTTGAATCAGATGGTTGGAAAAATCTTGTAATGATAGCTTTTTCTTGCTTTTTGTTGGTACTTGCAATTAAATTCAAGTTTGAACCGCTCTTGTTATTACCGATAGCCTTTGGTATGTTGCTTGCAAATTTACCGGGCGCCGGACTCTATCACCCCGAAATATGGCAGACTACTATTGACGGAGCGCTAAACTCTGCCTATTGGACACAAGATGAAACAGGGTTTCACTTGCTCGCGGGCGCTGTATTGCAACATGGCGGACTGTTAGATATCCTTTATCTTGGTGTTAAACTCGGTATTTATCCGCCGCTTATTTTCCTCGGTATCGGTTGTATGACTGACTTTGGACCGCTTATTGCAAATCCGAAAAGTTTCTTGCTCGGCGCAGCAGCACAGGTCGGCATATTCCTCGCCTTTATAGGCTCACTTTTGATGGGTGACTTGTTTACTCCCGCACAGGCAGGAGCAATAGGTATTATCGGCGGCGCCGACGGACCGACTGCTATATTTGTAACAAGTAAGTTGGCTCCGGAATTGTTAGGCCCGATTGCAGTTGCCGCATATTCATATATGGCTTTGATACCTGTAATTCAACCGCCTATTATGAAAGCATTAACAACTAAAAAAGAAAGACGGGTAAAAATGGGACAGTTAAGACCTGTTTCAAAACTCGAAAAGATGATTTTCCCTGTCTTGGTAACAATAGTTGTATCGTTAATTTTACCCGATGCCGCTACATTAGTCGGAATGCTTATGCTTGGTAACTTAATGAAAGAAAGCGGAGTAGTAGACAGAATTACTAAAACCGCTCAGAATGAACTTATGAACATTGTTACTATATTCCTCGGAATTACAGTAGGCGCTACAACTAACGGAGCATCCTTCTTAAACTTGCAAACACTCGGTATCGTTGCGATGGGACTTGTCGCATTCGCTTTAGGTACTGCAGGCGGCGTTCTTTTAGGTAAGGTTATGTATGTTGTAACAAAAGGTAAAGTTAACCCGCTTATCGGCTCTGCCGGTGTTTCCGCAGTTCCTATGGCTGCAAGAGTATCTCAAAAGGTCGGCGCAGACGAGGACCCCGGCAACTTCCTTTTAATGCATGCTATGGGACCGAATGTCGCAGGCGTTATCGGCTCTGCAGTCGCTGCAGGTATCTTAATTCAAATGTTAGCATAATTAAATAATGTTAATAAAATATGCACCGCCAAAGTTTTTTGGCGGTGCATATTGTTTTGTAAGTTTATTTAGTTTTATATAGATGTTTTAACTGCTTTTTTAAGATTAATCAAATATTAAATCTACAACCCGTTTAGTTGCATTACCGTCGCATTTTTCAACTGCGCTGTTGATTAAAGCCTCGATTTTTTCAGTTTCATAATCTTGATCATTAATCGCATCTGTAAGTTCATCAAAATTATACACAACTTTGCCCGATAAGTATTCGTTAAAAGGCTTGAAAAATGCTCTTGAAGATGTGTATTCATCAAGGTCAAATACATAAAACATCATAGGTGTCTTTAAAAGAGCCGCTTCATAAATTGAAGAAGAATAGTCTGTTATAAGCACTTCGCTGCAAGCAATCATTTTATTGATGTCAGGATATGAAGTCGCATCAACAAATATGTCCTCTTGCTCTTTTTTAATCTCTATTTTGTCTTTGACAAAGGGATGCATCTTGAAAAATACTGCCCTGTTTGTTGCCCTGCACAGTTTTTCAAGTTTATCAAGGTCAATTTTATCAACAGGATAATAAGCGCTCTTTTTTCCGTTTCCCCTGAAAGTAGGTGCAAATAATATTTTACTCTTGCCCTTAAATTGAGGATATTTTGCATCAATTTCTTTTAAAGCATCACTTTTATATGTATCAGAAAAAAGTGTGTCTGTTCGCGGTACTCCGCAAGCATATACATTATTAACGTCAATGCCGAACGCTTCCGCATAACTTCTTCGCACACCCTCACCGCTTACAATAGCGTGAGTGTAATTTTTATGTGCGTTTTTAGATATATTCGGCGCCCCGTCTTTACCGCAACGCGCATATCCGACCGCCTTGAAATTACCGCACGCGTGCCATAACTGTACAACCTTTACATCTTTTTTAAAGTTCACTCTGTAAATAAGCGGATGATAATCGTCAATAATTACTGTTTTTGCTTTGCCGAGCATGTAAGCGGTCTTTATTAAAAATAATGCGTATTTAACTTCGTTGCAGTCTTTTTTATCAATCAGACTGTATTTGAAGTCATACTTTTTGTCAATTTCTAACTGATGCGCTTTTTCAATTACATAAGCCATATTACCGCCGGGTGTATTCCTTGACTCCGATGTGAACAAAACGATATTGCCTTTTTTATTAAATGCATAAGATATGTTGTAAACACATCTGATTGCTAATGTAATTGCTTTCTCGCCAAGACTTAAAATGAAGTTAATTAACCTCTTGACACCCTTTAATGTGTTTTTGTTATAATGCGACGTAATGTAAATCTTATCTTCTGCTTTTACTTTTAATTTATAACAGATATTGTCTATGCTGTAATTTGCACTGACAGGGGAGAAGTCTGCGCTTAAATCTAAAACCCAGACACCGCTATCAAGCGGATAATGATTGTTGCCGCAAATCATATCATATTCAATTTTAAAGCCGAGTTCATCACTTTTAAAATATGAAGGCTTGACTTCAAGACCTTTATATACTATTGACGGTGCCTCATTCAATTCACCAGTGCCCTCAATAATAAATTGCGCTCGCTCAAAATAAGCCTTTGTAACAACAGGTTTTGTCATTTTATACCTCGAAATCAATCGTTTTTATATTCAACATCAAAATAGACAGTACCGGTGCCTTTGTAATCTTCCTGAAGTATTGTAAAAGGTACTTTGTTTGCATAACCTCTGTAAAACTGCGAGTCATTGTCCAATAATTCGCCCGATAAATGATAAGTTCCGTCAATTAAGTTTAAGTTCTTGATTTTATACTGTAATGTGTGACTGCCTACGCTTCCGTCAATAAAGCGGTCCTGAGCACGCTTTGATGACATAAATATAACATCTTGAGCAGAATTTCTGATTGTAAAAGAAAAATTAAGTGACTCAATAGCCCTTTTAATGTTGTAAGTAAAACTGATGTTAATGTCCTCACCGGCGGAAAAAGTATCGGTTTCTTCACCGGAATTATTGTACATTTTAAAATCTTTGTAAGTAATATAATCACTTTTGTCAACAGGTATATCAAGATGCTTTGCTTTGTTTTCCTTGACTACCTTTTTCTTTTCCTCTTTTAAATAATTCTCATATTTAAGTATTACAGGCCCTAAATCACCGTATTCCATAAGTTTTCCGTCTTTTATCCACATACCTAAATTGCAAAAAGATTTAACGGTGAAAAGAGAGTGACTGACAAATAAAATAGTTTTTCCTTTTTGCCTGAACTCTTTCATCTTTTCAATACACTTAAGCCTGAATATATCATCGCCGACACTGAGTACCTCATCAACTACTAAAATATCCGGGTCAATGTTGACACTGACTGCAAAACCGAGCCTTGATTTCATACCGCTTGAGTAAGTGCGCACAGGCTCGTAAATGTGCTTTCCGATATCGGCAAACTCAATAATATCATCTATTTTAGACTCAATATCCTCTTTTTTAATTCCCATTGATATCGCCTTTAAATAGATGTTTTCAATTCCTGTAAGTTCTAAATCAAAGCCGGAAGTCAATTCAAGCATCGCAGCAATTCTGCCTTCGTGCATAACTTCGCCTGAAGTCGGCTTTGTAACTCCGGTTATGATTTTAAGCAAAGTAGATTTGCCCGAACCGTTTTTACCGAGTATTCCTACAACTTCACCCTTAGGTATATCAAGAGTGAGCCCGTCAAGTGCAGTGAATTTTTTATAGTGCTTTGTTTTGAATACCGCGTCAAATATTCTAAGCAACGGTGAAGAATAAAGTTTATATTCTTTTTTCAGGTTTTTTATTGTAATTGCATTTTCCATAAATATCACCCCTTAAAGAATATCGGCAAATTCAGGCTCTAAGCGTTTGAAGATAAAACTTCCTATTACAGCCAGAACAATAATTTCAAGCCAGAAACAAAGTATCTGCAACGGGTGTGTAAAGAACCAGTCAGTGCCTAAAAATGCATACCTGTATATGTTTCCTACATAGGTTATGGGGTTTAATTTTACTATAAAATAAACAATGTTTGAAAGTGAGCCGGAATTTAAACTTGCAAGCCTTGACTCGTCCCACAAAATAGGCGATAACCAGAACAAAATAGTTGTTACCGATTTAAGTAAATATTCAAAATCTCGGCTGACTACTACCAACGCAGACATGAGCAAATCAATTACCCACATCAGCAAGAATAAGCATATAAATCCGTATAGAATTTGTACAAAATAAAATCCCGAGATAGGGAAGTTGCCCGTAACAATAAATATAAAAGTTGTAATGCCGACAAGTACCAGATGTACCTTGAATAAATATGTTTCAACAAAGGTCGGTATAGTGCTTACAGGATATACCATTTTCGTTACTAAATGCCTGTGTGTTCTGATAGAAGTTCCGCCCTGTATAAGACATTCGGATATAAAAAACCACGGAAGAATACCGGCAAGTAACCATAATATGTACGGACCTTCGTAACTGATGCTTCCGCCACCCTTTAAGCCCACTTCAATACCGAACCAGTAAACAAGGACAAAAAGCGCAGGCTTGATAAAAGCCCATATATTGCCTAAAGTAGAGGATGAATAATGCTTTTTCAATTCCATTTTAGACATATTCAGTATTTGTTTAAAGTTAGTAAAGTTTATCTTTAAAATCTTTATAAGAGAAACCATTTCACACCTCTTAAATATTCCATTTTAAAACAGTTTTGTACGGGTTTGATAAATCTTTGTTAAAGGCATTATATATATCTTCAATACAGTTGATTTCAACAACTTCGGATACAATGCGCTTTAAGTGGCCGCATACTTTCTTGTTTCTTAAAAATTCTACTGCCGCTTCAAAATCAGGCCTGTCGGAGCGGCTTGAACCTACCAAAGTAAGTCCGCGCTCTAATACCATTCTTGTATTAATCGCAACCTCTTTTTCAACAACACCCATGAGCATAATATTGCCTTGAGGGTTTATTACATCAATAATTTGATTGATTGCATAATAACTTCCGGCACCGCCGCAACATTCAAACGCGTGATTTACTCTGAAGTTTTCGGGAACGGAAGATGTTGTAAAGGTATAATCAGCGAAAGTAAAACGCGACAATTTGCTCTCATCGAGCCCTATAACACATATCTTTGATTCAGGAAACTTATATTTAAGAACCAAACTTACTAAAAAGCCAAGACCGCCGTCTCCCCATACACCGATAGTATCTTTTGAAGTTGTTGCAGATTTTTCAAATCTGTCGACTGCGTGAAAAGCAACACTTATAAATTCTACAAAAGATGCAAAAACAGGGTTAATGTCATCACAATCAAGCACTCGGCTTGAATCTAATTCAACAATTTCGGACATAAATCCGTCAACACCGCTTGAGCGGAATTTTGTATCAAGTAAGTAGTTGGGATATGTGCCTTCGACCGCAGTACCGGGAATATTCGGTATCATAACAACTTTTTGCCCGATTTTAAACTTGCCGCTCGGGTCATAAACAACTTGTCCCATAGCCTCGTGTATTAAAGCCATAGGAAGTTTTTTCTTGAGTACATTCGCATCACGGTTGCCTGTAAAATATCTTTGGTCAGCGTGACATATTGACATGTATTCAGGTCTTACAAGTACCTTGTCGGTTAAAGATAAAGGCCTGTATTTTTGTGTAATTGTGTGTGGTGAAATTAACTGATAAACATAATTTATCAAATGTAAAACCCCTTTATTTAATTGCTATCATAGCACGCGCCATCTGATAGTCACCGATAGTTGTAATTTTGAAATTTAAAACTTCTCCGAATACCAGATGAACCGGCTTGCCTTTTAATACGAAAATTTTGCAAGCATCGGTCAGAATTTCTCTTTCTTCATCGGTAATTAGAGCAATACACTCTTTTAACAGTTTAATATTGAATGTCTGAGGAGTTTGTCCCTGATATAAGTTCGCCCTGTCGGGTACTGAATTAATAGTCTGTGCATCTAAACTGTTTATAATAGTATCAGACGCCGGTATAACCGTGTCAACCGCTCCGTATTTGAAAGCAGCATCAATATTTTCATCAATAATACGCTGTGTAAGAAACGGTCTTACCGCATCGTGAGTTAAAATGATATCGTCATCATTTAATCCGAAACGACTTTCTATGTCATCAAGTACATTCGAAATAGTCCCGTTTCTGTCATTTCCTCCGGGTACAATGATAACTTTGTCATTATCACCAATTGATTTACGCACAAGGTCTTCACAATATTCTATCCAGTCATTGTTAATACCGATATATACCTTGTCAATACGAGGATTAATAAGCATTTTTTCAACTGTGTGAATAATTATTGCCTTATCTCCGAGTTCAAGAAACTGTTTCGGAATATCTGTATTTTGCATACGAGTACCTTTACCGCCCGCAAGAACTGCCGCATAAATCATAATATCTTCTCCTAACTTTATCGCCGTATAATATCGGCAATTGTAATTATGCTGTTATTTTACCATATTTTATACATTAAATCAATAATAAGCGTTTAAATCAATCTGATTTAAACGCTTATTAATTCTTTTGAACAGTTAAAAATATAATCTGTCTGAGTATTACCGAGTTTTTTTATTAAAACAGGATAATATTTGTCTATATCAGGTTTTCTGAGCCCGATATTATGACAGTCACTTCCTATATACTTAAAAAGTTGCGGTGCAGTTTTAAAGAAACTGTAAAATTTTTTAAATTCGGCTCTGTTTTTAACCACAGATAAATTGAATTGTAACGGTAAATTGAGTGCGATTAATTTTTTAATAAAACCGTCACTTTGCAACATCATATATCTGTCAATATGTGCAATTACAGGCGTTACATTTTTTGTACCGGAAATTTCAAAAAGTTTGTCAAATACCCAACTGCCGCAGTTAAACATCGGCAACTCAACTAATATGTGCTTTTTGTCCGGCATACAAAGTAAATCAAAATCATCAACATCCGAAATGTTTTCGGTAAGCATTACTTCGCTTGCAACCGACAAAAACGGAAAATCGTCTTTCGGATGTTTTTGCATTTCGTTTATAAGCAAATTATAACTTTGCTCACGATTTGATATAAACTCACTCACAGATGTGCGTTCATAAGAAAAATGGGGGGTGGCGACAACATAATCGGCACCGCCGCTTTTTTGCATTTTTAAAAGGCAAACAGATTCTTCAATGCTTTTTGCACCATCGTCTATAAAGGGTAAAATGTGTGAATGTGTATCAATCATTGTTAATTCGTGTCAGAACTGTAGGTCGAATCGTATTTGAAGTTCTTATAACGCGAACTTCCGTTGCGCTTTTTAGCAGCATTTAATATAAATCCTATAATTTTCGAATTTGCAAATTCAACTTTAGTTTTAATGTTTTCTACATCATCGTATGTGGTAAGTCCGTTTTTAACCACTACGACATAACCGGAAACACAGTCTGCAATATTAAGCGCATCAGATACAACGTTTATAGGCGGTGTATCAATGAAAATATAATCATAGTGTTCTTTTAATACATCAATAAGTTCGCTCATAACCTCCAAACTTAAAAGTTCAGAAGGATTAGGGGGAGTAGGGCCCGCAGTAATTACATCAAATCCGTAATCTGTATGCGTAATAATTTCATTAAGTTTAGTAAAGCCTACAAGTACATTACTCAGTCCGCCCTTGTTTTCAATACCGACAAGTTTATGAACAGAACACATTCTCATATCGGCATCAATAACCAAAACCTTGTTGTTTGCCTCTGAAAAAGATATCGCAAGATTTATACAGGTTGTAGATTTACCTTCGTCTTGTTTGGAAGATGTGAAGGCAATTACCTTGCAGCCTTTGACGGAAGATAATGTGAAATAAATGTTAGTCCTTGTAGCCTTGTAAGCCTCTTTGATTATAAAAGGAGAATCGTTTGTAAGAATATGTTTTTGAATATAATCTTTATTATTTTTCATATTTTTCTCCTCTTTTTGTATTTATTAAAGTGTCCTCAAAAGCCGGAATAACACCAATAACAGGTATGTTTTCAAAGTGTTCCGACAGTGCAGTCTCATCCTTGATTTTGTGGTCAATCGAGTTGTAAATTACAAATGCAAAAATCATTATGAATGCTGCAATTAAAAATGCTAAAAGAGCAAATGTATACGGATTGGATGTGGAAACAGAACCGCTTACTTCATCAACAATTTTAAGTTCACAGAATTTCCCGTAAAGTTTTGAAAATTCAGGTGCGCTTTTAATAGCAGCCTGTGCAACAGTCTTGGTTAATACCTGGTCATCAGATGTGCAGGTTAAATAGAAAACAAGTAAATCTTTTTCATAAGAAAACGACATCATTGATTTAACCTTGCCGATACTTAACGATTTTTTGTACTCGTCTTTAAGTTCATCAAAAGATTTTGTACTTCCGTTTTCAATATCTGCCTGCGCCAGACTTTCGCATGCTTCATTTTGAACTAATGTGCAAAAACTGTTTGATTGCAACAAACTGACATAAGTATCTACATAATAAGTTGCAAGCACAAATGACTGTCCTGCCTGACTCAAAGTCGTTGCTTCTTCGCTGTTTATTGATGTGTTAATCATCAGCGAGCCCGAGTATGAATATACAGGCTTTGACAGGGCGTAGGTTAAACCGAATGTGGCAAGTGCCGCACATACCGAAACAATAATTATTGATTTGATATGCGACAGTATGATCTTAAAAAGGTCATAAAGGTTATAAGATGTTTCTTCTTTCATTATCCTTCTCCTCTAATATATGTTTATACTCTCAATCTTAGTGCATTTTCCGTCAGTTCTGTTTATCTCAAACATAACTGCCTGCATAAAACAGGGCGAGTCGGCATAATCAAATCTGACCGGCAAATGCTCTTTGATTTTTTTAATTGCAAGTTGCGGCTCAATTCCCAATACGGAAAGATAAGGTCCGGTCATTCCGACATCGGTTATATAGCCTGTACCGTTAGGTAAAATCTGTGCGTCTGATGTTTGTATATGAGTGTGTGTTCCGAATACACCGCTTACTTTACCGTCTAAATAAAAACCTAACGCCTTCTTTTCCGCAGTCGCCTCTGCGTGAAAATCAACGATTATTACTTTTGCGCCTTCGCTTTTTGCCTTGTTTACCAGTAAATCAACTTTGTAAAAAGGGTTGTCAAGCGGCTCTAACGACACCGTTCCGAGTAAGTTGATTACCGCCGCTTTTACATATCCCAAATCAATATAGCACATTCCGCTGCCGGGCGCACTATCAGGATAATTAGCAGGTCTTATAACAAACTCGCTTTCATCTAAATAATTTAAAAATTCAGGTCGCTTAAATACATGATTACCGGTAGTGACAACATCGGCACCCGAGTCTGACAGATATTTAGCGCTTGTAGGGGTAATACCGTTTCCGTCAGCAGAATTTTCACCGTTTACTATAACTGCGTCAATGTCATTATTCTTTTTAAAAAGCGGTAATTTGCTTCTTAAAAACTCACAACCTTTATGTGATACAACATCACCAATACAAAGAATTCGCATTATTTAAGCGGCGTCTTTCTGATAAACAATACGCCGAGCGTACCCGGTCCGCAGTGAGTTGAAATTGTGCTTCCCGCAGTGTTTTCAATAACTTCTTTAAAAGGCAATTTCTCACTGACATAAGCCTTGATTTCGTTCGGAATTGTTTTATCGTCGATGTATGTGTGAGTAACAAAACAGCGGGTTAAATCAATGTCGTCAGCATCAGCAAGCCTTTTGTCAACATATTCTTTTAATACCGCACTCATCTTGCCTCTGAATTTTTCGGCAACATCCATACTTCCGTTTTTAACTTCAATGCAAGGTTTAAGTTTTAATAAGTTTGCACCGAACATAGCAACAGAAGAACATCTGCCGCCTTTGTGTAAAAATTCAAGAGTATCAATTACAAATGATGCATCAACCTTTTCAACGGTCGCATTGATTTCATCAACAATATCTTTTGCCGCCATACCGCTTTGCGCAAGTTCACACGCCTTGCAAATCAACAATGCGATACCTGTTGAAAGATTTTTAGAATCAATGCAGTAAACACCTTCAAATTCTTCCGCAGCCATTCTTGCATAGTTGTAAGAACCGCTCATATCACTGCTGATAGTAAAATGAATTACCTCGTTTTTTCCTCCGTCAACCAACTTTTTGAAATGTTCAATATTATCGTTTACATTGGGTGTGGATGTTCTCGGTAATTCCTTTTTTTCGTCATAGAAACTGAAAATGTCGGAAGGGAAAATATCAATACCGTCATGATACGCCTTGCCTCCCATTGAAATAGGCATAGCAATAGTTTTAATGTTATATCTTTCAATTATTTCCTTAGGCAAATCTGAACATGAGTCGGTGCTGATAATAATGTTTTTGTTCAATTTTAACTCTCCTTATTAATAAATAAGTACAATTCGCTTTTTAGTATAACATAATGAACAGTTTTATGCAAGATATAAGTAAACGCTTGTTTATTTTTTGATGCAAATTGATGAAAAACAGCGAAATTTTGTTAGATTTAAACAAAATATAATTAATCTACTTGATTATTAAATATTTTTTCAGTAAAAACATACAAAAAACGAGCAAAATTTGAATATAATAATTTGCAATAGGTACTTGAAAAAATTTTTTAAATTATTATAATGGTATAAAGAAAGATAATTTTTCAAATATTATTTATTAAAGGAGAGGGTAATTATGACTAAAATGACTAAAGAAGAAATAGCGTCATTACTTAAATCAAAACTGATGCATAATTTCGGAGTTTCTGTTGAAAACGCAACTGACGAAATTTATTATAAAGCAACTGTAATGGCACTTTGTGATATAATGACTAAAATTCGCACAGACTTTGAAAAGCGCGCGGATGAGCAGGGCAAAAAACAAGTATGTTATATGTGTATGGAGTTTTTGCTCGGCAGAAGTTTAAAAAATACTCTTTATAATTTAGGCCTCGAAAACACTTTCGGCAGCGTTTTAAAAGATTGCGGTGTAAAACTTGATAATCTTTATGAACTTGAACCTGATGCGGGACTCGGAAACGGCGGTTTGGGAAGACTTGCTGCTTGTATTATGGACGGGTTGGCATCGGGCGAGTATCCCGCGATGGGTTATTCGATTATGTACGAATTCGGTATCTTCCGTCAGAAATTAGTTGACGGTTGGCAGACTGAAATGCCTGACTTCTGGCTCCCGGGCGGTGAAATTTGGTTTGAGGCTCGCCCAGAACTTACTACCGAAGTTTACTTTGGCGGTAAATTGAACGAGTGGTGGGACGAGAGCGGATTTCATCATGTTGAAAATGTCGGCGCCGATAAAGTTTTGGCAGTACCTCACGATATGATGATTGCCGGAAAAGACGGAAATGCAGTCAATGTTTTGCGCCTTTGGAAAGCAACTGCTCCCGGCTTTGATATGAACTTGTTCAATGAAGGTGAATATTTAAAAGCAGTTGAGCAAAACGCTATGGCTGAAACTATCAGTAAGGTTTTGTATCCCGCAGATAATCATCAGGAAGGAAAAAGTTTAAGACTCCGTCAGCAGTATTTTCTTGTCTCTGCATCTGTACAGGATATTTGCCGAAGACATCTTACAAAACACGGTACTTTAGATAATCTTGCCGATATGATTACCATTCATATCAACGATACTCATCCGACACTTTGTATTCCGGAACTTATGAGAATTATGCTCGATGAGTGCGGTTACAGTTGGGAAAAAGCGTGGGATATCGTTACTAAAACCGTGGCTTATACCAATCATACAGTTATGAAAGAGGCGCTCGAGTGCTGGCAAGAAGATTTGTTCAGACACCGCTTGCCGAGAATTTATCAGATTGTCTGCGAAATTGACAGGCGCTTTAGAGAAAAAGTAATTTCTCAGACCGGCGACAGAGCTTTGGCAGACAGGGTTGCCATTAAAGCCGAAGGTGTAATCAAAATGGCTAACTTATCTGTTGCGGCGGGCTATAAAGTAAACGGTGTTGCAAAACTTCACAGCGAAATTTTAAAACAAACCGTTTTTGCCGACCAGTATAGAATTATGCCCGAGAAATTTACAAATGTTACTAACGGTATTGCACATCGCAGATGGCTTTGTCAGTCAAATCCCGAACTTTGTAAATTGCTCGACAGCCTTATCGGTAAAGGCTATGTAAAAGATGCGTCACAACTTAAAAAACTTTTGGAATTTAAAGACGACTCTGCTGTTTTGGAAAAACTTGAAAAGATTAAACACGCTAATAAAGTCAAACTTGCAAATACAGTTAAAAAATTAGGATACGGAGATATTGATCCTGATTCTGTATTCGATATACAGGTTAAACGCCTGCACGAGTACAAAAGACAGCATCTTAACGCGCTTCATATAATTGATGATTATCTGTTTATTAAAAATAATCCTAATGCAGACTTTACTCCTAAAACCTATATTTTCGGCGCTAAAGCAGCATCGGGTTATTATCTTGCAAAACAAATCATTCAACTTATCAGCAAGTTAGGTCAACTTATAAATAATGATCCCGACTGTAAAGATAAACTCAAAGTAATTTATATCGAAGATTACAGAGTAACACTTGCAGAAATTATTATCCCCGCAGCAGATGTGTCGGAACAGATTTCACTTGCAGGTACCGAAGCGTCAGGCACAAGTAATATGAAATTTATGATTAACGGTGCTGTTACACTCGGTACGGAAGACGGTGCAAATGTCGAAATTCATGAGGCAGTAGGCGATGATAATATAGTTATCTTCGGTATGCGTGATTATGAAGTTGATGCTTTAAGAGCAAGAGGATATTATCCTCAAGATTATTATAACAATAATAACCGTATTGCAAATGCGATTAATTTTATTAAAAAAGGTATCTGCTCAACTGATTTTACAGACCTTGCCGCAACTATGCTTAATAATGACTATTATATGGCACTTGCCGATTTTGCAGACTATTGCGAGGCACAGGAAAAAATCAGCAGACTTTATAATGACAGAAATACTTGGAATAAAATTTCTCTTACAAATATTGCAAATGCAGGTATCTTCTCAATAGACAGACTTATTGAAGATTATGCAAATAATATTTGGAATCTTAAAAAGGTAGACAGAAAGTAATGCCTGAGGTATTTAATAACCGAAAAAAAGAATATATATCAAACTCAGCCCCTGTAAGCGCAGGGACTGAGTTAATGTTTTCTAATCTCATACATAAAGATTGTAACTGTAAATCTTGCAGAATGTATATTTGTAAAGATAATGAGCAAGAGTTTTCTATTCAAATGAATTTTGCAGGTGATTATGACAACGATTATCAAAAGTTTTCGTGCTGTTTTACACCTGACTTTTCCGGACTTTATTGGTATCGTTTTGAGTTTGATTGCAACGGTGAAAATAAAAAGATTTTTAAAGGTGAACAGTTACAAGACAGCGGTGCGGCTGTAATATCGGACAGCGGAAAACCTTGGCAGTTAACTGTGTTTGATGAGGGTTTTACTACACCAAATAACTTTAAAAGAGGTACGATTTACCAGATTTTCCCCGACAGATTTTGCAATTCGGGTGAGAAAAAAGATAATGTACCTCAGGACAGGTTTATCGTTGATGATTGGTACATCCAACCTGCTTATGAGCAAAATTGTGGACTAAGAAGTCTTTGCAACGATTATTACGGCGGCGATTTAAAGGGAATAGAACAAAAAATTCCTTATTTAAAAGATTTTGGTATCACTATAATTTACTTAAATCCTATTTTTGAGTCGCACTCAAATCATCGTTATAATACAGCAGACTATTTAAAAATCGATCCCTTGCTCGGTACACAGGAAGATTTTGTAAGCCTTTGTAAAACCGCGCATAAATTTGATATTAAAATTATTTTAGACGGAGTTTTTTCTCATACCGGAAGCGACTCTGTGTATTTTAATAAATATATGCGCTACGGTGATAACGGAGCTTTTAATAAACAGTCATCGCCTTATTATCAGTGGTACAAGTTTTTTGCTTGGCCGGGCGGATATCATTCTTGGTGGGGAATAGCATCATTACCCGAAGTTATTGAAGAAAATCCGAGCTTTATGGACTTTATCTGTTCCGAAAACGGAGTTTTGCGACATTGGATGAAACTGGGCGCAGACGGTTGGAGATTGGATGTTGCCGACGAATTGCCTGATGTGTTCATAGACAGAATAAGATGCGCAATTAAAGAAGAAAACCCCGACGCATTGTTAATGGGAGAAGTCTGGGAAGATGCATCAAACAAAATCAGCCACGGAGGCAGAAGACGCTTTTTGCAAGGTAAACAACTTGATAGCGTTATGAATTATCCTCTCAGAAATGCAATTATTAAATTTGTAATGGGCGGTGACGCCTATGAACTTAATAATACAGTTTGCGATATCTTGTGTAACTATCCTAAACAAGTAGTAGACGTTATGATGAATCACCTCGGAACTCACGATACCGAAAGAATTTTATCAGTATTGGGAGGCGCCGACTTATCTCTTAACAGAATACAGCAGGCAAAAGTAAAATTAACCGAGCAACAGACAGACCTTGCTTTAAAAAGACTGAAACTTGCCTCTGTTTTGCAGTATACTCTACCCGGTATTCCTTCGCTTTATTACGCTGATGAAGCGCAGACAGAGGGCTTAAGAGATCCTTTTAACAGAACCGGTTTTCCTTGGGGAAAAGAAAATAAGCAGTTGGTTGAATTTTTTAAAAAATTAGGAAAATTAAGGCTCGAAAACGACGCTTTTTGCGGCGGCGAATATGAGTGCATAAATGCCGGACTCGGAACTATTTGTTATTTAAGAAAAAAAGATAAAAATGAAGTTTTAATAGCAGTAAACAGATGGACACAAAGCGACGGAATTACTGTGCCCGACGGTTTTAATAAGGTTTATTTCGGACAAAAGCCTGAAAATAATATACTGATTCTGCCTCCGATGAGTGCAACTGTTTTAATTAAAGAATAAATTGTCCTTATTGTGCAAACAATAGCGTTAAAGGAGGTTTGCTCAATGTTAGATAAAATTGCTTTAATTTTAACAATTATCGGTGCTATTAACTGGGGCGCTATCGGTCTTTTCCGCTTTGATATTGTAGCTTGGATTTTCGGAGGACAAACAGCGATTTTAAGCCGCATAATTTATACTGTAGTTTGTCTTGCGGGCCTTTGGTGCATTTCGTTGCTTTTCAGAGACCGTGCAACAGCAGAATAATTAAAAAACGCTAACTTTTGTTAGCGTTTTTTAATTTTATAAACATATAAACTTGAACCGAAAGCATTAACGAGAAAATCAAAATATATGCCAAAACATTCATATTATTTTCCGACACTTCATTGTAAACTTTTAGTTTTAAGTCATTTGTTTTTACATCATTTGATACTTTCAAATCACCTTTAATTCCCTTAAATACTGCTGTGTCATTGTATTTGAATGCCAGACTGTCTTTAACATTATTTTTAACGGGTTTAATTGTGATTGTGTATTTGCAAATTTCATCGTTTTTTACAGTATCAAAATTAAGATTGATTTTGTTTTCGTCAAAATTTTCCTTGCCGATTGTCTTTGTAAAGACTGTTTTATCAGCGTTACTGATATCAACTGTGTATTTTGCGTTACCCGACTTTTTAGTGCAAAAAATTTCAATATTATTAAAATCTTTATCAGTATAAAATTCCTGCTCAATATATCCTGATTTTTCGGATAAATCATTTACATATTCGGAACATGAACTTGCATTGTCATTAATACTGTACTCTTTGTGTACAGTTTTTTGTACGCTCCAGAAATTAAAACCTATTGCAAAACAAATTAATGTCAGACTCATTGTGCCTATCAGCGCTTTATTTATGTTTTTAACATACACTTTGCCGAATTTTATATCACTACTTTGTGCTGCAAGAGCGTAAAGCGCAAATAAAAACGGTATCGAATACGACTCTTTTGCTTCCCATATTAAATAGAATAATATTCCGCCGAATAAAAATAAAGTCAGCAAAAACGATGCGTCGGCCTTTTTGTCTTTGAATTTTTTAAACAAAGTAATGCACGCTAAAATCAATACAGCGAATCTTAAAGCCTGCAAATATATTAAAACAAAGTCGTTTTTGTCACCCGACAGATAGTTATAAACATCGTTGTAACTGTTTAATTTTTGAGTTCTTAACTGATAGTTTGTACTGCCTTCAGACCAGGTTACCGTGAGTTTTCTTAAAGCGTGAAAAGATAAACCGACAGGGGAATACTCTTTAAAATTTTTCTTGATTTTATCAATATTTGCCTGAACTTTTTCTTCCTTTGTTTTAAATGAATTTGTGTATTTAACAGCCTCGCTGTTCCATGTACCGTCTTTTTCAAGCCCCATCATAACCCAGTGAGTCATCGGAAATTCATCATCGGTTTTGTCGCTGTGCGCGTTAATAACACTATTGCAGGCAAAAAACGATACCGCCATAATGCTTATACATACCGCAGAGCAAATCAACCCGGATATAAGTTGCTTTTTGTCCTTTTTAAGCCATAAAAAACAACAAATAACAAGTGATATAAACAGTATAGCAACAACAGGCCTTATAAAATATCCTATGATTACGGTTAAACCCAAAATACCCGATAATATGTATTTGACATTGTCTTTTTTGCTTTTGCGGATACAACCGATAAGTAAAAGTACAGCACCCATAAAAGGCATACATAACGATACCGAATAAACCCAGGTACCGAGCATATACATAGCAGGGTCAATAACAGTCAAAAATAAATATTTAACTGCTGTTTGTTTGTTGATAAGACGGACAATTCCGGAATATATAAGTACCTGTCCTATAAACAGCATAATAAAATTAAACACTAACGCACCGATTCTGTAATCGATTTTAAATACATTAAATATCTTAAAAATTACAGAAAAGATAAGTACAAGCAGATTGTTGTTTGTGTATCTGTTAAAGTAATCGGTATGATATGCGTTTATTTTACTCTCACCTGTAAGGCTCATAAATGCCGCGCTGTCTTGTACCGCTAAACTGTCGTTTGTAGATATAATGTCAAAACTGAAAAATACAAAAATCTGCCCGAGCGCAAATACCGTAAACAATATAATGCAAAGACGGTTTAATTCTTTGTTTTCGCATTTTTTTACATGCTTTGAAAAGTATAAAAATAAAATAACAATTAATGCCGCCATAAGTATGAATAACGCATAAATTATACAGTATGACAGCATTGATGAACCATAATTCGGCTTTATAATATGTGTTCCCACATAATATACCGAACCGAGTGAAATTATGAACAAAAAAATAAATGTCAAAAAATTTACGGTAGAAGTAAAAATTCTATTTAACAAAAATATACACCTCTTTTATGATATTTCTACATCAAAAGAGTGCTTGCATTTTAAGCAAACAGCAGTAAATCGGTTATTAATTTTTTTAATCGGAATATAATATAAACATAGTTCGGTTTCGGTCTCAAACAGGACAGCCTCTGACTCGTATCCGCAGTACGGACACAAAGTGAAAATTCTCTCTTTGTCTTGAATGTTGCCCTCGACCGATATTTTCTTTAATTTTTTACTCTTAAACATACTTTGAGTATATAAAAAACATACTGTTTTGTCAATACGGAGGCTTATGAAAAAACTCATCTGTTGTGTAATGATAGCATCGTTTTTTGTTTCGTGTACTTACAGCGAAGACTCTATCTCAAAAAATAAAAATAGTATTTCTTGCCCCGATATATTCGGCGTTTGGATAAGTTACAGCGAATTAGGAGATTTCTATGCCTCAAAACAAGGCTTTAAAAAAGCATTCAAATCAGCAGTAAAAGAATGTAAAGATTTAGGCGCAAACACCCTCTTTGTCCACGTCAGAGCAAATGCCGATGCCTTTTATCCGTCAAAAATTTTTCCTTACAGCAATACTCTTGAAACTGAACCTGACTATGATTTGCTCGCCTTTATGATTGATACTGCTCACCAATATTCAATGCAGTTTCACGCCTGGATAAATCCATACAGAATTTCTAATACAACTTCCGATTATAAAAAATTAAATAAACAAAACCCCGCGTATAAATGGCTCAGCGATGACGATAAAAGCAACGATACCTTTGTAATAAAAGGGGATAACGATACTTTGTTTTTTAACCCCTCTGTCAGTTCGGTAAAAAAACTGATTTTAGACGGAGTAAAAGAAATAATTGATAATTACGATGTCGACGGTATCCATTTCGACGATTACTTTTACCTCTCAAATGATGAAACCATTGATGAAAAACAGTATGTCGAATATTTAACGAATTCAAACGCATACCCGTTGGACCTTTATTCGTGGCGCAGAGCAAATGTAACAGAACTGATAAGCGCCGCCCACAGACTAACCCTGCAAAAAGGCATACTTTTCGGTGTGTCGCCGGCAGCAAATATGCAATATAACTTCGATACCGTGTATGCAGATGTCGAAACGTGGCTTAAAACAAAAGCAGTCGACTATATTATGCCGCAAATATATTTCGGGTTTGAATACCCCGACAAAAGATATACTTTTAACGCCTACCTCAAAGAATGGAAAACCTTGTGTGAAAACTATTCTCCGACTCTTTATATCGGCCTTGCACCTTATAAATGTAATACCCTTGTTAAAGCAGAATCGGAATGGACAAAAGATTTTGCAATAATTTCAAAGCAAATGAAAAAAATCGACAACGACTCGTACCTGAAAGGCTATGTGCTTTTTTCGTATTCTCATCTCTTTTCAACAAATAAATCAAACATACAACAATTAAACTACATAAAACAGTACTTAAATGAAAAAATATAAAAACTTGATTGTGTTTTTATCGGTAATAACTTTGATCGCTTTGAGTGCATTTATTCCCGTAAAAAACAATAAGACCACATCTCAAAAAACCGAAAAAGATAATAAAAAACAAACCCTTATTGCCAGAGTCGAGACGGTTCAGGCTGAAACTTTGGATATAAATTATTCAGACGAGAGGAGCCGCCCAACTTGTAATACTTTGCCGAAAGGTACAGTAGATTATTGCAAGCAAACATCTGATTTTTGCAACTTGAACAGCGGACACAGACTGTATAAATCAAATGTAAAAACCTATTACGGCACCTTGCCCGACGAGAATAATGTAAAATTTATTGACTCTTATATTTCAAAAGGTAAATTGGTATTGGAATTTTCTCAGTCTTTTAAAGCCCCGTTTAAAATTGACTTCGGCAATCAAGATTATAAAAACCCATACCCCGATAATGCCGACAGACCGGACTACTCCGTAAATAACTTCACTTGCGAGGAGTTTAAAATAGAGTTTTCATATTGCGATAAAATCGACGGAAGTTTAAAACTCGCAGAAAACAGCGTTTTTTCCGATATCAGTTCAAGCGGTAATACTTTGATTTTGAAACTGAAAAATAAAAACGTCTTTTGCGGATATACCGCTGAATATAATAATAACAATAACTTGTGCTTTGTGTTTACCGATTGCAACAGCGTAAGCAAAGCAGATAATAAATACGGCGCAGATTTAACAGGTAAAACCGTAATGATAGATGCAGGACACGGCGGGGAAGACTGCGGCGCTACAGGAAACTCGGAATATTATACTGAGTCAGCGCTGAATTTGATTTTGTCAAAACTGATTAAATCACAACTTGAAAGCATAGGCGCCACGGTTATTATGACAAGAACTGAAGATTCAGAACTTTTGTTAAAAGAAAGAACCGACTTAATCTATAAATATAAACCGGATATTTTCGTTTCCGTACATAGAAATGCCGCAGAAAATACAAGCGCCGCGGGATATGAAAATTACTATTATTATCCCTTTTCCAAAAATTTGGCAAATTGCATTTTTAAATCTGCAAGCAGCAGTTTTGATAGAGATATTTCTGTTAAATATTATCCTTTTTATGTTACTCGCGCTGCCACTTGTCCGTCAGTCTTAACAGAAAATGGGTTTGTAAGTAACAGCGAAGAACTCGATAAAATCAAATTATATGATAATAATCTGACTATCGCGGAAAATACCGTAAAAGGTATAACAGAATATTTTCTAAACTTAAATTAAAAAACCGAGATGAATTCCATCTCGGTCTGATTCTTTTTTTACCCGCCCTGCCGTACATCGCTTATTGATAACCTGCGTAAAGCAGGTGGGTGCCCGCCCGCCATTTCGGGTTTCCTTCTTCTGCAAAGCAGGAGGCCTACTCACCCATGGCGGAGCCAAAGCTCCCTGAAAAAAGGTTGTAGGGTTATAATAGCAGATTGAGTGAGCGCACAGGGCAGGAGATTAAATTATTCGATTTCAAATAAGTCTTGTAATCTGTCGGTAAAAATGCTCGCAACTCTTTCATATTCATCGTCATCCTCAATTTCAATGAAAGCATCTTCACCGTCTTCGGTAACTATTTTTAAAATTACAAGTTCTCCGCTTGACTCAAGCATCTTCACAGGATCATCATACTGCGGAAGCAAGGCCATATATCTCTCGTCCTCAAAATCGATATCGTCAAGCACTTCAAAAGTAAATTCTTTTCCGTCCTCATCGGTCAGAGAAAGAATATAGGGAGAATACTCTTCATTATCATTTACAGAATTAACATCTTTATTCATAATAACCTTTCCTCTCGGTTTGTTCTTCACCTCTAAAGTTTACATTAAAAATTATATTTAGTCAATCACTTTTAAAGGTAAAACACGACTAATTTTTGTCAACTGTTTTTTTGCACAAATTTTTAATTGAATTTTCGTACAAAAGTATTATGCATTTTAAAGATTTTTTTGTTAATTACTCATTGACATTATGAGATTTTCATAGTAAAATAATACTAAATATTGCTATGGTCAAAATTCTGTCTGTATAAATATTGTATTTTACAGAATTGAACAAACGCAAATATTCAAATGCAAACATTGTAATTGGGAGGAAACCTCAAAATGATGAAAAAGAGAATTTTAAGTATTTTGTGTATCGTTGCTTTGCTGGCTACAATGCTTTCAGTAGGCATTATCTCTGCAACTGCAAGCGCATCAGCCACAATGTCACTCAGCATTGTCGATGAACAAGGCAATGCGGTTACACAGTTAAACCCCGGAAGTACAGCATACATGGCTTTCTCATTAAGCGATTATGACAGTGCTATCGGCACATCCGGTATTGCGGTAATTAATGCTTTTGCCGATGTGAACACCAATACTTTTGAAATTGTTGAAGAGGGCGGAGAAGTCGTATGGTCAACACCTTACACATCCGTTGCTACCGGAGGAACATTTACTGCAAATACAGCCGACGGTGTCTTTGGCGCTATAATCGAAACCGATAATAATGCCGGAGAAACTTACTCAATTTCTAAATCAGAACTTGATGCAAACAATGGCTTGTTATTCAAAGTTAAAATTGCAGTTAAACCAAACGCTGCCATAACAAGTGAGAGTTTTGCTCTTAAAGCAGTACATAACACATCCTCAACTTCTATTGCTTTAGCTGACTCAAGCGCTATAGACTTGAACTGCGATACTGCTCAGACAACAGTTGAAATTCAATCACTCGTAACAGAAACTGTTACAACAATTCTTCCCGATACAGATACATCTAAATGGACTCCTGACAGTGCTGTATCTTACATTACTACAGAAGAAATTTCAATAGTTGGCGCAACAACAGCACCGGCAGGTTCTTTGGTTGTTCATCAGAAAAACGAAAGCACCGAACGTAAACTTACTACTAAACGCACTTATGATTTTGGCGACAAGTTCCAGATTACAGGCGTTTTGAATGTAGATAAAGCTATTAATAATAAGGGTAAAGCTCGCATTGAAGTCGGCGACTTTTTGTTCGAAGTCGAAAACTGTGTAAGCTCAACTGACTCAACCAAGACGGCTAAATTATTAAGAGCATATATGGGCGAAGAGAAAATAATCGAGATTGAACTTGGAGACTGGTGGAAAATGCTTGCTCATGTTCAATACGATATTACCATAGATACTGCAAACAAATCGGTTGATATTAAATATACAAGAGGAGAAAAAAAAGATGATCCTACCTGGTTAACCCAAAATGCAACTTATACAGGCGATTATTCTTTCAATGATGTAGTTTGTGTAGCATCAGTTACTAACAACTTCTATTCAGCTGCCGATGGTTTAAATGTAGGTGTTACAGGATTTGTAGTTACAAAACTTGAAGACCCTGCATCTTCCGAAGTGCCATCAAGCGAAGTTTCTTCAGAAATATCAAGTGAAACTTCATCAGAAACATCAAGCGATACTTCATCAGAAACATCAAGCGATACTTCAGGTGAAACTTCCTCCAACACTCCAAGTGATACATCAAGCGATACCTCATCCGATTCTTCATCTTCTGAGCCCGAATTTTTGGCAATAGGCGAGTATCCGTTGGACAAAAGCGATACTACTTGGGTGATTTCCGAAATTGAGGCATACAAAAAATCTGCTACAAACGATTCACCTTTCTGGCACTTCCACGCTCATCAGGGCGAAACCAACAATGTTGACAAACTTTATGAAATTGCAAGACTTGACAATATTGATGCTACAAACGGATTTAACTTTACAACAACTTATGCATTCTGCACCTGGAACCGTACTCATGGCAATGCAAACTTTAAATATGTAGTTCAGTACGGAGATTTAAAAGTAACAATTAACTTTAAATATGCAAACAGCGCTAATGATGACTATATTACTGTTGAAAAAGGCGAGGATGTTTTAGTTGATAATAAAGCATTAACGGAAATCAACTTCGCAAACAACGGTCAGTTAAATATGCCGGCTGCAAAAAATGATGAAACTTGGGGCGGCACTGCATATACTATTGAAATCGACTATAAAAAAGGCAATTTAAGTGTTAAACTTTATAATCCTATGACCGGAGAATTATCAGAAACTGTATATTCCGGAGAACAGACTTTAGAGTTGGTTGGTCAAACTGCAAGCATTTCTCGTTTAAGAGGATTTCAGCCGAGCGATGCATTTGATACAACATTCAAATCATACACAGAAGAAGAAGTTTCCGGACCCGAATCATACGGTGAAATCTTAACTGAAGAAATTGATAACGCACCGTTTACAGTTGATGATTGGACAGGAGATACTGCTGTAAAAGAATATGAAAGTTTTGGTAATACATATTATTCAGGTATTGTCGACGGTGAAATCATGTTCCCGTTCAATGCTACATTAGGTACAATTGAATCTGTTACAAAATACGACTTTACAAAAGGTTTCAAAGCAGCTTTTGATGTTTACTATTCAGGTTCATTTAACTTACATAAGGCAAGACAAATGACCTTTACTCTCGGCGATGCTGAAGTAATTATTTCAAACCCTGATGTAGCGGGCGGTTCATCAGGCACCAAACCTTCTTCTTATGATGTTACATTAAAAATAGGTGGCACGACTGCTGCAACAGCAGAAGTTACTGATTCAGTTGATGCTCTTGTAACTATTGTTTATGATGCTGATGCAAAGACAATTTCTGTATCATTGGGTGAAGAGAAGATTGAATTTACACCGGCTGATACATCTGCCGCATCAACAACCGATGTTGATATTTCATCTTACTTAACAGCTGATTCATTCAAGTTTGCAACAATTAAACTTTCACAAAAAGGCGCACATGCATCAAACAAGAGAATCTCTAACTACTCACTTTGGACACCTGATTGTCAGAGCGAAGATGACGAGGCAAATAACGGTACAGTATTAACTGAAGAAATCGATACACAGCAATTCAAAGCTGAAGATTGGACAGGAGATACAGCACCGGCAAATGCAAGAGAAGACGGAGGCAATACATATTATTCAGGTATTCTTGAAGACGGAGCATTCTATGCACCGTTCTCAGACACAAATGTAAAAGTTAGAATTGAAACTGCTGTAAAATATGACTTAACTAAAGGCTTTAAAGCAGCATTCGACCTTGAATATGTAGGTTCATTTAATAGATCATTTGAAAGAACAGTATCGTTTACCGTAGGTAATGTTGAAGTTACATTCCACAATGATGCTGTTTCGGGTGCAGGTTCCCTCGACTTACCGTCATCTTTCGATGTAATAATGAAAATGGATGATGTCGTTATTGCAAACGGAGTAATTACCAATCCTCCTAATGCTTTGATAACCATTAAATATGATGCAGATGCTAAAACAGTAGTAGTATTGATAAATGATGATGCAGTTACATTTACTCCTGTAACCGCTGGTGCAGCAGAAACAACTGATGTTGATGTTTCATCTTATTTAACTGCTGATTCATTCAAGAATGCTCCGGTAGCAATTCAGTTTGCCGGAACACAATCAACAAACAGAAAAGTATCTAACTACTCACTTTGGACACCTGATTGTCAAAGTGCTGATGATCCGTCTTCTTCAGAAGAAGATACTTCATCAAGCGGAGAATCTACATCAGGTAGCACAGATACTTCATCATCAGCAAATGGCACAACTTCTTCCGATACAAGTGCTACTACTTCGGATGACAGCGGCGCAGATAATACCGATTCTGCAAACAACGGTGGTACAAACAACGGTGGTACAAACAACGACGGTACAGTATCAAAGACCGGCGAAACCGTTGAGTATTATTACTATCTTGATCCGGGCACTTACGGTGCTGCAACCGGAGATTCGTCAAATGTTTTTGCTGCAATTATAGTTCTTTTGGCAGCATCAGGTATTGCTGTTGGACTTATTATCAACAAGAAAAGAAAAAGCAAAAACGAAAAATAATATAAATTAAAAAACAACGAGCATTTTGCTCGTTGTTTTTTTGTTAATTAGTTTTAAGTTTGAGTTTTTAATAATTAATTACCGTATTGAGAGATTTATTTTATTTGCTTATTAAATCTTTTATAACTTCTTGTGCAATCAGCAGTCCGGCAGTAGCCGGCACAAAAGAAATACTCGCAGGAATGTTACTTGCGTTTTTAATTATTTCCTCTTTTGAATAAATGACTTTAAGTTTTTTAATACCTCTTGCTTTTAATTCTTTTCTCATAACTCTCGCAAGAGGGCAAACGCAAGTGCTGTAAATATCGCTCACTTCAAGTCTGTCTGCCGACAGTTTGTTACCCGTGCCCATTGAACTTATAATCGGTGTGTTTACTTTCTGCGCGTTTACAATCAGTTCAATTTTTGCAGTTACTGTATCAATTGCATCTACTACATAGTCATATTTTGACAGGTCAAATTCATTTGAGTTTTCAGGCAAATAGAAAACATTATATGTGTTTACATTAATGTCCGGGTTTATATCATGTATTCTTTCTTTGGCCACATCAGTTTTGTTTTTGCCGATAGTTGAGTGTAAAGCATAAATTTGCCTGTTTAAATTAGTAATATCAACTGTATCGCTGTCAATCAAATCAAGCGTTCCGATTCCGCAACGCGCAAGCGCCTCAACCGTGTATCCGCCTACGCCGCCGATTCCGAATACTGCAACTTTTGAATTTTTAAGTTTATTAATTGCATCTTCGCCGATAAGCATTTTTGTTCGAGTCAATTCATTTTTCATACTAAACCTCGTAAATTAAGTTTATAATATTATTGCATATTGAATAAATATATGTCAATTGTTAATTGACAACTTTTAAAATGTATTATAAAATTTATATGTCAATTATAAAAAAAGAAGGTAAATAATGAAACAGTTTAATGTAACAGGAATGACCTGTGCATCTTGTAGCGCAAGAGTCGAAAAAGCAGTCACAAAACTTGACGGCGTAAAATCTTGTAATGTAAATTTGCTTACAAATTCAATGACTGTTGACTCCGAATTATCCGATGATATTATCATAAATGCTGTAAAATCAGTTGGATACGGAGCAAGCGTTAAAGGAAAAGCAACAGTTAAAGAAAAAACAGAAAACAGCGATAATTTAAAATTCCGACTGATTTCATCAGTAATTGTTCTGCTTGTCTTAATGTATTTTTCAATGGGCTACAAAATGTGGAATTGGCCTGTACCGAGTTTTTTAGATAAAAACTATATCGCAATTGCAATAGTTCAGATGTTGCTTACTATTGTAATAATGGTTATTAACAGACAGTTCTTTATCAGCGGTGTTAAATCAGTGTTAAAAGGCTCACCTAATATGGATACACTCGTGTCTTTGGGTGCGGGAGCCGCTTTTATTTACAGCCTTTACTCTTTGTTTTTAATGACCTTGCCGAGTGCAAATCAACATCATTTATTACACGAAATGTATTTTGAATCATCGGCTATGATTTTAACACTCATAACGGTAGGTAAAAAACTTGAAGATATGTCAAAGGGCAGAACAACCGATGCTTTGAAAAGTTTAATGCAGTTAGCACCCAAAACCGCCAATTTAATAGTTGACGGAAAGGAAATAACCGTAAGCGCCGAAGAAGTTAAAATCGGCGACATCTTTGTTGTAAGACCGGGTGAGAGCATCCCTGTTGATGCTGTTGTTATTGAAGGTGAAAGCGCTGTCAACGAGTCTGCTTTAACAGGAGAAAGTATTCCTGTTGATAAAACAAAAGGCGACAATGTATATTCGGCAACATTAAATCAATCGGGCTTTTTAAAATGCAAAGCCACTAAAGTCGGTGAAGATACAACTTTATCAAAAATCATTAAAATGGTAAGCGATGCCTCCGCATCAAAAGCGCCGATTGCAAAAGTCGCTGATAAAGTATCGGGCATTTTCGTTCCGACAGTTATAATAATTGCGGTTGTTACTTTTGTAGTATGGCTGTTGCTTGATTATTCCTTGGGCTTTTCACTTGCAAGAGCAATCTCGGTTTTGGTAATCAGTTGTCCGTGCGCTTTGGGACTTGCAACTCCGGTTGCAATTATGGTTGGCAGCGGTGTCGGTGCAAAAAAAGGTATTTTATTCAAATCTGCCGAATCTTTAGAAGAAACAGGCAGGGTAAAAACTGTTATTTTAGATAAAACAGGTACTATCACCAAAGGCGAACCCACAGTAACCGATATTGTTGCTTTTAATGATTTTGATAACAAAAAACTTCTTTCTTTTGCTTATTCAATTGAAGATAAAAGTGAACACCCGCTTGCAACCGCTGTTGTAGATTATGCAGTTAAAAACGGAATAGAAAAGCAAGAAGTACGAGGCTTTACATCGGTTTTAGGCAACGGACTTGAATGTGTTTTAGATAAAAAGAAACTGATTACAGGAAACATCAATTTTATTAATCAGTTTGTACGTGTCGATAATTCAGTTATATCTATTGCCGATAATTTATCAAATGAGGGAAAAACACCGCTGTATTTTGCTTATGATAAGCAGTTGATAGGTATAATTGCAGTTGCCGATGTTATAAAAGAAGACAGTAAGCAAGCAATAAAGAGCCTTAAAAATATGAAAATTGATGTTGTAATGCTCACAGGCGATAACAAAAAAACCGCAAATGCAATCGCAAACGCAGTTGGTGTTGATGAAGTAGTCGCAGAAGTTTTACCCGACAAAAAGCAGGAAACTATCAGAGACTATAAAGCAAAAAGTAAGGTCGCTATGGTAGGCGACGGAATTAATGACGCGCCGGCTTTAACTTCGGCAGATGTCGGTATTGCAATAGGCTCTGGTACTGATGTTGCTATTGATGCAGCGGATGTTGTTTTAATGAAAAACGGACTTTTTGATGTAGTAACAGCAATTAAACTTTCAAAAGCAACTTTAAGAAATATACACGAAAATCTGTTTTGGGCGTTTATTTATAATTTAATAGGAATACCGCTCGCAGCAGGTGTATTTATAAATATTTTCGGCTGGCAGTTAAACCCGATGTTCGGCGCCGCCGCTATGAGTCTATCAAGTTTTTGCGTTGTAACAAATGCTTTAAGATTAAACCTGTTTAAATCAAACAAAAAAGAGAAGGTGAAGAAAGTGAAATATCAGTTAAAAATCGAAGGTATGATGTGTTCTCATTGTGAAATGAGAGTAAAAGGGGCTTTGCAGGCGGTAAACGGTGTCAGTCAGGTCGAAGTTAGCCATAAAAAAGGCGAGGCAATTGTAGTTGCAGAAAATGACGACTTGTCAGATGCTCTTAAAAATACCGTAATAGCACAAGGATATAAAGTATTATAAAAAAGCAATAAATAACAATATACACCCCAAAAGCATTATGCCTTTGGGGCGTATATTAAAACTTTGTTTTATATCATGTAACTGTCCGAATCGAGTCGGTTTCGCTGTTCAATAATATCTTGTAAAGTTATTGAGTCTAAATAGTCACATACGACTTTGTTCAGACCTTGCCATACAGGTAAAGTAGGGCAGTCTACACTATGCTTACACTTGCCTAAATCATGGTCTAAACACGAAACAGGCGCAAGGCTTCCTTCGGTAAGTCTTAATATCTCGCCGACTGTGTATTCGCTTGCCGGCTTTGCAAGTTTATATCCGCCCGAGGCTCCTCTTGAAGTCAGTAAAATATTGGTCTTTGCGAATAAAGCAATTATTTGTTCTAAATATTTTTTTGATATGTCTTGTCTTTGACAAATGTCTTTTAGCGAAACATAACCTTCATTGTCATGCTCGGCTAAATCTATAAACATTCTGAGTGCATATCTGCCTTTAGTAGAAATTTTCATTGATACCTCTTAATTTTCTAATTTTTTAATTAACGCTTTTGTAGCCTTGTAAATATCACCGCAACCAAGCGAAATAACTAAATCGCCCTGCTTGATATTACTATATAAATAATCAACAATTTCATCAAAATTATTAAGACAAACACAATGCTCAATTTTTTCTGCCAAATGTCTGCTCTCAATATTGTAGGTGTTAATTTCTCTTGAGCCCATTATAGGACTTAACACACATAAATCTGCAATACTTAAAGATTTAGCAAAATCATCTAAAAGCATGGCAGTTCTTGAGTAAGTAAATGGCTGAAATACTGCAATTACTCTGTTATAATTCATTTCCTTTGCCGCGGATAATGTAACGGTAAGTTCGGTAGGATGATGTGCATAATCATCAGCAACAGTAATACCGTTTTTATTATATAGTACTTCAAATCGTCTGCCCGCACCTTTAAAATCTTTTAGCGCTTTTTTAACCGCTCCGATTTCGGCTCCCGCGTTTATTGAAGCCGCAGCAGCAGCCAATGAGTTTAATATGTTATGCTCACCGGGTACACTAAGTTCAACCGTGCATAAAAACTCTCCTTGTTTATATAAATCAAACTTCGGAAAAGCACCGTTTACTAAACTTATATTATCTGCATAGTAAGTATTGCTCTTATCAAGCCCAAAGGTTATAATATCACTTGTAATGCCTTTTGTTGCTTTTAGGCTGTTTTTATCATCACCGTTTACGATAACTGTGTGTGCCATAGACAAAAACTTGTTAAATGACTCAATAAGTCGGTCCATTGTTTTAAAATATTCCATATGGTCGCTGTCAACATTCAAAAGTACAGCAACATCAGGAGTTTCTTTTAAAAATGTATCTACATATTCACAACTCTCAACAACTAATGTATCGCTTTTACCGATTTTGCAGTATGAATTGATTTTAGGTAATTTACCTCCGATAACAGCAGAAGGATCACAGTTTGATTCGATTAAAATTTGTGTTATCATAGAAGTAGCAGTAGTCTTTCCGTGCGTACCGCAAACACCGATACAGTTGTTGTACCTTCTTGTAACTGCTCCGAGTAAATATGAACGCTCCAGCGTCGGAATACCGAGTCGCTCAGCCTCTTGTAATTCAGGGTTAGTTTTCATAATGGCAGCCGAATGTATAACAAGGTCTGCTCCGTGTACATTTTCAGGCTTGTGTCCGAGAGTAACAGGTATTCCAAGCGATATTATTCTGTTTAAAGGATCAGACGGATTGTTGTCAGAGCCTGTTACGGTATGTCCTTGAGAATGTAATATCTCAGCCAAAGGACACATACCTGCACCGCCAATTCCAATCATGTGTATAACTTTTGAGTTATTTATTAATTTATCAGTATCTGAAAGAGGTTTCATTTTTTCTTTTCCCTCCTGTGTTTTGTATCAATTTATATTATATCACAAATTCTGTTTCATTCAATATATTATTTAAAAAAGAGGTGTCAACACTTGAAAAATATCATTTTGCCTGAAAATGTTAAGTTAATAATAGACACAATAGAAAATAAAGGATACGAGGCGTGGTGCGTCGGCGGTTGTGTAAGAGATATTTTAATGAATAAAAAAGTAAATGATTATGATATCGCATCAAACTGCCCGGCAATTGAGATTTTTTCAATGTTTGATAAGGTTATAGATACAGGACTAAAACACGGTACCGTCACAGTAGTTCTCGGTGATGAAAATTACGAAATAACACAGTACAGAATTGACGGTGAATATTTAGACTCCCGGCACCCTGAAAATCTTACTTTTACAAACAGTTTCCGCGTAGATTTATCACGCCGAGATTTTACAATGAATGCAATAGGCTATCATTATAAAAGGGGAATATATGATCCTTTCGGCGGCAGACAAGCAATAGATAAAAAAACCATTGTAGCAGTAGGTGAGCCTGATTTAAGATTTAAAGAAGACGCCTTAAGAATTTTAAGAGCGTTTAGGTTTTCTTCCGTTTTGAATTTCAGTATTGAAGAAAACACAAAACGCGCTGCATTAAATAATAAACATCTTTTAAATAATATCAGCAAAGAGAGAATAAGAGAAGAATTGTTTAAACTGCTAAGCGGAGAAAATCTTGCGGTTTTATCAGACTTGTTTCAAACCGATTTAAGTAAATTAAATCAAATCAATAATAATTTAATTGTCAGATTTTGCGCACTTTGTATTCTGCTGAATAAAAACGCTTACGATGTCGCTATAGAACTTAAAACTGACAGAAAGCAAAGAAAATTAGCGGGTTTAATTTTCGACGCGCTGATTAAACCGTATCCCGAAAGTAAAACAGAGATTAAGAAAAACTTATCTTTAATACCGCAAAATATGTGGGAAGATGTTCTGCAAGCACAAGCAGTACTTAAAAACAAAAGAATTAAGGATGATTTATTAAAAAGCATAGTTAAAAACAATGAGCCTTACTTAATTAATCACTTGGATTTGAGCGCAGAGGATAAAAAACAAATAAGTAAAATGTATTCAGGCGAGCAGACTAAAATACTTTTTGAAAAACTCGTCGATGAAGTTATCAAAAACCCTCAAAACAATAAAAATAAAATATTAAAAGAGTTAATCACTCAAATTGGTACAAACTCATAGAATGTGTTATAGCAATGTTCTATGAGTTGTATTTTTAAGGTGATTAAATATGAAAATTTGCGTAATTGGTTCAGATATGCGCTTTGATTATATAAAAAAATGTTTCAAAAAAGACGGATATGTTGTCTGCGATGCAGATAAAATCAGTGACTGTAATATAATTATATTTCCTTTACCCGTAAGTCGTGACGGTGTTCATATAAACTGTGATGAAAAATATAAATTAGTTGACATAATACCTAAAGTAAATTCACGCTCATTGGTTTTGTGCGGCCCGATGTCAAACGAGATTTCTCTTATGTTTTATTTAAACGGAGTAAAACCGATAGAATACAGTAATGAAGAAGAATTTGCTATAAGAAATGCCCATGCAACAGCCGAAGCAGCCTTAGAACTTATAATGCGTAGTGTCAGTACAACGCTTTTAAATAAAAAATGCTTGGTAGTAGGGTACGGTAGAATAGGTAAATTCTTGTCAAAAATGCTTAAAGATATTAATGCCGATGTTACAGTGGCGGCAAGAAGTAAAAAAGACTTTGCTTTGCTTGAGTGTTTAGGGTATAAAAGCGTAAATTCAACAAAATTAGATGATGTTACAGATAAATACGAAATTATTGTAAATACAGTCCCGAAAAAAATTATTCCAACGCAAAACATAAGTGAAAACACGGTGATTGTTGAATTGGCGGGAATTGATATTGATTACTATAAACAGCCCGAAAGTAAGAATTGTAAAATTATTGACGGTAAAGCCTTACCTCCTAAATATGCAATAGATACTGCTAAAGAAATTCTATACAACACTATGAAAACTATAATAGAGGAGGAGATAGTGTGAAAGATTTAAAAGTAGGCTATGCGTTTTGCGGTTCCTTTTGTACTCTGAATAAGTCCTTTTCTATATTTGAAGAATTATCAAAAAAGGTTGACATAACACCAATAATGTCAAATATTGTATACACAACAGATACGCGTTTCGGACTTTGTGAAGATTTTATAAACAAAGCAGAAACATTAAGCGGCAAAAAAATCATTCATACAATAAAGCAAGCAGAACCGATAGGTCCGAAATCTTTGTTCGATATATTGATTATTGCTCCTTGCACAGGAAATACTCTTGCAAAAATAGCGCTCGGCATTACGG
Organism: Acutalibacteraceae bacterium; assembly: GCA_036310005.1. Classification (GTDB taxonomy): domain Bacteria; phylum Bacillota; class Clostridia; order Oscillospirales; family Acutalibacteraceae; genus JAXJSP01. Next base: position 5,242 of record JAXJSP010000006.1, on the reverse strand, counting down.
ACAGTTCGGTCACAATGGCAGCAAAAGCACATTTAAGAAATCAAAAACCGCTTGTAATAGGACTTGCTACAAATGATGCACTGTCAGCGAGCGCAAAAAATATCGGAATCTTGCTAAATACAAAAAATATATATTTTGTACCGATTAAACAAGACGACCCTGAAAATAAATCTACTTCTCTTATTTGCGATTTTACAAAAATTGAGCAAACTGCACTCATGGCTTTAGAAAATAAACAAATTCAGCCAATTTATTACTGATTTTTTTAATAAAATACTTGAATATGTATATTTTTTAGTGTAAAATGAAAGATAATAAAGAGGGTGATTTTAATGCAGGACAAAACAGTACGCTTTTCAATCGGTGACGAAAGAGAAAGAGAAATACGCAGTACTCTAATAACCGTGTATAATGCACTTAAAGAAAAAGGCTATAATCCTATAAATCAAATTGTAGGATATATTCTTTCTGAAGACCCAACCTATATTACAACAAATCACAATGCAAGAAATCTCATAAGACGACTTGACAGAGACGAAATCTTACAGTCTTTATTAAGAAATTACTTATCAGACTAAAATAACAACCTGTTGATATAATCAACAGGTTGTTTTTTGTTAGTTTATATATCCGATTTTTCTCATTACTTTTGATAATGTTTTTTGTGCCAGGTATTCAGCCTTTTGTGCGCCCGATTTATAAAGTGATTCAAGATAATCTTTTTCATTAATTATCTTTTCATAGTTTTCTCTGATAGGTCTTAGTATTTCAACAACGCTTTCGCCGACTTTTAATTTGAAATCACCGTAACCTTTGCCTTCAAATTCTTTTTCAATCTGTTCATAGTTAAGACCTGTACATGCAGAATAAATCGTCATTAAATTGTTGATACCGTCTTTTCCTTCAGCGTATCTAACCTCTGATTCGGAATCGGTAACCGCGCGCTTGAATTTTCTAATAATATCTTCAGGCTTATCAAGAATTGCAACAAATGAATTTATGTTTTCATCCGATTTTGACATTTTCTTAGTGGGATCTTGCAAACTCATTACTCTCGCACCAACATTTGCAATATAAGGCTCCGGTACCGTAAAGGTAGGGGAGTATAAACCGTTAAAACGCTGTGCAATATTTCTTGCAAGTTCAAGGTGCTGCTTCTGGTCAGCACCGATAGGTACATAATCAGCCTGATATAATAAAATATCCGCCGCCATTAAGGTCGGGTATGTGAATAAACCTGCATTAATGTTGTCAGCATGCTTTGCACTTTTGTCTTTAAACTGTGTCATTCTCTGAAGCTCGCCAAACTGTGTGTAGCAGTTTAATAACCAGGCAAGTTGTGCATGTTGCGGTACCATGCTTTGTAAGAATATTATGCTCTTTTCAGGGTCTAAACCTATTGAAAGTAAAAGCGCAAACGTAGATTTGATTTGTTCTCTTAATTTTTTCGGTTCTTGTCTTACAGTAATTGCGTGCAGGTCGGCAACCGCAAACAAACAGTCGTTGTTCTCTTGCATCTTTTCCCAGTTAATTAATGCTCCGAGATAATTGCCGAGAGTTAACATGCCACTCGGCTGAATACAACTTAATACAATTTTTTTATCATTTTGCATACTTATATCTCCTAAAATGTATTAGCAACTTTTGCTAAAATATTTATTCCTTTTACAATATCATCTTCACTCGGAGAGGAATAATTTATCCTAAAACTGTCAGATTTTTCACCGTTTATCGAAAATGCGCTTCCCGGCACAACTCCAACAAGATTTTTTGCACATTCTTTACAGAAACTCTCCATATCAATATCATTGAGCTTGCACCATATAAACAGTCCGCCTTCAATCTTGTTATATGTAAGATAATCTGATAATTTTTCATCAATCAGGTTCATTGTAAAATGAGCCTTTTTCTTATATATTTCTCTGATGCTTTCAAGGTGCGTGCCGAAATTTTTATCTTTTATAAATTCATAAGCCGCAATTTGTGATATTACCGTTGAATGAACGTCGCTTGTCTGCTTGCAAATTACAATTTTTTGAATAATACGCTTGTCTGCAAGACAGTACCCTACGCGAAGACCGGGCGCTAATACTTTTGAAAAAGTACCGGCATAAATAACTAAATTTTCATCGTCAAGAGTTTTAATGTCTTTAATATTTTCTCCCTCAAATCTGATATCACCGTAAGGGTTGTCTTCAATAATTAAAACCTGATACTTTTTAGCAAGTGAGTATATCTGTTTTCTTTTTTCCAAACTTGTGCAAAGTCCGGTAGGGTTTTGAAAATTAGGAATAGTGTAAATCAGTTTGACATTTTTGTTTTCTTTTAATGCCTTTTCAAGTTGCTCTGTGTCCATTCCGTCATTTTTCATATCAATACCGATAAGTTTTACTCCGTATGAACGATAAGCATTTAACGCACCGATAAAACTCGGGTTTTCGCAAATTATACAGTCGCCCTCGTTGCAAAGAGTCTTGCAAACAAGGTCCATAATTTGTTGCGCACCCGATGTTATTATCAAATCATCATTCTCATCACCGATTAAATGCGTGTTTTTAAGATAATCTTTCATAAATTCACGCAGCGGTGTGTAACCTTCCGTAACAGAGTAATTAAGCGCACTGTTCGGCGAAGACAAAATGGCATTGTAAATTATGTCTGCAATTTGCTTTGAAGGGAACGCTTCATCGGCAGGAGAGCCTGCTGCAAAAGAAATAAAACCGGGCATACTTGAAAATTTTAATATTTCTCTTATTGCAGATGCAGAAAGTCCGGTAATTCTGTCAGCAAATTTAAGTTGCATAAAAATCTCCTCCTATCTATGCAATTATAACATATTATTGCATGAATTCAATATTTTTTCTAATTTGAAACAATATTTTAATTTTATGTTATCTCTTGCGACAAAATTTTTAAAAGTCAAGTAATATAATGTATGTCCAAGGGTGGTGTAAAATAATGAACGATGAGTCTTTTAAAACAAAATACAGCGAATTTATTTCATTTTCAAGTATAAGAATATTTTTAATAATATGCGGTTTTCTTATGTCAAGAAGTGTATTGTTTGATGAGTTTGTACCGTTCGGTTTAGCATTAGTTGCGGGTACGCCCGTTAAATTTTGTATATATTCATCAATAGGTGCGGCAGCAGGATATTTCATTCCCGCAACAGGCTACGGAATGTTTAAATATTTAACTGCAATTATTGTTATGAATGTAATCAGATTTGCGTTTTCTAAATTTAAAATATCGAGATTGCCTTCTTTTAATGCAATTGTTGCTCTTGTTTGCTCTTTGACTTTAAGTCTGATTAATGAAATAACTATAGGCGCGGATGTTGTATCTGTAATTAAATGCTTTGCAGAAGGCTTGATTTGCAGCGCAAGCGCATATTTTTGCAGCGTTGCAATTTCGTTCTTATCTCCTAAATCTAAAAAACCTGCTGCTAACGATATGATGTGCGTAGTTGCTTTTACAGGAATACTTTTAATGTCATTTTATAATATAGGTTACGCAGGGGTATCGGTAGCGAGAATTATGTGCGTAATCATTATTCTTTGCGCGAGTTATTACGGTAAAGAAGGTGCGGGTGCTGTCGCGGGTACAACGCTTGGATTTTTTATGTTTTTAGCATCTAATGAAATATCTTTGATCGGCGTTTACGGTATCAGCGGTGTTGTCGCCGGTATATTCTCATCATCAGGAAATGTTGCGGTAGCACTTTCTTTTATAATGACTTCGTTGTTAAATGTCTTTTTAAATGATTATTCGCTTATTGCAGTCAGCCTTTTTGAACTCTTAACTTCATCGGCAGTATTTTTGCTGATGCCTAATAAAGCGCAAAAAATACTGTCAAACTTGTTTTCTCCGTTACCTGAAATTCCGCTTATAGACGGACTTAATAAAGGAGTTTCTTTAAGACTTAATTTTGCTGCCGAGGCTTTAAATGACATGGGACAAACTGTTGAAAATGTTTCAAACAGATTAAAAAGCGTAAACACCCCGGAATATAAAGAAATTTTTGATTATTCAAGAAATACAGTCTGTCATAATTGCGGTTTTTTAAAACTGTGTTGGGTACACAAAAAAGAAGATATGCTCTTATCACTCTCTCAGGTGTCAAACGGGAAATTAACTACGGACAAGTTATCGGACAAGCTGGTTGAACGGTGCGATAAAGCACAGCAACTTTGCGATTGCGTAAATTCCGCATATTCCGTCTTTTCTTCAAAAAGAGAAGCGCAAGCAAGACTTGATGAAGTCAGAGGAGTGCTTATAGACCAATTTGGCGGTATCAGTGATATGCTCTCCGAAATGGCTATGGATTTTGAAAAAAGTCAGCGGTGCGATTATGAAACAGCACAAAAAATTGCAGGTGCATTAGCAAAAATAGGTATTATCGCTGCTGATGTAAGTTGTTGCGTTGATAAGTATAACCGTATGACAATAGAAATCAGACTGAAAAATTATCAGGGGCTTGTAAATTCAAAACAACTTTTGACACAAATGATTGCTATATGCGAAAGAGAATTTGATGTGCCTTGTATTACTTCAAACGAAAAAGACACTTTGATTACAATCAGTGAAAAAGCGGTTTATTCAGTTGATTGCGGAATTTACAGCATTAACTGTTCAAATAATAAAATGTGCGGCGACAGCGCAACCGAGTTTAATGACGGTAGGGGCAGACAAATAATGATGCTTTCCGACGGTATGGGTACAGGAGGCAGAGCAGCAGTCGACAGCGCTATGGCGTCTGCTCTTATGTCGAAACTAATTAAAGCAGGCTTTGGATATGACTGTTCAATGAAAATGGTAAATTCAGCAATGCTGTTTAAGTCAACAGATGAATCACTTGCAACTTTGGATATTACATCTTTAGATTTATATACAGGAAAAGCAGAAATTTATAAAGCCGGTGCTTGCCCGACAGTTATAAAAAGAGCAGGCAAAAGTTGTAAAGCCGAATGTACCTCTCTGCCTATCGGTATATTAAAAGATGCCGCTTTTGATACAGCAAAAATAACATTAAAAGAGGGAGATATTATTGTAATGATGTCTGACGGTGTCACTTATGACGGAGTAGATTGGATCTGCGAACAACTTAATATGATTAAGTATCCCGTCAAAGCATCTGTGCTTGCAGAAAAACTTGCAACACTCGCCAAAAGAAACAGAACCGACGGACACGATGACGATGTCACAGTCATGGTTTCAATTATCGAAAAAGCAGTTTAAATAA
>JAXJSP010000005.1:0-52306 GCA_036310005.1 Acutalibacteraceae bacterium | reverse complement strand
GCATTTGATGATGCTTGCAGACCGGGTAACCCGAGAGATTTGACAGTTGACGATATCAAGGCATTGTTTGAGAGTTTAATGTAATTAAAATATAGTATATTTTTAACAGAGATTGTGCATACAATCTCTGTTTTTTTATTGAAAAGTAAAATTATGTATGCTATAATTCACTTAAAGTCCATATAACAAATATATAACAGACGAAAGAGGGAGTTTTTATGGAAAAATTATTTATACCCTGTAAGCGCGACTCTGCTTTTTATCGCGATTTAAGATATATTGCAGACGATGAAACAGTAATTGAAAATCCTCATAAAGGTTGGTATTATCATTTTGTTGATAACGGAATGAGACGCTCGTTTTACCGCGACGGTGTTAAAGAGGGCTATTTTTTTGAAGATGTGCCCGGCCTTAAAATAATTTATTTACGCATAGACTGGTCGGATATTGAAAAAGAAGAAGGCGTTTATGACTGGTCTGAGATTGATGAAATTATGGAAAAATGGGGAGCGCACGGTTTTAAATTCACTTTCCGTATCTGCACATTCGAGGGTATATCAAGAGATATTCCTTTTGCTACTCCCAAATATGTTTTTGACAAGGGTGCAAAGTATATTGCACACGATTTGCGTTCGATAAATTCAAAGACACCTTTTGATGAAAATGAACCTTATTGCTATGAGCCTTATTACTCTGATCCTGTTTTCCTTGAAAATCTTGACCGCTTTATGACGGAATGCGAGAGAAAATTAGACGGACATCCGCTTGTTGAATATATTGATGTCGGTTCTTTCGGCACCTGGGGTGAGGGACACTGCTGTGCGGGTTCAGAACTTAGTTATGACCTTGATACAATCAAAGCACATATTGATATGTGCATAAGACATTTTAAAAAGACTCAGATTATGCTTAACTACGATTTAGCTATAGACTTTGAGTGGCTTGCTCATTACGGTGCGGAGATGGGACTCGGGCTCAGATGCGACTCTATCAATGTTGCGGGTTATGTTGCATCGAATGGTTATAATACATTAAGCACTCCTGATATGTACGATTTATACAACCCTTATGCGCCTGTTGATTTGGAGCATGGGCACCTCAGATGCAACACACCCGATGTACACAGAAGCGGTCTTGCTTATTTAGAAGCGTTAAAGCGTTCGGGTGCGACTTATGCCGGTTTCCACGGTTATATTGAACAATGGTTGCCTGAAAACAAATACATTCACTCCTACATCGCAAACCGCTTGGGTTACTGGTATTTCCTTGACGGATTTTCCATGTCCCCTGTTTTCTCGGGCAGAAATGCTTTTCTGACTTTAGATGTAAGAAACAAGGGCTTTGCAAAGGCTTATTACAAGTACACCGCAAAGGCGCTTATTAAGGATAACAGCGGCAACTTGACAGAGATTAAATGCTCTGATATTGATAATACCGCCTGGTTACCCGAGCAAGAATGTACCTCAAGAATTTCACTTGATTTTGAAAATGTCAAAAAAGGTACATACACTTTATACTTTGGTTTGTTTGACAAAGATACCCCTGTTAAGTTTGCAATAAAACCCGAATATTATGAAAACGGGTATTGCAATTTCGGTAAGATTGTGGTAGAATAATTCCTGCGTTCTCAGGGTTGATGCCTGAGAACGCAAAATTTCGGGATGTAGCCCAGTTTGGTAGAGCGCCTGCTTTGGGAGCAGGATGCCGCAGGTTCGAGTCCTGTCATCCCGACCAACAATGCGAACCGATTTAGATATCGGGTCAGAAAAGTTCGAAACCAAAACGGTTTTGGACTTTTTCTATACAAATTTTTGCAGTAGAATTTTATAGATATTCTAAACCCAAAACAGCTTTCGTGGAGGACTTGAACTAAATAACAAAAGTTGGTATTATAGAACATATTAAGAGAGGAATGATAAAATGTTTTCAAATAACAACTTTATAAAAGCAACCGAACAATATAATACTTTTGAAAAGAATGTACCTGCTTACTATTTCAGACGGACATTTCATTCAGATCATTCTGCCATTGCCAAGATCACTGTCGCGGTATGCGGATTCTATGAAATTTATTTTAATGGAAAGAATATAACAAAAGGTTTTTTATCCCCCTATATCAGCAATACAAACGATTACATCTATTACGATGAATATGAAGTTCTGCTTGATGTGGGTGAAAATGTGTTTGGCATTTTGCTTGGAAATGGCTTCCAAAACAATCCCGGTGGACATATCTGGGATTTTGATAAGGCATCTTTCAGAAGCGCTCCTATGTTTTCCTTATATGTTACTCAGGGCGAAAATGTCTTGCTTTGCAGCGACGAAAACTTTAAGGTGAAACCCTCACCAATAAAAAGCGATGATTACCGCTTTGGTGAGGTCTATAATGCCAATTATGAACTTGATGGGTGGTGTCAAAAAGACTTTGACGATTCTTCTTGGGAGTCCGCCTTACCCGCTATCGCTCCAAAAGGTGAGCTGCGCTCGGCAGATATAGCTCCTATCGTCAAGCATCAAGAGATTTCTCCCGTCGAGATTTTACCTTGCGAAGACGGCAGTTATATTTACGATTTTGGCCAGTCCAACGCCGGAGTTTGCCGCTTGCGCATTAATGGTACAAAAGATCAGAAAATTGAAATGCAGCACGCAGATTCTCTGAGAAACGGTGATTTGAATTTAGAGCAGGTTTGGTTTGTTCGTGAGCATTGGGAGCGCGACAAACACATCGTGCACAAGGATACTTACATTTGCTCGGGTATTGGCACAGAAGAATATCGCCCTACTTTTACCTACCACGGATTTAGATATGTAAAGGTCAGTGGCATTACAAAAAAACAAGCAACAAAAGATCTTCTTACTTACCTTGTTTATCATACCCAACTTAATACGCGCGGAGATTTCACTTGCTCTGATAGCATAGCAACGGCGCTTCAGCAATTAACAAGACGGAGTATTCTTTCTAATTTTTATCACTTTCCAACCGACTGCCCTCAGCGTGAAAAAAACGGATGGACAGCTGATGCTGCGCTTACCTGCGAGGCGGCGCTGTTAAACTTTGACCCTGAGCGTAATTACCGAGAATGGATGCGAAACATATGCAAAGCCCAGCGCGAAGACGGTGCTCTGCCCGGGATTGTTCCTACGTGCGGTTGGGGGTTTGATTGGGGAAACGGCCCCGCGTGGGACTGTGTTTTAGCGCAGATTCCGTATTTTACATACATTTACCGCGGTCAAACCGAAATGATCAGAGATTCAGCGCCTTCCTTTATTGCATACCTGAAGTATTTAAGGACGCGCGTTGACAAAAACGGACTTCTGGAAATCGGCCTTGGAGACTGGTGCCACATTGGCGGAATTGAACCAAAAGCACCCCTTATTCTTACCGATTCGATTATGGCTATGGATACTGCGAATAAAATATCCGAAATGCTTGATGCGATAGAAATGCATGAACAAGCTGAATTTGCCCGCAAGGAAGCCAAAAATTACAAAGAGGCAATACGGACAAATCTGATTGATTTCAATACCATGTGTGCCCTGGGCGATTGTCAAAGCAGTCAAGCTATGTGCTTATACTATAATATATTTCGTGCGTCAGAGCAAACGGTTGCTTTTGATAAACTCCTGGAGATGATTCACACAATGGACGACCACATTGACGTAGGCGTTCTTGGCGGCAAAGTCATATTCCACGTTCTCAGCCAGTTTGGTTACAGCGATCTTGCTTTTAAGATGATTACTCGTGATGACTACCCATCTTATGGAAACTGGTTAAAGCGAGGGGCAACAACACTTTGGGAAAATTTCTATCCTGATAATGTTTCTTCAATGAACCACCATTTTTGGGGTGATATCAGCGCATGGTTTATCAAATGCATTGTTGGAATTCAGTTAAATCCCGATAAGCACAATGTAAACTCCCTAAAATTAAAGCCGGCATTTATTGAGGCACTTGATCACGCAACAGCTTTTCACGAAGCTCCGGCGGGGACAATTGCTGTATCGTGGAAACGAGAAGGAAAAGAGATTATTCTCGATGTAAAAATTCCCAAAGACATCATCGCAACCATAGAGATAGGCCCGAACTTCTGTTTTGAAAACAGAGCGTGTTCAAAAACGATTGTCAGCGGTACCTACAAAATTGTACAAATCAAAAAAGATATCTAAATCGGCGCAACTTGCCAGAAAAAGAAAAGACACGCAAGGGAGACACTCCGTAAGGAAGTTGTCTCCCTTCGGCTTTTGTAGTCAGCCAGAATGATTGAATTGTAAGGATAATTCAATTCATAACGGAGGATTACACAATGGCAAACTTTATTGAAGAATTTTTCTACGGAAATCTCGACCCACAAGCACGTAGCACAAAGCAAAACAATGCTGTTCAGAAGCAGATGGAAATTTTGATGAACAACGAGGAAAAGCTGACAGCGGCATTGGATGATGAAAACAAGAAGTTGTTTCTTAATTTTGCAAATGCTTGGAGTGTTGTAAACGGCGAATCCACATTAGACAGTTTCATAATGGGTTTTCGGTTAGGTGCGAAATTTACATACGACACCTTTATCGGAACAGATGCTCCGTTCGAGGATCTCTTGAAGGAGTGATGATAATGAAAAAGTATTACATAGTATTTAACGAATACGAAAGAGGCATTATCATCAACGCTCTTAATGACAAACGGAACGCTCTCATTAAAGGGGGGCGGTATACCGATGCAGTTGACGAAGTCCTGCTAAAAGTCATTAACGCAAAACAAAAGAGATTTAAGATTAGATATACGGAGGGTTAAAATTATGAAAAAGACTATATTTGAGCAAATGGGCGGTACATATACAAAGGTTGGAGATTATTATTTACCTGATCTTTTGCCTGCTGAACAAGAAGAACAACCTATTGGTGTATGGGGACAACGACACCTACGGTACATCAAGCAACATCACAAGGTGCGATACACCAATCTGCTAACAAATGGCAAGTTGAACGGTTATCTTGCAGACATTGACAAACAGGCTGAGGATATGTTTTTTCGGCTCGTAAAACAGATGGCGGAGCGTGAAGGCGTGACGGAAAAGCTCAAGGCGGATAATCAAATGGAATGGGTTGCTTGGATGAATAACATCCGCAACAAAGTCACAGAAATCGTAAATACAGAGTTAATTTTTACCTAATACACAACTGCGGTAGGGTTTTCTCCCTACCGCAGTTTATATTTTCTCCTTGACATATATAGATAATCGATATATAATATATAGGCCATCTATATAGTGGGGGGGGGTAAATTATGTCTATTGATAAAAGTTTGCTTACAGGAAGCACGACTGTTTTAATTTTGAAATTATTAGAGGAAAAAGATATGTATGGTTATGAAATGATTTCTAATTTAGCGAAGAAATCAAACCATACTTTTGACTTAAAAGCAGGAACACTCTATCCTCTTTTACACAATCTTGAAAAAAATGGTATAGTAGAATCGTACGAGGAATCTACAGCAAGTGAACGCACGAGAAAATATTATCATTTAACCGAAAAAGGAAAAGATGTTTTGAAGATAAAAGAAAAGGAATGGCACGAATATTCAACAGCCGTTAACAGAGTCCTAAACGGAGGATTAAGTTTTGCAACAAGATAATAAAATATCAGATTTTTGTAACATAGTTTGCAATCAGATCCGATGGAAGAAAACGCATAAAACTGTGTTTGGAGAAATCGAAAATCATTTAATAGAGCAACGTGATGAGTATATTAACTCAGGATATACAGAAGCAGATGCTACAGATAAAGCCATAAATGATTTCGGTGATGCAACATACATAGGAACGGAATTGGATAGAATTCACAGACCCAAGAATCAACTTGTCTGTTTTATTATTCTTGGCATTCTATCTTTTGTTGGTATATTGATACAATCCATCATAATTCTTTCGGGAAGTATTTCAGCCAATATAGCTCCACAAATTGTCTCGTACATATTGGGGATTGCAATACTGACGGTCACATATTTCATTGATTTTACGATATTATCGAAATATTCATTTCATTTTTATGTAACCGTATTTTTTCTTTCCGTTATTTTGTGTATTTTTCCATTTTACATAAGTTTTAAATATTATATTGCTTTATTATATCCGCTTGCTCTTTCGTGTTCTATCTATCATTTCAGGACAAGAGGATATTTCGGAATTGCAATAAACACACTTTTTACGCTTACATTACTTGTATTTTGTCATTTTACAAACAATATTTTGGGAATTATTCTGTGTTTGTTTATAGCCTTAATAATAACGCCTGTTTCGATATACAGAAAATGGTTCAACATTAAAAGAAGCATAGGATTATTATTATGCCTTTCCCCGTTTATATTGATGATTATAGTTATATTCACTATACCAAGCACACGAGAAGGTATTCTATCAATATTAGGGTATGTTTCTACAAATGACGAACTTGGTGCGGGATATATTCCAAATCTTTTACAAGAGATGACACTAAACGCAAAGATGATTGGCCAAGCAAACACATTGTCAAGTCCTTTTCCGGACATTTTTCATACGGACTATATCTTGGCATTTATATTATATCGTTATGGATGGCTTGCCTTTGGATTTATGGTAGCATTGTTTTATGCGTTAATTATTATCTGTTTAAATGCAGCAATAAAACAAAAAAGTGTATTAGGCCAATTGTTTACTCTATCAATTACTGGAGTTTTTACGGTTCAAATAACATTATACATTTTATCAAATCTTGGAATAGTAAATTCGACACTGTCGGTTTTACCGTTCGTATCATATGGCTCGTTTGCCAATCTGATTAATTTTGCAATGTTAGGAATACTTTTATCGGTATTTAGAAATGAGGAAATTATGGTAGACAGGGTGACGAAACCTTTAATCACACGACAAAAAATAGATGAAATCATATCAAAATTATCATTTGAAGGGATGGATGAAGAATGAGAAAAATAAAATTTATACTCGTATCAATACCATTTTATTTAATAGCAACCATTAGCATAGTTGTATATATGCTTGCTGATATTTTTCCACGAATTTTATTGAGCCCAGAAGGTAGATTGTTCTTACTCGGAATATTCTGTGTGTTTGCATATATCGGTAGCCGTATATTATGCAAAACACCAATAATAAGCAAAAATAAAGTTATGAAGATAACATTTTTTGTTTTTTTCGTTTTATACTTATCTCTGCTTTTAACTTTTACATTATTCGATCCTATGTTTGGCAGAAATGGACATATTAACTTTATTTTATCAGACCGAGTGCTATTAAAAAACTATCTGACAAATTCATTTAACATTATTCCTTTTGCTACCATTTTTGAATATATAAGAGCTCTGTTAACTCAAAGTATGAATTTTTCAACTATAGTAACTAATTTATTGGGTAACTTAGTCGCCTTGACTCCAATGGCTTTGTTTTTACCAATGTTTATTCAAAAAAGTGAGAAATTTAAATATTTTGTGCTTTCTACATCTGTAACAGTTATAGTAATCGAATTACTTCAATTGATTTTCGTGACCGGATCGTGCGATATTGACGATTTGATTCTTAATGTTTTCGGTGCTTGCATTGCATTTATAATATTAAAGGCAAAACCAATCAAGAGAATTATTAACATACTTATTTCAAGCGATGAACAAAAAATATGAACAGATGATATCTGAGAGCTAAATAGTATTCCCCACAAATCCGAAAAATATTCAAAACCCGTCGTAAATTTCTTGATTTGCGGCGGGTTTTATGGTATAATATAGTCCCCTTAAATGAGGGGCACAACTGAATACGATGTAAGATTGAGATGTGGCAAAGCCACCCAATGCCAGCGGTATGCTAAGAGAAAATACCGACACCCACCACTCTATGCGTTTTGGTACTGTTAGCGAGTGAATGGGTGCGAAAACAGTCCCGTCTTTGAATTTCAAAGCCGTTACATAGAACATCATTTTGAAGCGAGAGCAAAGCTCCCGCCGATTCTTGATGTCTGTGTAGCGGCTTTTTTGTTTTGCCTTTCTTCGAAAAACTATGCATAAAATCGAAGATTTTTGACGTTAGATAGAAAAGTTTTTTGAAAAGGTTGGATTTTTAGCCCTTCTCGCTGCCTACTAATTGAGGGATAAAAATTTTTTCGAGAAATTTTTGCAAAAATCGAATATTTTACCCCTTTTCGCTGGCTACTTATTGAGGGGTAATTAAAAGCCACTTGTACTTAACAACCGAATAACCGTCCGAATGGGATATGATTTTGCGATGATACGAGCGAAACAACGCCGCTGAAAAAGGGGTTAGGAACGACATTTGGGGAGAAACGGCAAAATGGCTCTTGAGCTGTAAAAGTCGAACTTTTTCAAATAGAAAAGGGTTTGACGATATCCGCATCATTTGGGGTGTTTATATTCAAAAATCCGCATTTTCTTCAGGTCTTGAACTGAGGAAAATCGCTCAAAAATGCCCTACTTACAAAAACAAGAAAAAATCAAGCTATTTTTAGAAAGGAGTATGAAATTGTGAAAACAGGACTTAAAAAATCGCAAAAGACTACAGAGATATTTTTCGATGAAGCGAGTCGGTGGATTATGGTTAGAACATATAACACCGATCTCAAAAACAGATTGACCGCCTATGCCAAAAAGCATCCTGACTTATGTAAGCTTACCGATGATACGGAAGATGGCGGTCTTTACTTTGAGGTTGCGAAAGGTCGGTTTTGCTTTCGGTTGACCGAACCGTATAGCGATAAGCGACGGGCGGCGGCAAGCAAATTTGCCAAGGGGCAAAACAACCGACTTCGCAACCATAAGGTTTAGGCGGGGTGCAGGGTGCCCTTTTCAAAGGGCAGCACTGATGGGGAGTTATCCGCAGATAACGGGGCAACGCCCCTCCACCTCGTAGAGCCCACTGACACCTTTGCACGGAGTATCTGTGAAAGTGTCATAGTGGGTTACACACTTTGAAAAAGGTGTGTAACAAAAATGAAAGGAAGTGATAAAAATGTCAAAACAGAACTATAGCGTAGCAAGGGTTAAAACCCGAACGCAAGAATCAGTCGGCAAGTTCGAGCGTCATATTGAACGCAAGAACGAACATTATGCCAATATGAACGTGGATTTGGAAAGAGTGCCTATGAACGTAAGCTTTAGGGACTGCGGCGAACTCACCTACAACGAAATGCTGCAGAAGTTGGTGGATGAAGGCAAGGTTTCTATGCGAGGTCTGAAAAAGGATGCCAAGGTTTACGACGAACTTATCTTCGATATTAATTCGGAATACTTTGAAGAACATGGTGGGTATGAATTTGCAAAAGCGTTTTACGAAGAAGCATATTACTTTGCTGAGAAACTTTATGGCAAGGACAACATCCTCTCCGCCGTTATGCACGCTGATGAAATCAACCTCACGCTATCAGATAAATATGGTTATCCCGTTTACCACTACCATATGCACGTTATGGCTTTGCCCGTTGTGGAGAAAAAGGTGCTTTGGTCAAAGCGATGCAAAGATAAGTCTTTGATTGGCACCGTTAAAGAAATTATCAATCAAATAAGCCACTCAAAGAAATGGAAATCTCCGCAAAAGCTCAACGAATATGGTGAACCCGAGTTTAACGAAAAAGGAAAGCCGGTACTTGTGCCATCTTACAGTATCCTGCAAGATCAATTCTACGAGCATATGCAAGAAGCGGGCTTTAAGGATTTTGAAAGAGGTGTGCGTGGTAGCACCGCACAAAATAAAACTAATGCACGTTTTCAAGCGGAGCAGGATAAAAAGCGCCTTGCGGCAATTCAAGAAAAGATTGAGCAAGCAAACGAGGAACTGTCCACTATCCTCCCCGTTAAGGCAAGCGCCGAGCTCATAGATAATATGGGCAAGAAAACGCTGACAGGCAAAATTCAAATATCGAGTGAAGATTACACCTATCTAACAAATTTAGCAAAGGAGTGCTTGGTAAACCGACGGGATATATATTTCCTCGAAAGCAGTTTGCGAGGTTACAAAAGTAAACTTGCTGAGGTAAGAGCAGAACTCGCGGAATTGAAATCAAAATGCAAACCATTTTTAGAAGCATTGGCGCTTGCGCCGAAGAAGGTTATGGAGTTTATAGAAAGAATTATAAAACCGAGATATAAACCCGTACCGCAGAAAAAGGTGCATTCCGATCCGTATGTTTGGAATATTGCGGTCGATCCAAGCAAAATCAAAACGCCTGAACAAACCAAAAAGAAAAACAAAGGAGGTAGAGATAGATGACAAACAACGAGGATATTTTTAAGATAATCGATGACATCACAAATCATCTTAAAACGCTGACAAAAGAACAACGCATCGCTTGGTTTAAAGAGAATATGTATATCGAGCCGTTGAGCTTCACAAGAGAAATTGACGGCACGATTTATGTGGTCAGAACATTCTTTAAGGAAGATGCCAAAGAGAACATTGCCGAAAAGATTCAGCGTATAGTTTTGAAAAAAGAGTAAAAAAAGTCCAGTTTATCACTTTAAAGTGTTGAAGTTGAACAGAAGATATGATATAATATGTACATCCTACAATTCGTATCATATCTGGCTGTAGAAAGGAGAAAAATGAACAAACAGTCAGAAAAAATTACTGCTCTGTACTGCCGCTTATCTCGTGATGATGAGCAAGAAGGTGCATCGAACAGTATTAAAAATCAGCAATCTATACTTGAGAAGTATGCAAAAGACAACGGTTTTAAGAATACCCGTGTGTTTGTGGATGACGGATGGTCGGGTACAAACTTTGCAAGACCTGCCTTTACGGAGATAATGGGACTTGCGGAAAAAGGCATGATAGGAACGCTTATCGTGAAAGACCACTCACGTCTTGGACGTAACCGCTTAATTGTTGGTCAGTTGTTAGAGGAAGGTTTTGATAGTTTAGGGGTTCGGTATATTGCTATTATGGATAATATCGACACCATAAATGGAATCAGTGACGTTGTTCCGATGCAAGATTGGTTTAACGAGTGGCACGCAAAAAACACAAGTCTAAAGGTACGTAGCGTGTTCAAAAACAAGGGTATGTCAGGAACACGTTTAACCACAAATCCGCCTTTCGGGTATATGAAAAATCCCGACAACAAAAAGGAGTGGCTTATCGACGAGGAGGCCGCCAAGACTGTAAGAAGAATCTTCGCTTTATGTGTTGAGGGATTCGGTCCCACGCAAATTGCTAAAAGGTTAAAAGCGGATAAGGTTCTTACGCCAACGGAGTATTGGGATAGCATCGGTAGAAATTGTAGCAAACCACCTGAAGTAAAATATGGTTGGTGTGCGGACACAGTTGCAAATATTCTTTCAAAACAGGAATACTGTGGCGATACTGTCAATTTCCGAAGCACAACCAAGTCCTATAAAAACAAAACCAAAATTGATCGGCCACCAGAAGAATGGAAAATCTTCCCCAATACCCATCCGGCAATCATAGACCGTGAGGTTTTTGAGTTGGTAAAGGAACTCCGGCAACACCGCCGCAGACCTACAAGGAGCGGAATTGTCAGTTGGTTTTCAGGACTTCTCTACTGTGCAGATTGCGGAGAAAAATTGTATTACAGCGTAACGAACAATTACAAACGGGAGCAAGCATTTTTCTTTTGCTCAGCATACCGCAAGAATTCCGACGAATGTTCCGCCCACTATATCCGAGAAAAGGTAATAAAGGAAACGGTGTTGGAAAGTATGCGGCGAATCTTAATAAACGTGCAAGCCTTTGAAAAGGAATTTGCACGTAAACAGATGGAGTGTTACAGCGAGGATAAGAAAAGAGAACTTGCGGAGAAACGCAGAGAACTAAACAAAGCCAAGAAGCGTATCGCAGAAATCGATGGATTGATACAGAAACTCTACGAGGATAATGCCATCGGCAAAATATCTGACGAACGCTATGCAACTATGGCTTTGTCCTATGAGGAGGAGCAACAAGAATTAAAAGAAGCTCTCCCCGAAATGCAAAGATATCTTGCAACTGAAACGGACAAGACCGAAAGTTTGCAGAAGTTCATAGACAAGGTCAAGCGCATAACTCAGATCAAAGAACTGACACCTGAGCTCGTACACGAGTTTATTGATAAAATCATAGTGTACGCTCCGAGATACCTTGACGGCAAGCGAGTTCAATTGATGGATATTTATTATAACGGCGTTGGCATACTCCGAGAACTCACTCCCGAAGAAATGGAAGAAGCATTCCAAAAACACATTGCAGAACGCAAAGAAAAAACGGCATAGCCAACAGCTATACCGCTTAACAAAATCAATTATTTAATTTTGATACAAGAGCCACCCCTTGGGGCACCTTCCTTACGGAGGGTGCCCCAAGAGCGTGTCTTTTCTTTTTCAACTAAGTGTGCCTTTCGGCACGATAAGTGCACCTATGGTGCGTGAAGTTGCCTGTGGCAAATGAAGTGTCTGTGAGCGTGAGTGGCGCACTTAACTTCACTTTGCGGGGATAACCGCAAAACTTCATAGAGGCGAAGCCTCTGCTTCATGCGAGCGTAGCGAGTGCTTCATTTAACCTCTTTTATGTTATAATACACCCAAGGCGGTGGTAATGTGAAAAAATTGAAATCTGTTTTATTTACTATATTTGGGACTATGATGACAGGTTTTTCTATCGGTGCCTTTTTAATACCTAACAAAGTTGTAGGCGGCGGAGCCTCGGGTATTTCCAACATACTCTATCACACTTTTGGAATTCAATCGGGACTAAGTCTGTTTTTAATCAACATTGTATTTTTGATGTTGGGGTTGACTGTTCTGGATAAGAAGTTTATATTAAATACTTTACTCGGTGCTGCTTTGAGACTTTTTTAGTAGATGCGAACAAGTGTAGGGTAGCGGTTTCGGTGTTATTATGCGATATTTTGTTGACTTATTTTTGCATTTTAGATATAATTAAATTGTCATTATGTGACGAAAGAAGTAAAAGGAGTGTAGATTAATGAAATTTTGCGAAAAATGCGGAAAAGAATTAGTTGATGAGGCTGTATTCTGTCCCGGTTGCGGATGTGCTGTTGCTTCAAAGAAAGCAAACGGCGGAAATGACGGCTTGGCAACAGCCGCTAAGGTATTTCTTATTTTAGGTTGTATTGCACAAGGCTGGATGTTAATTCCTCTTGCTTGGTGCTTACCGATTACAATTTCAATTTTCAACAGAATGAAAAGAAATGAGCCCGTAGGTGTAGGCCTTAAAGTATGCTCGTTGCTTTTTGTCAGTTTAGTCGGCGGTATATTATTGTTATGTCGTTCAGACGATTAGTAGTTTATACTTATTAATAATTCAAGTAAAAGCAGAAGAGTGTCCTTGCGGACACTCTTCTGCTTTATTGTATGTATTAATTTTGCGATACAAAGATAACTATACTTTTGAATTTTTAGTTAGTATATTTTTAAATCTTTTATAATACACTATTATTTCTGCAAGCAGGCAGACGATTAAGGCTACAAAGAAATCTACTGCCGAATGCTGTTTTATGAACATAGTTGAAAGGCAGATTAAAACAGCCGCTATTACAACAAAAGTTTTCCACAACCAATGTGCCGGTTTATATTTAAGCCAAACAGACACAATTCCTACCGAATAAGCGACATGAAGCGAGGGGCAGACACCTGTGTTCGTGTCGGCTGTATAAAGCATTCTTACGATATCTGCGCAAAAATTATCCGGCAAAGTTTCCATAGCAGGTCTTAAATCTTGTCTTGTCGGAAATACGATATAAATTATCATAGCGACAACCTGAGTTATCAAAATAAATTTTGACAAGTCACAAAAACTTTTAATATCATAAAGCGCAAAATATCCGAGCGATATAACAATAAGCAAGTACCAAAAAACATAAGGTATTACAAACACTTCGCAAAAAGGAATTATATCGTCAATCACGCTGTGAACGGGATGACATTTTTCGACAGGTATTAAGTTTTCGGTCAGCAGATACATTATTAAATACCATACCCAACCAAAAAGCCAATTAAGATGCCTGAATTCAGGAGTGAATAATTTATTCGGTCTGAATTTTCGGTAATCTACTACCGGTTTTTTCATAAAAACTAATCTCCTTTTTCTTTATTGTACTTATACATAGATTTTTTCACATTATTATACGGAATGACCTTATGATAAGGCAGATTAACCGCTATGTCGGTAATGCTTTCTTTTAAATAAGTACAAATCTTCTTGCGTTGCGATTCAATATCATCGTTTAAATCAAAGACAACAGGTTTTCCGAAATGAACCTGCCTTAATTTCGGCGAAATATACATCGGGACAAAATAAGCGGGTTTTCCCGTTTTCTTTGCATATAATCTTGCAACATCGACAAAGCCCTCTTGAAACTCGCAAACTATATTATTATATTCCGTTCTCTCCTCAGGGAAAATTATAATATCATTCCCCTCTTTCATTCTGCTCAGAGTCTCTTTGAATGTAGTCATAATATGTTTATTATGATAAGTCGCAATCGTTTTTGCAGCATTAAAAACGCAAACCGACAATGGCGCGATTATATAAGAGAGCAGTTTAAAAAACGGTTGAGTCCACTTTGGTTTTTCGTGCCAGAAATCTTCATGGGCATATTCGGGCACCTGATTTAGTATCATTATTTCTGCGGCGCACCAGGTATATGCTTTTCTCGGGTAAAACAGTTCCGCGACCAACGGTCCGTTCATCTGCGAGTGATTGCCTATGATAAAACAAGGCTCGTCAGGTATATTTTCAAGCCCGTAAAAATCGTATTTTTTATAAAATAACAATACAAAAAATTTTATAATATTATATACAATTTTATATCTTTTTTTCACACACGCACCCCTTTGCTTAAAATTCACTTCTACTATTTTATTACACTATTCGACTTATGTCAATTACAAAAAAACAGGTTGCAAACAGCACAAAACCGATTTATAAAGGAGATGAAAAAACTCATCGTTTTTTCATCTCCTCTTATCGCATTGTGAATTGCACTTATCTGCATAAGGGCATCCTATACATCCTTTGCCCTGCTTTTTTCGTTTTACAAGATAAAAGACAATAAGCGAAATTATCGCTGTTAAAATTAAGACTACGATTAAATCATCCATAATCAACCCAAACCTATCTCGGTTTTAAATTCTTTTTTGTCTTTAAACATCAGCATCATTATTATACCCGCCATTACTGCCACTGCTATACCGCCTATGACAGCCCATTTGACATTGAGCACATTCGGGCTTGTAATCAAAGTGCCGACTGTATAAACAAGATATGCCACTGTATAGCCGATACAAAGTTGTAAACCTATGCCGCCGAAAAGCCATTTTGCGCTTTTCATTTCAGAGTTCATAGCGCCTATTGCGGCAAAACACGGAGGCGAATATAAGTTGAACATCAAAAACGCAAGGGCTGCTACTTTGGTTATTGATATAACGCCTGCAACCTGTTCGCCGGCACCCGAAATCATAGCAAGTTCGTCTGCATCAATTAAGTTTTCAAGTCCTACAAAGCAGACTGCCAATGTTCCGACGACATTTTCTTTTGCTATAAAGCCTGTAACCGTTGCCGCAGCCAACTGCCAGGACAGTACGCCTACTATCGGCATTAATGCATAAGCAAACGGTCCCGCAATACTTGCTAAAATTGAAGCGTCAGCACTCTCTGCGACCGTAAAACTCCAGGTAAAACTCTGCATTATCTGGACTAAGGTATTGCAAAGCAAAATAATTGTAGCCGCTTTTACTATGTAAGCCCAACCTCTTGCGCACATTGACTTAAACGCGCCGAGCAAAGAGGGAAATTTGTATTCTGCAAGTTCTATAATAAAATAAGATTTATTTGCATTATATCCGGTTATTTTATTTACAATTAATGCACCGATAAAAATCAGCACAATTCCCGATAAATACATAAGCGCGCTTACCCAGCCCGCGTCATTGAAAAACGCGCCTGCAAAAAGGGCAATTACCGGAATTTTTGCACCGCAAGGCATAAACGGGGCGAGCATAGCGGCTGCTCTGCGCTCACGCTCGTTTTTAATTGTTCTGCTTGCCATAATTCCCGGCACGGCGCATCCTACCGCAATAACAAACGGTATGACCGATTTACCCGAAATGCCGACTTTTTTAAATATAGGATCAAGCACTACCGCAACTCTTGACATATAACCGCAGTCTTCTAAAAGCGCGATTAAAAAGTACATTATCATAACAAGCGGTAAAAAACCTACTACAGCAATAACACCGCCTATAACACCGTCAACCAAAAGCGCATATAAAATCGGCGACACATTAGTCAGCAAGCTTCCGATATAAGCCTGAAATTTTTCAAGAAGTGCTACAAGCAAGTCCGCTATCGGTGCTCCTACCCAGACTTGTGAGATTTGGAAAACAAGGAGCATTACGACTGCAAAAACAGGAATACCGAGCCATTTATTTGTCAGCACCTTATCAATTTTATCCGTAAAAGTTCTGTCTTTTGCACCATGTTCTTTGCGCTCGACATCTCTTACAATTTTGTTGACATGTTCAAATCGTTTTCTGTCCTCAATCTCGGCTGTCTGTTTGTCGGTTACGCTGACACCGTCGCCCGAATACAAGGCGACCTGAACAGTTCCTGCGACCTCGACTGCTTTCTCGATAACCGATTTAAGTCCGTCTGCCGAAGTTGAAACTGTTTCGATAACAGGGCATCCGAGTTTTAAACTTAAACGGTTTATATCAATTTCAGTATGTTTTTTTATGTTTATATCGGTTTTGTTCAAAGCGACAATGACAGGTATCTGCAACTGCAAAAGTTGAGTTGTAAAAAAGAGGCTTCGGCTTAAATTAGTTGCGTCGACTATATTAATAATTACATCCGGGTTTTCTTTTTTGATATAGTCGCTGGTTATTCCCTCCTCGCTTGTAAAAGGCGACATGGAGTAAGCGCCCGGCAAGTCAACTGCAACAATATCTTGTTTTTTAGGGCAAAATATTTTTTTAACCGCGTGTTCTTTTACATCTACGGTTACGCCTGCCCAGTTGCCTACTTTTTCGCTGCTTCCCGTTAAGGCATTAAACATTGTTGTCTTGCCTGAATTAGGATTGCCTGTCAAAGCAATTTTTATCTTCATCTTTTTCCTCCTGTACTTTTGCCTGAAAATGAACCGACATCATTTAATTTATATTTCAATTGCACTTGCTAAATGCATATCAATATCATATCTTGAGTCCTTGATTGCCACAATTAAACTGTTTTTTAAATTCGATATGACCGTGATTTTCTCACCGCTGTAACATCCGAGCGAAAATAAAAAAGAATTCAATTCCTCATCGCAAGTGTTTATGTCCTTTATTACATATTCTTTTCCTTCTTCTGCTTTTGATAAATTCATAATTCCTCCTTTTGAGTTAGCCTATGCTAACTTGTATGTAAAAAACTGCGGTTAGTTAACACTAACCATATATAAATATAGCAAATTTTCAATTGTTTGTCAACATAATTCTCACAGAATAACCATAAAAAAAGCAGTGATTTAACCACTGCTTTTTAAGTTATAATGTTGCTGCCATTACTGCTTTTATGGTGTGCATTCTGTTTTCTGCCTCTTTGAAAACGATTGACTGTTCGCTCTCAAACACCTCGTCGGTAACTTCCATAGCAGTACGATCAAATTTTTCGCCCATTTTTTTACCTATTTCGGTATTCAAATCGTGGTATGAGGGCAGACAATGCATAAACACGGTTGTGTCCTTGCCTGTTTTACTCATAAGTTCTTTATTGACCTGATAGTCTTTTAAGTCGTTAATTCTTTGCTCCCAGACTTTGTCAGGCTCGCCCATTGACACCCAGATATCAGTACAGATTACATCTGCGCCTTTTACTGCCTTATCGGGGCTCTGCTCAAAACTAATCTTTGAGCCTGTTGTTTTTGCGATTTCAAGGCAGGTATCAATCAGACTCTGTTCGGGCTTATAACTTTCGGGGCAACAAGCGGTGAAATTAAGTCCGAGTTTTGCACAGCCTATCATCAAAGAATTTCCCATATTATAACGGGCATCGCCCATATAAACAAAGTTTATTCCTTTTAAGTATCCGAAATGCTCTCTGATTGTAAGCATATCGGCAAGAATCTGTGTCGGGTGGAACTCGTTTGTAAGTCCGTTCCAGACAGGCACATCGGAATACTCGGCAAGTTGCTCGACTATTTCCTGTCCGAATCCGCGATACTCAATTCCGTCATACATAGACGATAAAACTCTTGCGGTGTCTTTTATAGTTTCCTTTTTGCCTATCTGCGAGCCGGTCGGGTCCAGATATGTAACCGACATACCTAAATCGTGTGCCGCAACCTCAAAACTGCAACGGGTGCGCGTGCTTGTTTTTTCAAAAATCAAAGCGATGTTTTTGCCCTTGCACAACTGATGCTTTTTGCCTTTTTTCTTTTTATCTTTAAGTTTTGCCGCAAGGTCAATAAGATATAAAATTTCCTCGCTTGTAAAATCGAGCAGTTTTAAAAAATCTCGTCCTTTTAAATTCATTTCAAACACCTCACAGCACCTTGGATAAAAAGGTTTTAAGCCTTTCAGATTTAGGATTATCAAAAATTTCCGTAGGACTTCCTTCTTCCATAATAATGCCTTCATCCATAAACAGCACCCTGTTTGAAACTTCCCTTGCAAAGCCCATTTCGTGAGTTACGACTACCATAGTCATACCCTCTTTTGCAAGTTGTTTCATAACTTCAAGCACCTCGCCTACCATTTCGGGGTCCAAAGCGCTCGTCGGCTCATCAAAGAGCATAACATCGGGTTCCATACAAAGCGCTCTTACAATGGCGACTCTTTGCTTTTGTCCGCCTGAAAGTTGGTCCGGATACGAGTCTGCTCTGTCATCAAGACCTATTCTTTTTAAAAGGCTTATCGCCTTTTCTTGTGCCTGCTGAGGTGTAAACTTTTTAAGCATTACAGGTGCGGTTGTAAGGTTTTCAAGCACGCTCATGTGCGGAAACAGGTGGAATTGCTGAAATACCATTCCCATTTTCTGACGGTGCAAATTCAATTCTTTTTCCGAGTTTGCAAGCAACTCGTCGCCTTCAAATATGATATGTCCGCTTGTCGGCTTTTCAAGTAAGTTTAGACAACGCAAGAAAGTTGATTTTCCCGAGCCGGAGGGACCGATGACACATACAACATCGCCCTCGTTTATTGTAACATTAATACCTTTTAAGACCTTATTCTTATTAAAGTCTTTACATAAATCTTTAACTTCTATCACTCTTGTTCAACCTCTTTTCAAGCCTGCCTAATACAGCGGTTAGAATAATAACAAGAATAAGATACACAAGCGCTATTGCAATAAGCGGGTTAAACGCGTCATAAGTATTATTTCTTATTAAGTTGCCGGCTCTTGTTAAGTCAACTACCGCAACATAACCGGCGACTGCAGTTTCTTTTAAAAGCGCAATCATTTCGTTGCCGATAGCGGGTAAAATGTTTTTAATTGCCTGCGGGAAAATAATTTTATACATAGTCTGCAGTTTTGAAAGACCGAGACTTCTTCCTGCTTCCATTTGTCCCGAATCGACTGCGTTTATACCGCTTCTGATAAGTTCTGCCATATAAGCGGCAGAGTTAATACCGAAAGTTACTATTGCAACGACTACTCCGTCTGATGATACTAAAATCAAGTAGTAGAATATTAAAAGTAAAACTACAACAGGAATACCTCTTATTACGGTAACATAAACATCGCAGATTTTACCGGCGATTTTAAGCGGCATGCAGTCATCTTCAAAATATTTGATTATTGCAATAATCGCACCGAGGGCTACACCTATAACGAGTGCGCCCAGGGTGATTATTAAAGTATTTTTAAGGCCGTCTACAAGCCACATATACCTGTCTTCAACTATAAAAGTTTCATACAGTTTGTTAAACCAATTTGTTAAAAAATCCATTTTTAATCAGTCTGACTTATTTTGCAGGTGATACATAAGGAACATCATATTTTTCAAAGATTGCTTCGATAGTTCCGTCTTCAACCCATTTTTCGATGTATTTATCAAATTCAGCAGTTAATGTGCTGCCTTTTTTGAATGCAAAACCGTAAGGCTCGCTTGTCATAGCCTCGTCTAAAACAACGGTTTTACCGTTTTGCTGTGCCGATAAATCTAAAGCAACTTCGTTATCAACAACCCAAGCATCAACCTTGCCTGTTGTTAAAGCGGTGCAAGCGTCGTTGTTTGCTTCAAATGCTAAAACTTCATAACCGTTATCCATGCAGTATTCTTCTGCGGTTGTTGCGGTCTGAACAGAGATTTTTTTGCCCTCTAAGTCTGCTTTAGTTTTGATGTTGCTGTCTTTTAAAACAACGATAGCCTGTGATGCGAGGAAATAAGGAGTTGTAAAGTCAGCATTTTTCTGTCTGTCTTCTGTGATTGTGATACCTGAAATGCCCACATCGAATTTTCCTGCCTGAACGCCCGGTAAAATCGAGTCAAAATTCATTTGTTCGATTACAAGTTCAACGCCTAATTCGTCTGCTACTTTTTGAGCGATTTCGATTTCAATACCTACAACATCTGTACCCTCAAGGTATTCAAACGGAGGGAAGTCAGGGCTTGTAGCAATTGTGAGTTTGCCTTCTTTTTGCACCTTTGAAAGTGCGTCACCTGATGAGCATGATACAAATGCAAAGCACATTAAAAGTACCATGACTACTGCTAAAATTTTCTTTAAGTTTTTCATGATTCATTACCTCTTTTTTAAAATATTTTTATTATCAATCTGTTTTTACAGATTTGATTTTTAATTATTACAGACAAGATTTTATAATCTCTACTGCAGTTTTGAGTTCTTTCATCGGGATATTAAGCGGCGGCAAAAGACGGATTTTATCCTTTGCGGTAAGACAAAGCACACCTTTTTCAATCGCAGATTTTACAACCTCTGATGCCGGCTTTTTTGTTTTTATGCCAATCATAAGTCCCATTCCGCTTACCGATATAACGCCTTTTGCGTTTTCAAACTGAGAAAAAATATATTTGCTTTTTTCGTTGACCTCACTTAAAAAAGAATCGGTGAGCCGACTGACAACGCTCAGCGCTGCCGCGGAGCAAACAGGGTTTCCTCCGTAGGTAGAACCGTGCTCGCCGAATTTTAAAACATTTTCCGTCTTTTCTCCGAGTAATGCCGCGCCTATGGGAAGTCCGCCGCCAAGTCCTTTCGCGGTAGATACAATATCGGGTTTGATACCGAAATTCATATAAGCATACATTTTGCCGGTTCTTCCGTTGCCTGTCTGGACTTCATCTGCAATTATGAGAAAATTATGTTTTTTTGAAAGGGTTTCAATCTCCTTTACAAAATCGGCATCAAGCGGTACAACTCCGCCCTCACCCTGAACACACTCAAACATAACAGCGGCAACATTGTTTTCGCTTACGGTTTTTTGCAAAGCGGCTATATCGTTTGCGGGGGTATGAATAAAGCCTTCTGTCAAAGGGTTAAACAACTCGTGATAATGTTCCTGCCCCGTTGCCGCAAGGGTAGTGATTGTTCTTCCGTGAAAACTGTTTTCAAGCGTTACTATTTTAAAACAGTCGCGCCCCTTATTTTCACAAGCCCACTTTCTTGCGACCTTTATTGCACATTCGTTTGCCTCCGCGCCCGAATTTGAAAAAAACACCTTTTTCATTCCTGTTTTATCGCACAAAAGTTTTGCAAGGCGGACACAAGGCTCGGTATAATAAAGATTTGAAGTATGCTGTACTTTATCTAACTGTGAAATAACCGCATGTTTCCATTCGTCATCGCCTGTACCGAAGGCATTGACGCCTATCCCCGAACCCATATCTATATATTCCTTGCCGCTTATATCATAAAAGCGGCATCCTTTACCCGAAATGATTTCGATGGGGAATCGGTTATATGTACCTGCAATATAATTTTTATCTGTACTTACTAAATCTTGCATTATTTATCCTCTTTGATTGTTATCCGATTTATCCGCGCTTACCATTGTACCGGCACCCTCATCGGTTAATATTTCCATAAGTATTGAGTGAGGTACTCTGCCGTCCATAATGACTACATTTTTAACTCCCTTGTGAATTGCCTCTATGCAACAATCAACTTTAGGAATCATTCCTCCCGACACAATTCCCTCGTCGCGAAGTTTTTTAATATCTGAAATTGTGACTTCCGGAATAAGCGTTGACGAGTCATGGCGGTCGCGGAGTATTCCGTCAATGTCAGTCATCATAATAAGCCTTTTTGCACCCATAGCGCCTGCAATATGTGCGGCGGCGATATCACCGTTTATGTTATAAGCATTTCCCTCTTTGTCGCATCCGATAGTGGACACTACCGGGATATATCCCTTTTCTAAAAGGTCGGTGATAGGTTCAATATTAACATTTGTAATTTTACCGACATAACCGAGGCGCTCGTCTTTAATCTCCGATTCAATGAGTCGTCCGTCCATACCCGAAATACCCATCGCCTTGCCGCCTTTCATTTCAAGCAGATTTACAAGGGTTTTATTAACCTTGCCGGCAAGCACCATCTGGACAATATCCACCGTTTCTTTATCGGTAACGCGAAGCCCGTCAACAAACTCGGGCTTTTTACCTAATTTATCCATCAAATCGTTGATTTCGGGGCCGCCTCCGTGAATAAGAACAATCTTGACACCTATAAGCCAAAGAAGAACAATATCTTCCATAACCTGTTGTTTTAACTGTTCGTTTATCATCGCATTACCGCCATACTTGATAACAACAATTTCTCCGTTATATCTTTTTATATACGGAAGGGCCTGAGTAAGAACCTCTGCCCTTTCGGAATTTGTAAGATTCATAAATTTTTCTCCGCTTAATTAAATATATCTTTAAGTTCTGTAATCACCGTTTATTTTAACATATTCGTATGTAAGGTCGCAACCGTAAGCAGTAGCAGAAAACTCACCGTCACCGAGACTGACTGTTATATAAATCTCGTCTTTAATCAGAATTTCCTTTGCAAGTTCTTCGGAAAATTCAACGCCCGTACCGTCTTTGCAAACTAAAATTTCTCCGCCCTCAGATTTAAACCAAACATCGACTTTATTGACATCAATATCTGCTCCCGCATAACCCAAAGCACACAAAATTCTGCCCCAGTTGGCATCGGCGCCGAACATAGCCGCCTTGACAAGCGAAGAACAGATAACAGATTTTGCGCAAGCCTTTGCGACTTTTTCGCTTTCGGCTCCGCTTACCTGACATTCGACAAGTTTTGTCGCGCCTTCACCGTCTTTTGCCATGAGTTTGACTATTTTTTCCGATACAGCGGCAAGCGCTGACACGAAAACATAATAGTCCTCGTTTTTCTCCTCTATGCGTTTGTTTTGCG
This sequence comes from Acutalibacteraceae bacterium, assembly GCA_036310005.1. Lineage (GTDB taxonomy): Bacteria > Bacillota > Clostridia > Oscillospirales > Acutalibacteraceae > JAXJSP01. The sequence continues at coordinate 28,929 of JAXJSP010000005.1, read as the reverse complement.
CTTTTCCCGATGCTAAAACAGCAACTGTGTCGTTAGTTGAGGTGTCTCCGTCAACAGATAACATATTAAAACTGTCGTCAACGACATCCAAAAGAGCATTTTTGAGCATTTTTGAGTCTATATTGACATCGGTGGTAATAAAGCAAAGCATAGTAGCCATATTCGGATGAATCATTCCGCTGCCCTTTGCAATAGCACCTATTCTGCACTTTTTCTCACCGAGAGTAAACTCTGCGGCAAATTCTTTCTTTACAGTATCGGTAGTCATTATAGCCTGAGCCGCATTGTCCGAACCGTCAAAAGAGAGTTCCTTTACAAGCAAAGGCAGTCCGCTTTTAATCGGCTCAATATTAATCGGCTGACCTATAACACCGGTAGATGCCACTATAAAATCGGTTGCTTTAAGACCTGTCGCCTCTGCCGCCAGAGAGCACATAAGTTGTGCTTTTTCCACTCCGTCGCAGTTGCAGGTATTGGCAATTCCGCTGTTACAGATAATTGCCCTTGCCTTACCGTCGGCGATATTGTTTTTTGTGACTGTTATGGGGGCTCCGTAAACTAAATTTTTAGTATATACTGCCGCTGTGTCACACTCGGTATCTGCAAGTATTAATGCTAAATCTCTTTTTTCCTTATTTTTTCTGATGCCGCAGTGAATACCGCTTGCTTTAAACCCTTTTGGCGCGGTAACACCGCCGCTTATAAAATTAATCATATTTTCTCCTATATATCAAGCATAAAGTCGGGCGCCTTACCCATTTTCAAGTTCATACACTCAAGCGCTGCTCCGCTGGCACCCTTACCTAAATTATCATAACAGGCAATTAAAAGTATTCTGTCACTGTTTCCTGCTACTGTGATTACCATTGAGTCTTTTTGCGACATAGTCTTTGCCGAAATAAAACCGTTTTTGTCAACAGATTCTTTATACTTAACTATTTTACCGCTATATTTTTCTTTATAAAGATTTTTTATATCTTCAGCAGTTACTCCGTTTTTTAAATCTTTTTTAAGAACAGGAACTGTCATAATCATACCGCTGAAATAGTCACAAACATAAGGAGAAAAAACCGGTTCATTTTCAAGACCGCTTATAATTTTCATTTCTTTTAAATGCTTGTGTTGTTGAGTGAGCGCATACTCGCGAGGAGCATCCAGTAAAGCATCGCGGTTTTCGCTCTCGTATTGAGCGATACCTTTTTTACCCGCGCCGCTGTAACCCGAAACCGCGTGGCAGAATATATCCTGTGACGGTAAGAGAAAATTCGCATCCGTCAGAGGTTTTACAAGAGCGATAAAGCCGCTTGCATAACAACCGGGTACTGCTATTCTGTTTGAGTTCTTTATTTTATTTTCAAGTGTTTGTGAGAGTTCAGGAAAACCGTATGCAAAGTTCTCATCGGTGCGATGTGCTGTGGAGGTGTCTATAACCACGGTGTTTTCGTTTTCTATCAGTTTAACAGCCTCGATTGCCGCATCGTCGGGAAGACATAAAAAGGCGATATCAGCCGAATTAAGCGCCCATTTACGCGCGGTTAAATCTTTTCTTTTATCCTCACTTAAACAAATAAGTTCTATATCGTTTCTTTTTTTAAGTCTGTCAAATATTTTAAGCCCTGTTGTTCCCTGACTTCCGTCAATAAACACTTTTGTCGTTTTAGTCACCTATTTATTAAGCTCCCTTACTCTTTTTACTTGAGCGAGTACATTCTGCGGTGCGGGCCCGCCCAGAGAAGTGCGCTCATTCACGCATTTATCAAGGTCGATTGCCTCATACACGCCCTCATCAAACATACTGCATATTTTTTTATATTCTTCTAAAGGAAGTTGTTCCAATGTTGTGCCTTTTTCTATGCAAAGCGCTACAAGTTCGCCCGTTGCCTTGTAAGCATCTCTGAACGGGAGTCCCTTGCTTACAAGATAATCGGCACAATCGGTAGCGTTTATAAAACCGTATGCCGCCGCTTTACGCATATTTTCGGGCAGGGCTGTCATAGTATCGAGCATCGGAATAAATGCAGTCAGACACATTTTTACAGTATCGAAAGCATCAAAGATAGCCTCTTTATCCTCCTGCATATCCTTATTATAAGCAAGCGGAAGACCTTTCATCATAGTAAGCAGTGTCGTAAGATCGCCGAACACTCTGCCTGATTTTCCTCTTATTAACTCCGTAATATCGGGGTTTTTCTTTTGCGGCATTATAGAGGAGCCGGTTGAAAAAGCATCATCAAGTTCAATAAATTTGAATTCATAAGATGCAAAAAGCACGATTTCCTCCGAAAAGCGCGAAAGATGCACCATTATTATAGAAAGTGTGCTTGCAAGTTCAATACAGAAATCTCTGTCCGAAACACCGTCAAGAGAGTTTTGCATTGGTCCGAAAAAGCCTAAACTCTCGGCAGTCATTTGTCTGTCTGTATTATATGTAGTTCCTGCCAAAGCGCAAGAACCCAAAGGACAGTAGTTCATTCGTTTTTTAGCATCTGTAAGGCGCTCTTTATCGCGAAGCAACATTTCCGCATAAGCCATAAGATGATGTCCGAAAGTAATGGGTTGCGCCCTTTGAAGATGTGTATAACCCGGCATAACAGCGTTTGCATACTGCTCAGCTTTTGCGGTTAAGACATCAATAAGCTCGGTAAGTTGAGCATAAAGCGCGTCACATTCCTTGCGAAGATAGAGTCTTATATCAAGTGCAACCTGGTCGTTTCGGCTACGCGCAGTATGAAGTCTTTTTCCTGCCGCTCCGATTCGTGCGGTGAGTTCTCCCTCAACAAAGGTGTGTATATCCTCTGCGTTGGGATCAATAAGCAGTTTTCCGCTTTCAATTTCAGATTTAATATCTTTAAGTCCGCTGACTATGCTGCTTAAATCTTCGGCTGAAATTATGCCCTGTGCGGCAAGCATTGTAGCGTGAGCAATACTGCCTTCAATATCTTCTTTATACATACGACTGTCAAAAGAAATTGAAGAATTGAAGTCATTGGTTTTTGGGTCTAATTCCTTTTGAAATCTGCCCTTCCAAAGTTGCATTTTATATCTCCTTAATTACCTTAATCAAAGTACAATACGACAAAGAGAAATTTCTCCCTCTTTGTCGCCTTGTTTTTAAATTATTTATCGCCTTAAACGATTTTAACAAGTGTTTTATTTGTTTTTATTTTTGTTTTCGACCTGTGCCTGAACGGAAATCGGAAGTCCCCAAAGATTGATAAATCCTGCGCTGTCTTTCTGATTATAGACTTCATCCTCACCGAAAGTTGCGATTTCTTCGCTGTAAAGTGACCAGTCGCTCCAGACACCGGCTTTAATCATATTGCCTTTATATAGTTTAATTCTGACTTTACCCGTAACATGTTCCTGAGTCTTTGCAACGAATGCGGAAAGTGCTTCTCTTAAAGGAGTGTACCACTGTCCGTTATATAATAAGTCTGCAAATGTAATTGAAAGTTCCTGTTTTTTATGCATTGTCATTTTGTCAAGGCACATAGTTTCAAGATAGTTATGAGCAAAGTAAAGAATATCACCGCCGGGAGTTTCATAAACGCCGCGGCATTTCATACCGACAAGACGGTTTTCAATTATGTCCAAAAGTCCGATACCGTTTTGACCGCCAAGTTCATTTAATTTTAAAATGATTTCTTTAGCGCTCATTTTCTTTCCGTCTAATGCGACCGGCACGCCCTTTTCAAATTCAAGTTCCAGATAAGTCGGCTTGTCGGGAGCCTGTATGGGAGATACACCCATTTCCAAAAAGCCCTCTTTTTCATAAAGCGGCTCGTTGCCGGCATCTTCCAAATCAAGACCTTCGTGTGACAAGTGCCATAAGTTTTTATCTTTTGAATAGTTAGTTTCTCTGTTTATTTTCAAAGGAATGTTATGAGCCTCTGCGTATTCGATTTCTTCCTCGCGTGATTTAATATCCCACTCGCGCCAAGGTGCAATAATTTTCATGCCCGGTGCAAACGCCTTAATTGCAAGTTCAAAACGCACCTGGTCATTACCTTTTCCCGTGCATCCGTGACAAATTGCGTCTGCTCCCTCTTTGATTGCAATTTCTGCAAGGCGTTTGCCGATAATAGGTCTTGCAAGCGCTGTGCCGAGTAAGTATTCTTCATACTTTGCACCTGCCTGTACGGTAGGAATTACAATATCATTTACAAATTCTTCGGTTAAGTCTTCAATGTAAAGTTTTGAAGCACCTGTTTTAAGTGCTTTTTCTTCAAGTCCTTCGAGTTCGTCTGCCTGTCCGACATTACCGGATACAGCAATAATTTCCGGATTATTGTAATTTTCTTTAAGCCAGGGAATGATAATTGATGTATCAAGTCCGCCCGAATATGCAAGTACTACTTTCTTAATTTGTTTATCGCTCATTTTGTTCTCCTTTGTACGTTTAAAATGTATATTTATTTTATGCAGATAGTATATCAAAATATGAATAGTTATGCAAGTCTTTTTTGAGTGTTTTTTGCATTTTGCACGACAAAAATGCGGTTTTAAACCCTTGTTTTATTGTATACATTGCATAATTTTGCATAATTCAATGTATATTTTTGTATATTTATGCAATATTTTTGCATAAATTCGTATATATTCCGTGATGTTGAATATAATAAGAAAAAATAAGCCCTCTGCTTTTTTGCAGAGGGCATAACTTATATATTACACAAGCTCGATAATTGCCATTTCAGCAGCGTCTCCGCGACGGGGACCTGTTTTAATGATGCGGGTGTAACCACCGTTTTTATCAGCATATTTAGGTGCAATATCAGTATAAAGCTTATTAACAACAGACTCTTTAGTAATAAAAGCCATCGCCTGTCTTTTTGAATGAAGGCTGTTGTCTTTAGCCAAAGTTATATATTTCTCAGCCATTGAGCGAACTTCTTTTGCTCTTGTTACGGTTGTTTCGATTTTACCGTTTTCAAGCAAGAATGTAACCATGCAGCGAAGCATAGCCATTCTATGGTCGCTTGTTCTGCCGAGTTTTCTTGTACCTGGCATTTAATATCACTCCTTGAACAAATTACAGGACTAATTAGTCCTCTTCGCTATCAGCAAGTCCGAGTCCTAAAGAAGCAAGTTTAGATACTACTTCTTCCAAAGATTTTCTGCCGAGATTTCTGACTTTCATCATTTCCTCGTCAGACTTGCTGATAAGGTCTTCTACTGTGTTTATGCCGGCTCTTTTAAGGCAGTTAAAACTACGAACCGACAAGTCAAGTTCCTCAATTGTTGTTTCCAGTACCTTTTTGTTGTCTTCGTCGGGATGATTTTTCATCATTTCCGGGAATTCTGTTTCATCAGAAAGGTCAACAAAGAGATTCAGGTGTTCTGTGAGAACCTTGGCTCCGAGCGCAACAGCCTCCTGGGCTGTGCAAGTTCCGTCTGTCCAAACTTCGAGTGTCAGTTTATCAAAGTCGGTAATCTGACCTACACGAGTGTTTTCAACAGTATAATTTACTTTTAATACAGGTGTGTAAATTGAGTCAACTGCAATTACACCTACAAAAGATACATCTTCTTTATTGCGTTCGGCAGGTACATAACCTCTGCCTTTATCGAGTACAATTTCCATTGATAATTTTCCGTTTGCACCGATTGTTGCAATATGAAGTTCCGGATTGAGTATTTCTACATCTGCATCGTCTCTTATTGTAGCACCTGTAACTTCACATGGACCTTCTGCGTCAATATAGACTGTTTTCGGTCCGTCGCAGTGAAGAATTGCGTTGAGTCCTTTAATGTTGAGAACGATTTCGGTAACATCCTCTTTAACACCCGGAATGGTGGAGAACTCGTGAACTACACCATCAATTTTGATTGAAGTTGCAGCAACACCCGGTAATGATGAAAGAAGAACTCTTCTTAAACTGTTGCCTAATGTTGTGCCGTAACCGCGCTCCAAAGGCTCTACTACAAACTTACCGTAGCGTGAGTTTTCTTCGCCTGTTACTACTTCAATTCTGGGCTTCTCAAATTCTATCATTCAAAACCCTCCTTAGCGGTTTAAAAATGCGTTATGCTATTACTTAGAATAGAATTCTACGATAAGCTGTTCATCAACAGGTGCATCAATATCTTCTCTTTCGGGAAGATTTACGACTTTTGCTACGCACTCATCTTTATTGATGTCAAGCCATGTAGGAACAGGGCGTCCTGCGTTTCCTTCAAGAATTTCCTTGATTTTAACGCTGTCCTTACTGTCCGCTTTAATAGCAACTGTCTGTCCTGCTTTAACAAGATATGACGGGATGTTTACCTTTTTACCGTTGACGGTGAAATGACCGTGTACAATAAGTTGTCTTGCTTCTGCTCTTGAATTAGCCCAGCCGAGACGATAAACAATATTGTCAAGACGGCTCTCAAGTAATTTGAGAAGGTTTTCACCTGTTACGCCATTTTTGCTTTCAGCAATTTCAAAATAATGATGGAACTGTCCTTCCAAAACGCCATAATAACGTCTTGCTCTCTGCTTTGCTCTGAGTTGAAGTCCGTATTCCGAAGTTTTCTTTCTGCCCTTACCATGTTGTCCGGGAACAAAGTTTCTTGACTTCATCGGGCATTTTTCTGAATAACATTTTGCGCCTTTAAGGAAAAGTTTTTCTCCTTCGCGGCGGCAAAGTTTACATACCGGTCCAGTATATCTAGCCATTTATTTGTACCTCCAATTATACGCGTCTTCTCTTGGGAGGACGGCAGCCGTTGTGAGGAATTGGGGTAACATCTTTAATAAGTGTAACCTCGAGGCCTGCTGCTTGAAGAGCTCTGATAGCAGCTTCACGGCCTGCACCCGGTCCCTTGACAAATACTTCAACAGTTTTAAGACCATGCTCCATTGCTGCTTTTGCTGCGGTTTCTGCAGCAGACTGAGCAGCGAAAGGAGTTGATTTTCTTGAACCTCTGAAACCGAGTTCGCCGGCTGATGCCCAAGAAATTGCATTACCCTGTACATCGGTAATGGTAACTATTGTGTTATTGAAGGTTGACTGTATATGTGCTGCACCGCGCTCGATATTCTTTTTTTCACGCTTTTTACGAGAAACTTTCTGTGCCATGTAAATCAATCCCCCTTATTTCTTCTTGTTAGCAATAGTCTTCTTTGGTCCTTTACGGGTACGAGCGTTTGTCTTTGAACGCTGACCTCTTACAGGAAGACCCTTGCGGTGACGGACGCCACGGTAGCATCCAATGTCATTTAAACGTTTGATATTTGTTGCAATCTCTCTGCGAAGGTCGCCCTCTACAGCGAGGTTATGCTCAATATATTCACGAATTTTTGCTACATCCTCATCGGTTAAATCTTTAACTCTAATGTCAGGATTAATTCCTGTTGCTTTGAGAATGTCATTTGAAGTTTTACGGCCAATACCGTAAATATAGGTTAATCCTATTTCGACTCGCTTTTCTCTAGGCAAGTCAACACCAGCTAAACGTGCCATGTGTTTGTTGCACCTCCATAAATCGCTAAGCGCAGGTTAACCCTGGCGCTGCTTATGCTTCGGATTCTCGCATATTACCATTATACGGCCTTTACGCTTGATAACCTTGCATTTTTCGCAAATCTTTTTTACAGAAGGTCTGACTTTCATTATAATTACCTCCTAAGTTTTCTCAGCCGATTTTCGGCTTTGTAAATTACTTTTTTTTACGATTACTTTGAACGCCAAGTAATGCGTCCTTTTGTTAAATCGTACGGTGACATTTCTACTGTCACTTTATCTCCCGGCAAAATACGAATGTAGTTCATTCTCAATTTACCTGAAATGTGAGCAAGTATTACATGTCCGTTTGGCAACTCTACCTTAAATGTTGCATTCGGTAGGGCTTCGACGACCGTACCTTCAATTTCAATCATATCCTGTTTGGACACGAAAAAACCTCCCTATTGGTTGACAGTTCTGAGCGCTTTTGCCAGACTGCGGTTTGTTTTAATCCAACTTTCTTCAAGCGTCACACCTGTATCTTTGATATGCTTTTTGCTTTTAAGTTTCGCAGAGTCAATTTTTCTTTGCTTGCCGTTGGCAATCAATACGAATTTACCCTCGTCTTTAATTACTGCAAAAAGTTTGCCTTTGTCACGCCCGTTAAGATTTACTACGACTTTTATCATAATTTAATCGGGCAAGGTTAAAATCAACGGTTTGTCTTTAGTTATCGCAACCGAATGTTCAAAGTGCGCACTAAGTTTTCCGTCCATTGTTTTAACAGTCCAACCGTCGGGTAAAACCTTAACTGCGTGTGTGCCCATATTTATCATAGGCTCAATGGCGATTGTCATACCGGGTACAAGGCGTGGTCCTCGACCGGGCTTTCCGAAATTGGGTACTTCAGGTGCTTCATGCAGGCTTGCACCTACTCCATGGCCGATGTATTCTCTGACCACCGAGTAACCACGAGCCTCAACATACTGTTGTATTGCATTTGAAATATCGGAAACTCTGTTGCCATATACTGCCATTTTAATTCCTTCATAAAGGCTTTCTCTGGTAGTATCTATCAGCCGCTTTGCCTCGTCGGAAATATCTCCGCAGGCAAAAGTAGCAGCATTATCTCCGTGATAACCCTCAAACACTGCTCCCAAGTCCAAGGAAACGATGTCCCCTTCTTTAATAACTCGAGATTTACTCGGTATGCCGTGAATTACCTCGTCATTTATGGAAATACATGCCGTAGCGGGAAAACCGTTGTAGTTCAGGAAATTAGGTTTAGCGCCTTGTGACAAAATATAGTCATAAGCAATTTTATCAATCTCGGCTGTTGTAATTCCCGGTTCTATTGATTCTCCTGCAATACGCAGTGCTCCTGCCGATATTTTACCGGCTTGCTTCATAAGAGCAAGTTCTCTTGAAGTTTTAAGCACTATCATGTTTACCACTCTTTTCTCTTAGTCCTCTAAAGCGGCAAAGGTAAGTGCTGTTGTATCAGCAACTTCTTCCTGTCCTACTACTATTTTAAGTTTACCTGCTTTTTCATAGTAGTCCTTTAAAGGCTCTGTTTGTTCATGATAGACTTTAAGTCTATCTGCAACTGTTTCGGGCGCATCATCTTTTCTTATGGAAAGTTCTGCTCCGCACAAGTCACAAATTCCGTCTTTTGACGGTTTTTTATATTCTGTATGGAATGTTGCTCCGCACTGTAAGCAAACTCTGCGTCCTGTCATACGAGTCATAATTTTATCGTCGGGTACTTCGATTGAAATAACCTTGTCGATTACTATGCCCATATCATCAAGCGCTTGCGCCTGCGGAATTGTGCGCGGAAAACCGTCCAGAATAAATCCTGATTTGCAGTCATCATTACTGAGTCTTTCTTTGATAATTCCGATAACGACTTCGTCCGGTACCAAAGCGCCTTTGTCCATATAAGACTTTGCTTTAAGTCCCATTTCGGTACCTTCTTTTAAAGCGGCACGAATGATATTACCGGTTGAAATTGTCGGAATAGAAAGTTTTTCGCAAATCTTTTCTGCTTGTGTGCCTTTGCCGGCACCGGGTGCTCCTAATAAAATTAAATTCATCGGTTAATTCCCCTTTTTTAACTCTCGTCGCACTCCGCATTAAGAATGCGACGAGATTTTGAGTTTCATTTAATCAAGGAATCCTTTGTAGTTACGCATTACAAGTTGTGATTCAAGATTTTTAACAGTATCAATTGCTACACCGACAACGATGAGTATTGAAGTACCGCCGACTGTGAGGTTGAGTCCCGCTACGCTGCCCATTACGACAGGCATCAATGCGATTACGCTGAGGAACAGCGCTCCGATAAGAGTAACTCTTGACAATATTTTCTTCAAGAAATCTGCGGTCGGCTTGCCCGGACGAATACCCGGTACAGCACCGTTGTTCTTTCTTAAATTATTTGCCATCTCAACAGGGTTGTACTGAATGCTTACATAGAAATAAGCAAAACCGATAATCATCAGAAAATAAATTAACATATAGAATCCGCCTTGATATGAGAACGGAACTAAAAGTCTGTAAATTAATGATTCGGTGTTTTTCATAAAACCTAAAACCATTGTAGGAATTGCTAAAAATGATGAAGCGAAAATGATAGGCATAACGCCTGACATATTAACTTGAATCGGAATATGTGAACTTTGTCCGCCATATACTTTGCGTCCTACTACTCTTTTAGCATACTGGACAGGCACTTTTCTTTCTGCGCCGGTCATAAATACGATAAAACCGATTACTGCTACAAATACAGCCAGAATTAAAATCAAGCCGATGATGTTGCCTTGTTGTATCATAGCCCACAGTGATGCTACCGCATCGGGTACTCTTGACAAGATGCCGGCAAACAAGAGAATTGAAATTCCGTTGCCTATACCTTTTTCGTCAATTCTTTCGCCAAGCCACATCATTATAGCAGAACCTGCGGTAAAGCAAAGTACAATTGTTATACCTGCAAACCACATAGCAAAGCCTGCGTCTGCTTCGACGAGTCCGCTGCCCTTGAGCCAGAAGAAGTATGCAGTACCCTGAATTAAACCGAGGATAACAGTTGCATATCTTGTTAAAGCGGCAATTTTCTTTCTGCCGCTCTCGCCTTCTTCAGCCATTCTTTGAAGAGCCGGAATAGCAACACTTAAAAGTTGCATTATAATTGACGAATTGATGTATGGGGTAACGCTCATCGCGAATACTGCACCGTACTGTAAGCCGGCACCTGTAAGTGCCGAAATGTAGTTGAAGAATTCGCCTGAAGCCGAGTTTGAAATTGCCTGGCTGAGTGCGGATACATCAATAAAAGGAACCGGTATTACCGAGCCTACACGGAAGATGAGAATTATCATCAGTGTATAAAATATCTTTTTTCTGATATCAGGTACTTTCCAAGCATTCCTTAAGGTTTCAAACACGTTATACCACCTCTGCCTTTCCGCCTGCAGCTTCTATTTTCTGCTTAGCAGTTTCAGAGAAAGCTGTGAGTTTGACGGTAAGGTTGACAGAGATTTCGCCGTTTCCTAAAACCTTTACACCGTTGCGTGGGTTGTTAACTAAGCCCTTTTCGATAAGAGCAGTTGTATCAACTACCGCACCGGCCTCAAATTTATTAAGGTCGGATACATTGATGATATCACATTTTGCAGCGAAAATATTATTAAAACCTCTTTTTGGTATGCGTCTTTGAAGCGGCATCTGACCGCCTTCAAAACCGGGACGAATTGAGCCGCCTGAACGAGCCTTTTGTCCCTTATGACCTTTACCTGATGTTTTGCCCTGTCCCGAACCGTGTCCGCGACCTATTCTTTTACGCTCAAATTTTGAGCCGGGCGTTGCAGTTAAATCATGCAGTTTCATTAATTTGCACCTCCCTAATTAAGCGTTGGTGACTTCGATAAGGTGACAGATTTTTTTAATCTTACCCTGAGTCGATGCGTTATCGGGTTGAATTCTCTCATCGCCGATTTTGTGAAGTCCGAGTGACTCAGCGGTTGCAATTTGGTCGTCTTTGCAGCCGATAAGGCTCTTGACGAGTTTTACTTTAAGGCCTGCAGCCTTTGCTTTTCTTGGCATAATGCTGCTCCCCCTTAATCTAAAATTTCTTTAACGGTTTTTCCGCGAACTGCAGCAACTTGTTCTGCATTTCTGAGTTTTGACAAACCGTCGATTGTTGCTCTTACGACATTACAAGCATTGTTTGAACGAAGAGCCTTTGTACGAATATCTTTAATTCCTACAAGTTCAAGTACCGGTCTTACAGCACCGCCGGCGATAACTCCGGTACCGGGTGCAGCAGGCTTAAGCAATACTCTGCCTGCGTCAAATTCACCGATAATCTCGTGAGGAATTGTTGTGCCCTTTAAAGAAACTTCAATAAGATTTTTCTTTGCGTCTTCGATACCCTTGCGGATAGCGTCAGGCACTTCTCTCGCTTTACCTAAACCAAAGCCTACATGGCCTGCACCGTCGCCTACTACCATAAGTGCAGTAAACTTCATAATGCGTCCGCCTTTTACAGTCTTTGATACGCGGTTAAGCGATACCATGCGTTCTTGTAAATCAAGTGTTGATGCGTCAATTTTATTAGCCAAAAGTAATTCCTCCTTTTCTTAGAACTTGAGGCCGCCCTCGCGGGCACCTTCGGCCAATTCTTTGACACGGCCGTGATAAATGTAACCACCGCGGTCAAAAACGACCTCGGTTATACCTTTTTTAACTGCTCTCTCTGCTATGAGAAGACCAACTTTCTTTGCTGCATCTTTGTTTCCGCCATAGCCGAAATCTTTTTCTACTGAAGATGCGCTTACCAAAGTTGTACCTGTTGTATCGTCTATGATTTGTGCATAGATGTTAGCATTTGAACGGAAAACATCGAAGCGAGGGCGTTCAGGTGTTCCGCTGATTTTGCTGCGTACACGCACATGGCGATGAAGTCTTGCTTTATTGCTGTCTTTCTTAGTAACCATTTAAACTCCTCCTTACTTCTTACCTGCTTTACCTTCTTTGCGGCGTATATATTCACCCTTATAGCGAATACCTTTGCCCTTGTAAGGCTCCGGCGGACGCTTTTCGCGAACTTCTGCCGCAAATTGGCCAACTTCTTGCTTGTCTGCTCCGGAAACAACGATTGTGTTCGGGTCCGGAACTTCAATCTTGATAGTGTCGGTTTCAGGCATAATTACCTGATGTGAGTAACCTAAGTTCATTACAAGGTTTGTTCCCTGCTTTTGAACACGGTATCCTACGCCTACTACTTCAAGAGTCTTTGAGTAACCGTTTGCAACGCCTTCAATCATATTTGATACTAAAGTACGGCTTAATCCGTGAAGTGATTTAGCGGTCTTTTCGTCGTTGCAACGAGTAACTTTTACTTGTGTGCCTTCAACTTCTACAGTGATTTCTTTACGAAACTGCTGTGTAAGTGTTCCCTTAGGTCCTTTAACAGTTACAGTCTGTCCGTCTACTTTTACTTCGACGCCTGCTGGAATTGTTATTGGTTTATTACCGATTCTTGACATATTAAAGGCACCTCCTTACCAAACAAACGCGAGGACTTCGCCGCCGACATTTGCCTTGCGAGCCTGCTTGTCTGTCATAATGCCTTTAGATGTTGAAACAATTGCGATACCTAAACCTTTCATAACTTTAGGCATATTTTCTACATCTGAATAAATTCTAAGACCGGGCTTAGAAACTCTGCGCAAGCCGGTGATGACCTGCGACTTATTGGGGCCGTATTTAAGGTTAACTGTAATTACACCCTGTTTACCGTCTTCTGTTACGGTGAAGCCCTTGATATATCCTTCATCAAGAAGAATCTGAGCGATTGCTTTTTTCATGTTTGATGCAGGTATATCAACTGATTCGTGCTTTGCGGAATTAGCGTTTCTAATTCTTGTAAGCATATCAGCGATAGTATCGGTGATTTGCATAACCGTTGTCCTCCTCTTACCAGCTTGCTTTCTTTACTCCGGGAATTTCGCCTTTATAAGCGAGTTCTCTGAAGCAAATACGGCAGATACCATATTTACGGAGATAAGCATGTGGTCTTCCGCAGATTTTACATCTGTTATATTCTCTTGTTGAATACTTTGCAGGACGTGCCTGTTTAACTTTCATTGCTGTTTTAGCCACTGTACTTTCCTCCTTTACTTAGCGAACGGAGCGCCGAGTAATGTTAATAACTCGCGTGCTTCTTCGTCTGTTGTTGCAGTTGTAACAAAATTGATGTCCATACCGCGTACTTTATCAATCTTATCATATTCGATTTCAGGGAAAATCAACTGTTCTTTAACGCCCATAGAATAGTTTCCGCGACCGTCAAATGAATTGGGATTGATACCCTTGAAGTCTCTGACTCTCGGGAGAGCCGCTGAGAAAAATCTGTCTACAAATTCGTACATTTTCTCACCGCGAAGTGTTACCTTAACGCCGATAGCCATACCTTCACGAACTTTAAAGTTTGCGACTGATTTTCTGGCTACGCAGGCAACTGCCTTCTGTCCGGTTATAAGTGCGAGGTCATTGCATACTGCGTCGATAACTTTTGAGTTATCTTTTGCCTCGCCGCATCCTACGTTAATGATTACCTTATCAAGTTTAGGAATCTGCATAACGCTTTTATAATTAAACTTCTTCATTAAAGCAGGTGCGACTTCAGACTTATATGTGTCTTTTAATCTTGCCATTTTATGCTACTCCTTTACTTAAAATTCGGCGCCGCATTTTTTACAAACGCGTACTTTTCTGCCATCATCATTAACTTTATGTCCGACTCTTACAGCCTCTTTACATTTAGGGCATACGAGTTGAACCTTGCAAGCATAAATTGCTGATTCAGCCTTGATGATTCCCGAAGGATCACCGGGCTTGCGAGCCTTTACATGCTTTGATACAAAATTTCGTCCTTCAACGATGACTTTGCCTTCTTTCGGGCTTACCTGAAGAACTTTACCTGTCTTACCCTTGTCCTGTTCGTCACCGACAAGAATCTTAACGGTATCTCCGACTTTAATGTTCATTTTACTCATTCTCGATAAACCTCCCATTAAAGTACTTCCGGAGCGAGGGAAAGAATTTTTGTATATTCTTTCTCACGAAGCTCACGGGCAACAGGCCCAAAAATACGAGTTCCTCTCGGGCTCTTGTCATCTCTGATGATTACGGCTGCATTTTCGTCGAAACGAATATATGTGCCGTCTGCACGACGCACGCCTTTAGCCGAACGAACAACTACGGCTTTGACTACATCGCCTTTTTTTACTGTGCCGCCTGGTGCTGCTTTTTTAACCGAAGCAACAACTACGTCACCTATATTAGCATACCTTCTGCCGGAACCGCCGAGTACACGAATGCACATAAGTTCTTTTGCACCGGTGTTGTCGGCAACCTTGAGGTAAGTCTGCTGTTGAATCACAGTAATTCCTCCTTAATCCTTATATACGAAATAACTCAGATTATTTCGCCTTAGTAACTATCTCGACAACACGCCATCTCTTATCTTTAGAAAGCGGTCTTGTTTCCATTACGAGAACTCTGTCGCCTACGCTGCAAGCGTTCTCTTCATCGTGTGCCTTGAGTCTAACAGTTTTCTTTACAATTTTACCGTAGAGAGGATGCTTAACATTGTCCTCAATGGCAACAACCACGGTTTTGTCCATTTTGTCGCTTACGACTCTGCCGGTTCTTGTTTTTCTGAGATTTCTTTCCATGTTAAAACGTCTCCTCCTTACTGTGCGTCGGCTTTAAGTTCGATTTCGCGAAGAATTGTTTTGATTCTTGCGATATCTTTCTTAACTGCCTTTATACGCATCGGATTTTCAAGCTGATTTGTGGCCGACTGAAAACGAAGGTTAAAAAGCTCTTTTTTAAGCTCGGTAAGTTTGTTTTCAAGTTCTGCAACTGACATTTCTCTTACTTCATTTGCCTTCATTACTGTTCGCCCTCCTCTGCTTTAGTTACAAATTTACATTTGATCGGGAGCTTGTTTGCTGCAAGGCGTAATGCTTCTCTTGCGACTGTTTCATCAACACCTGCAATCTCGAACATTACTCTGCCCGGCTTAACTACTGCTACCCAATACTCAGGTGAACCTTTACCTGAACCCATTCGGGTTTCGGCAGGTTTTTGAGTAATCGGCTTGTCAGGGAAGATTTTGATCCATACCTGACCGCCACGCTTAATGTAACGGGTCATTGCTACACGGGCAGCCTCGATTTGGTTTGAAGTGATCCAAGCCGGCTCTGTTGCCTGAAGACCGAAATCTCCGTAACTTACCTTGTTACCTTTAAGCGCCTTACCTGTAAGGCGGCCTCTTTGCTGTCTGCGATATTTAACACGCTTCGGAAGTAACATTAACGAGCGCCCCCTTCCTTTTTAGTGTTTGATTTACGACGGTTATCGTATAAAACTTCGCCATTGTAAATCCAAACTTTAACACCAATGATACCGTAGGTTGTGTTTGCCTCAGCAAAACCGTAATCGATATCAGCGCGAAGTGTCTGAAGCGGAATTGTACCTTCGTGATACTGCTCGCTTCTTGCGATTTCAGCACCGCCGAGACGACCGCTGCACTGTGTTTTGATACCTTTTACGCCTGCTTTCATCGCTCTGCCCATGCACTGTTTCATAGCGCGTCTGAAAGTGATACGCTTTTCAAGTTGAAGTGCGATGTTTTCAGCAACTAACTGAGCGTTTGCATCCGGATTTTTAACTTCAACAACATTGATGTTGACTTTCTTTTCGCCACCGAAGAATTTTTCGATGTCTGCTTTTAATTTTTCGATTTCAGCACCCTTCGCACCGATAACCATACCGGGTTTGCCGCAGTGGATGTGAACTCTTACTTTATCGTTAGAATCGCGTTCGATTTCAATCTTGGCAATTCCTGCGTCATAAAGTCTTTTCTTAAGATATTTTCTTAATTTGTAGTCCTCTACGAGAGTATCGCCAAACACATTGTCCTTAGCGAACCAGCGAGAGTCCCAATTTTTGATTACACCGACTCTGAGTCCGTGCGGATTAACTTTTTGTCCCATTAAAACTCTCCTCCTTACTCTGCTTCTTTGAGAACTAACTCAACATGAGATGTTCTTTTCAAAATTCTGTATGCACGGCCGTGTGCTACAGGCTGAATTCTCTTAAGAATCGGACCACCGCTTACGCTGCATTCTGCAACATATAATTTTGAAAGGTCCATATTGTGATTGTTTTCTGCATTTGCCATAGCTGATTTAAGCAACTTAATAAGGTATTCACTAGCTGCCTTAGGTGTGTTTTTCAGTATAGCCATGGCTTTTTCTGCAGGCTGATTTCTAATTAAATCAAGTACGATTTCAACCTTACGCGGTGAAATGCGGGCAAATTTAAGTGTAGCCCTTGCTTCCATGTTCTTTACTCTCCTTTCGGCCTTGTGAATTACTTAGTTGTCTTTGAACCGGCATGACCTTTGAAGGTTCTGGTCGGTGCAAACTCGCCGAGTTTGTGTCCTACCATATCTTCGGTAACATATACCGGAACATGTTTGCGTCCGTCATGTACAGCAAATGTGTGTCCCACAAAATCAGGGAAAATTGTGGAAGAACGGCTCCATGTTTTAAGAACGCGTTTTTCGCCTGTCTCATTCATAGCAAGAACTCTTTTATAAAGAGCAGGTTGAACAAAAGGTCCTTTTTTGGTACTTCTACTCATATTAATTAAGCTCCTTCCACTTTACTTGCTGCGGCGTTTGACAATATATTTGTCAGAAGCCTTATGCTTATCGCGAGTCTTGTAACCGAGGGTAGGTTTACCCCAAGGAGTAACAGGACCGCTGCGTCCGATAGGTGACTTACCTTCACCACCACCGTGCGGGTGGTCATTCGGGTTCATTACAGAACCGCGAACTGTAGGTCTCCAGCCCATGTGGCGTTTTCTACCGGCTTTACCATAGTTTACATTTTCATGCTCAGGGTTGCTTACTGTACCGACTGTTGCAAAGCAATTTGCAGGTACATATCTTAACTCACCCGAAGGAAGGCGTACAAGTGCCATTCCGTTTTCTTTAGCCATAAGCTGTGCCGAAATGCCGGCTGCTCTTGCTAACTGAGCACCTTTGCCCGGATACATTTCAATGTTGTGAATGAAAGTACCTGTAGGCATATTCTCCAAAGGAAGTGCGTTACCCGGTTTAATATCAGCATTTGCGCTTGATACAACCTTGTCGCCTACTTTAAGTCCGTTAGGAGCGATGATGTAACTTTTTACACCGTCGTCATATTGGATTAAAGCGATAAATGCGCTTCTGTTCGGATCATATTCGATTGTTAATACTGTTGCTTGTACATCAAGTTTGTTTCTTTTGAAATCAATTACACGATATTTTCTACGGTTTCCGCCGCCGCGATGACGTACGGTGATGCGTCCGTATGAGTTTCTGCCTGCATTTTTCTTAACAGGCTCTAATAAACTCTTCTCAGGCGCTACCTTAGAAATATCGGAGTAATCCATTACTGTCATACCGCGTCTACCTGCGCTGGTTGGCTTGTAATGTTTAATAGCCATTAATTTTCACTCCTTAATATTAGCTTAGCGGGAATTTCTTTTCCCTTACATCGCTTGTCGTTAATTACATCATACCTTCAAAGAACTCGATAGTCTTTGAATTTTCGGTTAAGGTTACAGTTGCCTTTTTCCAAGAAGGTGTTACACCCTCAAAACGGCCGTAGCGGCGATTTTTGCCTCTTACATTTACTGTATTTACCTTTGCTACTTCAACGCCGTAAATTTCTTCTACTGCTCTTTTGATGTCGATTTTTGTAGCGTCTTTAGCAACACGGAATGTGTACTTCTTCTCTGCTGCACCGGCCATGCTCTTTTCGGTAATAACCGGTTTAATGATAACTTCGTATGCGAGTTTCATTATGCGTACACCTCCTCTAATGTTTTAACGGCATCCTTAACGATAACAACTGAGTCAGCATTAAGTATATCGTAAGTGTTGATTGTATTTACCTGTGCAGTCTTTACTCCTGCAATATTTGCTGCAGATTTAATTACTACTTTGTTTGCATCAGCTAAAACGATAAGTGTTTTCTTACCTGTGCCGATTGCATTAAGGCAATTTACAACTGTTTTTGTTGAATAATCTTCAACTTCCAACTTGTCAAGAACGATTACCGCGTTGTCTGTAACTTTGCTTGAAAGTGCAGATTTGATTGCAAGTTTACGCTCTTTCTTGTTAAGTGAGAAACCGTAATCTCTTGGCTTAGGTCCGAGAGCAACGCCACCGTGAATCCACTGTGGTGCACGGATTGAACCTTGTCTTGCGTGACCGGTTCCTTTTTGACGCCATGGCTTTCTTCCGCCACCGCTTACTTCCGAACGTGTGAGGGTTGACTGTGTTCCCTGACGCTGATTTGCAAGATATGCAACAACCGCTAAGTGCATTACTGACATATTAGGCTCGATTGCGAATATTGCATCGCTGAGTTCGATGTCAGATGTCTTTTTTCCAGCCATATCAACTACTTGTAACTTTGGCATCCGTTTTCTCTCCTTTCTTAAGCCTTAACGCTGTCGGTGATGTAAACGTAACCGCCCTTAGGACCGGGAACCGCACCCTTGATTGCAAGAATGTTGTTGTCTGCATCTACTTTTACAACAGCGAGGTTTTGTACTGTAACTTTTACTGCTCCCATGTGGCCTGCCATCTTGCGTCCCTTATAAACGCGTGACGGTGTTGAACAAGCACCAAGTGAGCCTCCGTGACGAGCAACAGGGCCCGTACCGTGTGACATTTTAAGTCTGCTGAATCCGTGACGCTTAATTACGCCTGCGTAACCTTTACCTTTGCTTACGCCCTGAACGTCAACTGCTTCGCCTTCTTCAAATGCATCTGCTTTGACTACATCGCCGATATTTAATGTGCTGATGTCGTCGAGTCTGAACTCTTTGAGAACGCGCTTTGGAGCAACGTCGTTTTTATCAAAGTGTCCCTTCATCGGTTTTGTAACTTTGTTAGCCTTGATTTCGCCGTAACCGAGCTGTACTGCTTCGTAACCGTCATTTTCTGCTGTCTTTTTGAAAGTTACCAAACATGGACCGGCTTCGACTACTGTTACAGGGATAACATTACCGTTCTGGTCAAAAATTTGAGTCATACCCAATTTTTTGCCGATAATACCTTTTTTCATTGTATTTTCCTCCTTGTAGTTATTGGTTGACTTTTCGCCAACGTGACCACGCCTTGCGTATTATAATGTAAGAGATTACAATTTTATCTCAAACTCTACGCCGGCTGGAAGCTCAAGACTTGTCAGAGATTCAACTGTTTTGTTTGAAGGTCTGAGAATGTCGATAAGCCTTTTGTGTGTTCTTGTCTCAAACTGTTCACGGCTGTCTTTGTACTTGTGAACTGCTCTTAAGATTGTAACGATTTCCTTTTCGGTAGGAAGTGGAACAGGTCCCGAAACTCTTGCGCCTGTACGCTTTGCGGTTTCAACAATCTTCTCTGCTGCCTGATCTACAAGTGCATGATCATAGCCTTTAAGTCTGATTCTGATTTTCTCTTTTGCCATTGTGAAGTCGCCTCCTTGAATTAATTAGGCGGGCTACACTAAAAATCTTTACCCCTCGCCGCGTGTTCCTCTTTATTGCATAAATAAAACCGGTTTGCACTGTTTGTCAAGTTCCTCTGGTCAGACCATAGCTTTTGACAGCAAATCCGGGGTTATGTACGCAATAAGGGTACATAAGGCTAAGTCAAATTTTTATCGCCCGGTTTAAAATCGGACATACTCCGTGGAAATTTCCCGACCTACAGGAGTCGGCCACCTCCCACATCAACGCATATCTGCACAGTCGTGCTTTGTAATATTATCATAATAAGTCTGCTATTTCAAGCACTTTTTTTCAAAAATTAATAATATTTTTATTTTCTACATTTTGCACAAATTGGTTTACATAATTATTGCAACATTACTGAAAAATGCCGAAAAATAAACATTTATACATAATATTGCTGCGGCAAATCAATCAGGCACAATTTATTGTGTTTAAAGCAAATAAATTAAGCACTTTATCTTCGGATAAAGTGCTTAATTTATTTCAATTAGTTGATAATTGTCTTTTCGGTTTCGGGATCGAAAAGGTGAATCAAGTCGGCTTTAATAGCAACTTCAATGTCGTCGTTAGGACGGGTAAGAGTTTTCGGTGATACTCTTGCGTTGATTGAATAGCCTTCGCTTGTCATATAAAGGTAAGTTTCCGAGCCCATCATTTCTGTTACATCAACATGAGTTTTGACAGTTGATTCGGGATGTGCTTTGATATAACTTTCTTCATCGGTAACGTGTTCGGGACGGATGCCGAGAGTAACATCTTTTTCTTCATATTCTGCAAGTTTGTTTTTAACATTCTTCTCATCGGGAATGTAAACTTTAAACTTAACTCCTTTTCTTGTTTTGGTATCTTCGGTACCGTACTCAAAGTAATAACCTTTTTCGTCTTTGAAAAGTTTACCGTCGATAAAGTTCATCTGAGGTGAGCCGATAAATCCTGCAACGAATTTATTAGCAGGCATATCGTAAAGATGCTGAGGAGTATCAACCTGTTGGATGAAACCGTCTTTCATAACAACGATTCTTGTACCCATTGTCATAGCCTCAATCTGGTCATGGGTTACGTAGATGAAGGTTGTACCGATTCTCTTATGAAGTTTAGTAATCTCTGTACGCATTTGTGCGCGGAGTTTTGCATCCAAGTTTGAAAGAGGTTCGTCGAACAAGAATACTTTAGGCTCACGAACGATAGCACGTCCGAGTGCAACACGCTGACGCTGACCGCCAGATAAAGCCTTCGGCTTTCTTGCGAGCAAGTGCTCAATGTCAAGAATACGAGCAGCCTCCTCAACGCGGCGTTTGATTTCGTCCTTCGGGGTTTTACGGAGTTTAAGTCCGAATGCCATATTTTCAAATACGGTCATGTGAGGATAGAGAGCGTAGTTTTGGAAAACCATCGCAATATCTCTGTCCTTAGGTGCGACATCGTTTACAATTTTGTCGCCGATATAAAGTTCGCCCTCGCTGATTTCTTCAAGTCCTGCAATCATACGCAAGGTTGTTGATTTACCGCAACCTGAAGGGCCGACGAGAATAATGAACTCTTTATCTTTGATTTCAAGATTAAAGTCTGATACAGCTACTACATTACCGGGATACTTTTTATATATACCTTTTAATGATAAACCTGCCATAATTAATTGACCTCCCATTAATATTTACTGCACAAAATACAATGTGCTTAATTTACTTTATTTATTATAACAAAACACACCTCAAATTACTATACCTTGTTATTACAAACTTTTTTTAATTTATTTATATATATTAACGATAGTTTTTTGCCCAAATAGACAAATTAAACAAAAACTCGGGCCAAAAATTGTTAAGGTGTGTCAAATTGCCTATTGCCTTTGTTTTAAGCACTTGCAGGCTTATATTTATAATAACCGACGAGCAGATTGCCTTTTTGAAACACAAGCACTTTTTTATTGTTTTCACTTTCATAGCAATATACATCTGCGCGCTGACCGTTATACTTTTTAAGCGACGGGCATAAAGCGATGAATTCATCGTTTACCGCTATCTCTTTTTTATAAACAGGCTCGCTTTCAACCGACAGCGACCGGCTCAAAAGGTATTCTACCCTTTTTGAATTGTCTTTAATATAAATTTGTTCTCTGTCAACATAAGTATTCCACACAAAGCAAACTAAAATCACCGCCACAGATACAAAAGCAAAAAACTCAAGTTTTCTCAAACTGAAAATCTTATTTATAAACAAGCCTATTCCTCCTTTTTTTAACAAAGTATGAAATTTTAAAATTTTTAATTACAATTTACTTTTTGTGACAAGTTTTTTGCCTTTTAAGTGTTACCCTTATTTTAAGTTGAAATCGGGTGGCATACTCAATTATATTAAATCATATAATTTTAAAGCAACCCGCAAATAAAATAAGGCGTATTATGCGTTTATGGAGGAATGAAATTTGAGGAACGGTTATTTTCCGGAGGGCAGACTTATTAACACTGCCGAAAATACATCTCATTTAAGCAGTCTTGAAAGGCTTAAAGAGTCGATGAGTAAAAATCGTATTTGTGAGGCAAGAGCCGATGTGTGTGATTTCGACCACAATTTAATTGTTGACTTGTTTGGTATTAAAGGCATTGTCCCGAGAGAGGAGGGTGCCGAAGGCATTAAAGAGGGCACGGTAAGAGATATTGCCATTATTTCGCGTGTAAACAAACCTATTTGTTTTGTGATTGACAGCATTGATTTAAGCGGCGATGAGCCTGTCGCATATCTGTCGAGAGCAAAGGCGCAAAAAAAGTGCCAGAGTGAGTTTATAAGCCAACTGACAGCAGGCGATATTATTCCTGCGCGTGTTACTCACCTTGAGTCGTTCGGCGCTTTTTGCGATATAGGCTGCGGAATAATTGCGCTTATGCCGATTGATGCTATCAGTGTATCCCGCATATCTCATCCGAAAGACCGATTCAGCACGGGTGACGATATTTTCGCTGTTGTAAAGAGCATTGACGAGCAAGGCAGAATTTCACTCTCGCACAGGGAGTTGCTCGGTACCTGGCAGCAAAACGCACAGCGTTTTGAACAGGGGCAGACCGTGTCGGGTATTGTAAGAACGGTTGAAGACTACGGTGTATTTATCGAACTTGCGCCAAACCTTGCAGGGCTCGCGGAAAAAAGAGAGGATGTATATCCCGGTCAGCACGCGAGTGTATATATCAAGTCGATGATTCCTGAAAAAATGAAAGTCAAACTTATTATTATTGACTCTTTTGATGCTGATTATCAGCCGCCGAGTATTGAATACTACATTGACTCTGACCATATCAGCACCTGGAATTATTCGCCCGACAGTTGCTTAAAACAAATATCAACTTCTTTTTAAAAATTGCTTTGACATTTAACCTCTTTTAAGTTATCATATATATAAAGATTACTTTTTGAGGTGTTGTCATTTTGAATAATAAAGATAATAAAAACAACATTTTTTACTTAATCGGTATTATTGTTGCTGCAGCGGCAGTTGTTACGGGTGCAGTTGTTACTGCAATACATTTTTTGAACAAGCGCAAAGCAAAAGATGACGAACTTGTTTATGAAATTGACTGTGACCAAACAGATTGCGAAAAATGTGAACTTTGCGATGAATGTGATAAAGACGAAACTGAGTCAACAGAAGAAGAAAATTTTGAGCAAGATTGTGAATAATATTCAACAAAAATAAAAAAGCCTCGCTGACGCGAGGCTTTTTTATTTTTCCGTATTTTTAGGCAGAGCCTACAAAAAACAATGTAAACTGCCTCAGGCGGAGGGAGAGATAAAATGATAGTTGTTTACAACTCTTAAAGGTTTCTTTGACTACCCCTCAGTCAAAACCTTCGGTTTTGCCAGCTCCCCTGACAAGGGGAGCCGATGAGCGCCGACAAAATATAATTATCAAGAGTGCTAATAAAAAATAACGAGCAGTAGAAAAACTACTGCTCATTTTATTTAATATTAGTGCTGACAGAATACCATATAAACCGTCTACGACGGCGGCAGACATCAGAAGTTTTCGAGGGAACTGCTTAAAAAAGCCTTTGTTTTAGGTGACTTCGGGTTATCAAACACCTCAGCGGGCGTACCCGTTTCTTCAATAATACCGTCTGCCATAAATATTACCTTATCGGCTACATTTTTAGCAAATTCCATTTCGTGTGTTACAACAATCATTGTGCTGTCCGTTGATTTAAGCGCCTTGATTACTCTTAACACTTCGCCTGTAAGTTCGGGGTCAAGCGCGCTTGTCGGCTCATCAAAGCAAAGTATGTCCGGGTTTAATGCCAACGCTCTTGCTATTGCAACGCGCTGTTGCTGTCCGCCCGACAACTGACAAGGATATGCATTTTCCTTATCGCTGAGTCCGACTTTTGCAATAAGTTTTTTTGCATTTTCGCTGATTGTTTTTTCGTCCTGCATTTTTAACAATGACGGTGCTAAAGTGACATTGTTTAAGACATTATACTGCGGAAACAAGTTGAAGTTTTGGAAAACCAAGCCGAAATGCAAACGGTTTTGTCTTATCTGTGCATCGCTGTTTTTTTTTGTATTATTGCTGTCAAAAAGAACTTCTCCGTTGACTGTAATCTGACCGACTTCGGGAGTTTCAAGGAAATTAAGACAACGAAGCAGGGTTGTTTTACCGCTGCCCGACGAGCCGATAACGGCAAGCACTTCGCCCTTTTCAAGACTGAACGAAATATCGTTTAATACTTTAAGTTTTGAAAAACTTTTATTTATATTTTTTACTTCTAAAAGTGCCATCTTAATCCTCCTTGCTAATTCTTAAAATAAGACAGTTTCTTTTCAAGTTTGCCGAATACAAAGGTTACTATTCCGTTAAAGGCAAGATAGAATACGCCTGTAAGTAAAAGCGGCCACACGATTCCTTTAGATTTAATGAACGCCTCGCCTGCCCATATCAGTTCGTATACCGAAATTACCCTTGCAAGCGAAGTATCCTTTACCAAAGTAATAACTTCATTACTGATAGGAGGAAGAATATTTTTTATTACCTGTAATAAGACAACTTTAAAGAAAACCTGTGTCTTTGTCATACCGAGCACCTGGCCTGCCTCATACTGTCCTCTCGGAATTGCCTCGATACCGCCCCTGAAAATCTCGGAAAAATAGCAAGCATAGTTTACCGAAAACATTATTGTTGCCGCTAAAAATCTGTCAAGCACGGTAAATGACGAGAGCCATACCATTATTGCGTTTGTACTGCCTGTGCTTGTCGCCCAGTTTGCTATAAGTCCCGGCCCGTAAAAGAATATAATAAGTTGCAGCATAAGAGGAGTTCCTCTTATTACCCAGACAAAAAGTTTTACTATTACTTTTAAGGGCTTGAATTTACTCATTGAGCCAAAACTGATTATCAGTCCGAGAGGCAAAGATATTGCCAAAGTGAGCAAAAACAGTTCTATTGTTACTACAAAACCGTTTGAAAGTTCACTTATTACCTGTTCAAACATTTTCTATCTCCTTTTAAATTAAGTACCAAAATCAGGGTACAGTAACTGCACCCTGATTTCGCTTTTACTCATTTTTTAAAATTATTCAGCCAATGTAAGTTCGTATTTGTCTGCTAATTTTTTAAGTGTTCCGTCAGCCTTCATCTGAGCCATAATTTCATTAACTTTTGCACAAATGTCTGAATCTTTTCTGAAACCGATACCGTATTCTTCTTCTGAAAGTGAAGCGGTGTATGTTAAATCTGAATAACTTGTTCCCTCACCGGTCATGCTTTTTGCCATTGTAATATCAATTACTGCAACATCAGCAGCGCCCGACTGTACTTCCAAAAGTGTGTTAGCCATATTCTGACAAGGTGTAACATTTGCATAATCTGCAACCAATTCTTCTGCTGCAGAACCGCCTTCTACCGCAATCGCTGCATCTTTGATTGACTCAACTGTTGCGTAAGTATCTTTGTCTGCCTCTTTGCAAACGATAACCTGTGCGTTTAATACATAAGGATCGGAAATTTCCATTGACTCTTTAAGTTCGGGTAAAATTGTCATTCCGTTCCATACAGCGTCAATTGTTTTTGCGTTAAGTTCGTTTACTTTTGCGCCCCAATCGGCAAGTACAAAAAATTCTGCTTTTACACCGAGTGTATCGCATACAGCCTGTGCAAACTCTGTATCAAAGCCGGTCCATTCATCAGAACCTTCTTCTTTGTAGTTCATCGGCGCGTAATCTGTAATACCGATTACCATTGTGCCTTTTTCCTGTACATACTCTAAATCGGTTTTTACTGCCGCTTTGCTCTCGGTTGACTGTGTGCTTTCGGTGTCCCCTGCTCCCTGTGAACAAGACACAAACATAAATGTCATAGCCAATGTTAAAATTAAAGCAATAAGTTTTTTCATTTTAATCTCCTCCAACTTGTTTGTTAAAATTTAATTGTGTTTGTTTTATATCGGCTCATTTCTTTGAACTGATGTTGCTATTATACTTCATCAAACTAAAGTTGTAAAGTGTTTTTTACAAAAAAATTCAACTTTGTATAACTTTACCAAAGTAAAGCGCTACTTTTTCACTTTAATGCAGCAAAGTTTACTAATGACTGCAAAAATATAAAAAAAGCGGCATATTGCCGCTTTTTTAATCTGCTGTTTTGAGTTCTAACCAGAATGTAGTGCCTGTATCGTTTGTAAACACACCGAAGTCGCAGTTATGTGCGGTACAGATTGCTTTAACGATAGAAAGTCCGAGTCCGAATCTTCCCTCGTTTCTGTTGTGCGATTTATCGACTCTGTAAAACGGTTCAAACAGGTTTTCCATTTCCTCGCCTTCGATAAACGAGTCGCTGTTATAAACGCAAAGGCGGATGTTATCGTTATAAGGTTCACAGTAGATTTTGATATTACCTTTTTGAATTGTATGGCTGATTGCATTTGAAAGATAATTTCTTACTGCCTGTTCGATTAATATAACATCACCTTTTACAAAGCGGTTTTCCGGTATGTCTATACTGAGGTTTATTTCTTTTTGCTCAATATTTGAACTTAATACATCGACAGCGTTCAAGACACAAGCGTTCAAGTCAAGTTTTTCTTCATTTACTTTAAAGCCGCCCTCGACTTTTGAAAGATTTAAAAGGCTAATGACGAGTTCGTACATTCGTTTTGACTCATCCAAAATCACGCTGACATATTTTTCTCTTGATGCATCATCCATCGCCATACCGTCTTTCAAGCCCTCGGCATAACCCTGGATAATCGAAATCGGCGTTTTAAGTTCGTGCGACACATTTGCGACAAAGCGTTTTCGCATACTGTCGAGTTTTCTTTCGCGGTCGATTTCGTCTTGCAGTTTTTCGTTTTTCTCCGTCAGTTCATTCATCGCAGAGCAAAGCGAATCTGACAGGTTGTTTATGGACTCCGCGAGTTGACCGATTTCGTCCTTTGATTTGACTTCGACTTTTTGAGAAAAATCGAGATTTGTCATATTAACTGCGATTTCATTCATCCGGCTTATCGGTTTTGAAAACCGTCTTGCGTAATAAACCGCCCAGATAAGCGACACCAAAAGGCACAAACCGACAATGATTATGCAAAACAGTCCTGCAACAAATGCGGAGTTTTTAATAAGCGACATTTCCATAAAAATAAGCACCTGAATGTCGTCTTTGGTTACCGTGTAAAGAATGACGGTGTTGTCTTTTGTCTGACTCATAGCGAACATGCCGCCCTTTTCGTCATACTCCACATTATATACAGAGTTTTTATCGGGCAAGATTACATTATCGAACACGTCGACATCAAATCCGTTTTTACCGCCGAAACTTCCCGCCCGTCTGTTAGTTGTAAAATAAATAAGCACATCGTCCTGATAAATGGCAATTTTAGTATTGCTCATAGTTTCAATGGCCTCAAGTTTTTGAGCGGCCGCGTCACGGTCGTCTAAGTCAACATTGGCAACCAACTGTGCATTAGCGGACATTATGCCTTTTTCATACCATATAAAAAAAGTTTTAAGCAGCGTTGTGTTTGCAAGCAAGATTGCTAATGTAAAAAACATAAACATCAGCGCCAATGCCGAAAACAGCCTTTTCCAAATCTTTTTCATAAAAGTCCTCTCAGCCTTCTATTTTATATCCGATACCGTACACGGTTTTTAACTTTTCGGCGCCGAAGTCACCGAGTTTTGTTCTCAGTCGTGCAATATGAGAGTCTACCACTCTTGTATCACCGTCATAGTCATAGCCCCAGATAATATCAAGCAGTTGACTTCTTGTAAATACTCTGCCGACATTTGAGTTTAAAAGTCGCAAGATTTCGAACTCTTTAACCGTAAGGTCCAGCTCGTCACCGTCCAAATAAGCGGTATAAGCGTCGCTGTCTATATAAAGGCCTTGCTTTTTTCCGCCGAAAGAGCCTTTTGAGCGTTTGAGCAAGGCTTCAATGCGTTTAATAAGCACAGCGGGAGAAAAAGGCTTTGTTACATAATCGTCTGCTCCCGACTCGAATGCCATAATCTGATCAAAGTCCTCACTTCTTGCTGTAAGCATCATTACAAGTACATTTGAAATTTCTCTGATTTTTCTGCACGCCGCCCAACCGTCGAGTTCGGGCATCATTACATCCAATATAACAAGGGCAACATCCGGATTTTGTTCAACAAGTTCTACCGCTTTATATCCGTCGTCTGCCAAAAGCACGGTATAACCGTCGCGGCAGAGGAAATCTCTGACTAATTCACGCAGTCTTTGTTCATCGTCGGCAACTATTATTTTAATGTTTTTGTTTTCCATTTAATATCACCCCAACTAATATTAACAACTGATTATTGAATATTGTATCACATTTTTTGAAGTATTTGTTAACAAAAATAAATGTTATGATACAATAGATAG
>JAXJSP010000004.1:0-6619 GCA_036310005.1 Acutalibacteraceae bacterium | reverse complement strand
GCTGCAGTAAACTCTGCACGAACTCAATTGTATGGTGATATAGCAGTAGAAGACATACCTATCATAGATATTATAAATCTTGGTGAATATGGTGTTTTAAATAGCAATGATTTTTATTTTATTCGCAATGCTGATAAAATAAATTTTAGTATTGTAAAACACACTAAAACTCTTAAAGGAAGGAATAACAATTATGTCAAATACGGAGATGGAATTAGACCCAAAGGAAAAGGAACTTCTCGATATGCTGATAACAGTAATGAGAGAGAAGGGATTGAAGGAGAAAACAATCCGAGTAATCGTAACAACCGACCTTCTGCCGACAAATCAGCATTTAGAAAAAATGCTAATGAAACTCAATTCGTGGAAGAAACCGACAGACGAACTGGTATTGGCAACAGCTCTTCTAATTTCGGACGAGGAGTAAAATTATCAGACCGAGACTCCACTACCACCACTCGAAGCATACTTGCAAATGCACTTGAGAGTGTGACTCAAAACGATATTGAGAAAAACAAACTCGCAGAGTATAAGGAAAAAATTTCTCAAATCGAGGCAGAGGAACAGAGACTTTCTAAAATTCAAAAGAAACTGTTTACAAAGGATGGTGTAGAACCTTCACGGAGAAAGGAACTTCAGTTTGAGGCAAAGCAGATTGCTAATCGTATCAATACCTATGACCGACAACTGCTCAGACTTGAGGCTACCAATCCGTTGCAAAATGTCCTTAATCGTGAGAAGACTCTCGCTATAAAGAGACAAAAGCAAAAGGATAATGAGTATCTTAAGCAGTATAAGGAAAAGGTTGCAAAGACTACAAAAGAACTTATTACTCGCAATCAAGAGTCTCGCAAAAAAGCAGTTGAGAGTAGAAATAAAACTGCTATGAGGCATAAAATCAAGGGACTCAAGCAAAAACTTGAGCGAATGCTTCAAAATCCTACAGACCACTTGTATGTTCCTCAAGGACTTGCCGAGGCAATAATTGATGTTTGTACTCTTATCAACACGGATACTTCTATTTATTTAAAAAATGGAGAGATTAACAAGGCACAACAAAAGAGAGAACAAACCAAAGAAAAACTCCAAGCATTGAAGGATGAGTATGAAAAACTTCGTAGTCATAGTGACCCTATGTATTCAGGCGAGTTTGATGATGTTATTTATGAGATGTTGACAGAACTTCGTGCCAAGTACGGTGAGAAAAACCTTAGTGAGATGAGTTTGGATGAACTCAGGTACTTATACAATGAAATCCTTAAACCTATTGAAGAAACACTTGCCGATGCAAGAAAACTCATAGGAAAAGGTGATGCAGCAGATGTTTATGAAGCAGGATATTCCATCATCAAAGAACAGGAAGAAATCACTAAAAAGAGAAAGAATGGCAAGAGAAATGGTGTTGCAAAAACAAAAGACGATATGATTAACTTGTCTCTATCCCCGGTGAGAAACATTGAGAGAATGTCTGGATACCTTTTTAACATATCTGTTTTAATCTTGCAAAAGCATAAATAAATGTTTAAATATACTTGATTTTTAGAAATTAATTTATTATAATGTTCTAGTAGTTAAATATTTGCAGAAGTCGCGTAGTTGGTCGAGCGCGCACGATTGGAAATCGTGTAGGCGTCAAAAGCGTCTCGAGGGTTCGAATCCCTCCTTCTGCGCCAAAAAATCTCGTTTTTCGGAACGAGATTTTTTATCCAATCCGAAAGATTGGTATGTAATTGCCGTTAGGCGTATGTAATCCGTTTGCTCTGCAAACGGTATGTCATCAAGTCGCAAGACTTGTATGTTCTTTTTTCGAATTGATTACATACCGAAATAAATTTCAGATTACATACATTCTGTCTTGCGACAGATTGAATTGGATGTTATCAATCAAAAATTTTAATTAATATGTAATATATGTTAATTTTATTTTGCTGAAATAGTTTAAAAATATCCACATACAATAGTAATAAGTTGAACTATTAGGAGAGTCAGAAGTGGATTATAAAATTAATAAAAACTGCATAGGATGTGGAATGTGCGAAAATATCTGTCCTGAAATTTTTGAAATTAACGATAAAACATTTCCGGAAGTTTCAGATGAAGAAGAAGAACTTTCGTATATTATAGAAGATGCGGCTGAATATGCAAAATCTCATTGTCCTTTTCATGCAATAGAAGATATAAATAACGGTATGAGTTTAGAGTAAACTCATACCGTTATTTATTCTTTATCCGGATATTTATTATATATCAGTTTTAAGAGTATAGGAGATAAAAACGACGAAATAATTATCAAGAGTATAACCGGCGTAAAATAAATTTCATCTATAAGTCCGACTGCCAATCCTTTATTGGCAACTATTAACGCTACCTCTCCTCTTGTCATCATACCGCAACCTATTTTTAACGAATCTGCCCAATTATACTTACAGATTTTTGCGGCCGCCGAACAGCCGATAATTTTAGAAATCAATGCAATTACGACAAACACAACTGCAAAGCCTAAAATTGAAATATTGTTTGCAATTTCATTAAAGTCGACTTTAAGGCCTATACAAACGAAAAATATCGGTCCGAAAAACATATATGACGATGTATCAATTTTACTTGTTATATACTCACTTGAAAGCAAACTGCACAACACTACGCCTGACACAAAGGCTCCTGTAATATCTGCGATACCGAATAATTTTTCTGCGCAGTATGACATTATAAAGCAAAAAGCCAGGGCTATTATTGTAATTCTGTGAGTATGGGGATATTTTCTTTCAAGATACTCAAAAATCTTATGGACTATATAACCCGCGATGAAAGCAAATATGAAAAACAAAACAGTATTAAGCGCAACTTTAAGCGGTACCGATGATTCATCCTGAGTGCCGATTACAAAAGTGAGAACTATAATACCTATAATATCGTCTATTATTGCCGCGCTTACTATTGTAGTACCGACTTTACCCTGC
This sequence comes from Acutalibacteraceae bacterium, assembly GCA_036310005.1. GTDB lineage: Bacteria > Bacillota > Clostridia > Oscillospirales > Acutalibacteraceae > JAXJSP01. The sequence goes on along the minus strand of JAXJSP010000004.1, from coordinate 3,659 downwards.
AGACAGCCCATATCCCGAAGTGCCTGAACGGTTATTGATACGCTTGTTGCAGTCATAATAACACCGATAAACAACGCTTTGTAAAACTCAATTCCGGCAAATGTAAACTTACCGTAATAAATCATATAACCTGCTGTTCCCATTACAAGCGGAACCAGTACTCCCATTAACGCTATAAACAATGCGACAGGACCTGTTCTTATCATCATTTTAATATTTGTACCGAGTCCTGCCATAAACATTAATAATATTACGCCGATTTCCGCCATATTATTTAAAAACTCATTACTTGATGAAAAGCGTTCGGATAACGACGGACTTATAAGCGGAATTACAACTGCTAAAATTACTCCTGCAAAGATTTGTCCCACAACCGGCGGAACTTTTATCTGCCGCGAAACCAAGCCGCAGAGTTTTGCCGCTAAGAAAATAATTCCCAAGTCAAGCAACAATTCATACGCTGCATTATACATAACTTTTAATATACACTTCCAAAATTAATATTCGACAAGAAATGTTATAACACAAATGAGTTCTTTCTTCAAGTTAATTATTAAGAATATTTTACGGTTATAAAATCATTGACAATGGCGGGGAAATGAACTAAATCTACATCAAATTCATTTAATATTTTTACTAAATCTTCGACTTCGCTTATATCATCGCTTATATCTTCAATTATTTTTGTTTCATTTTCTCCTTTGTATGCAATACCGTAAGTTTTGATAATTCCGTTATACTCAATATATTTTTCTTGCTCCAAAATTTCGTATTTCGTAATCACGATTATTCCCTCTTTCAAAAACTATGCTGTGAATTATAACATCTGATGTGAAAAAAGTCCACATAATTTTACATAATTCTTTAAAATTTAATGTTTTTATGTATAAGCAGTTATGTTTTTACAAAGTTTTAGTTGATTTTATACAAAAATTAATGTAAGATTAGACTGGTATATATTTTAGTTTGAGGTGAAATTTTAATGAGGGCGGATGGTTTTAAGTGCAATAATTCTGATGCAATGTACGCTTTGGCTGCACATTTTATGAACAAAAGATATGATGCATTAAACTACATAACAATAGATTTTCCGGTAGAACCTATGCACAATTACATTAATCAAAAGAGAAAAGAAAATATTAATATCAGTCACATGGCTGTTATATTGGCGGCTTATGTAAGAACGCTGGCAAAATACCCGGAACTTAACAGATTTGTTGTTAATAAAAGGTTTTATCACAGAAATGAAATCAGCGTTGCCATGGTAGTATTAAAATCAGGTATTAAAGGTGCCGAAACAGAATCTAAACTGTATTTTGAGCCTGACGATAATATTTTTGAAGTAAACAAAAAAATAGAAGATTTTATTTCGGTTAACAGGCAGCAAGGTGACACTAACTCACTTGATAAATGGATCAACAGATTAGTATCTTTAAGCGGTTTGGTATCTGTAGTGATTCACTTAATCAAATGGATGGATAAGCACGGTTTATTGCCAAAATCTGTTTTAGATGCTTCTCCTTTTCATGCAAGTTTATTAATTACGAATTTAGCTTCTATCAGAACTAATAACATTTATCATCATTTATACGAATTCGGAACAACTTCTATTTCGATGGCGCTTGGAAATCAAAGAGAAGTCCCGCACAGAAACAAAAAGACAGGAGAAATAGAATTTGTAAAATGTCTGCCTGCCGGACTTGTTATGGACGAGAGAATTGCCACGGGTTCATATTTTGCAAGCGCTTTCAGATACATGCAAAAATTTATTAACAACCCTGAATTATTAGAGCAAAAACCAACCGATATCGTAATTGACGGTGATGTTAAAAACTTTGAGCAAAGAATGGCAAAGATTAAAGCAAAACGCGAAAAAAAGAACAACAAATAACCAAACCGAGATGTGATAACACATCTCGGTTTTTCATATATTTATTTATTGTTAAATATATGGGTGGTTAATTTGAAGCAAATTTTTGATTTTATAATTAATATCAATAAAAGCATAAACGAGTTTGTTTGGATAACTGTCGGAATTCCGTTACTGCTGTTTGTCGGAATTTTAATAACAATTCTTACAAAGGGTTTTCAGATTAAATATTTTAAGCACATTTTCAAAAGTACTGTCGGTAAAATTTTTTCAAAAAAGAAGAAAAGGCATACTGCTGACAGTTCGTCCATTTCACAATTCCAAGCGCTGTGTACCGCATTGGCATCAACAATAGGAATCGGAAATATTACCGGGGTTTCCGCTGCTATTTTAACCGGAGGTCCCGGGGCAATATTCTGGATGTGGGTGGCTGTTTTTTTAGGAATGATGACTATTTATGCAGAAAATGTTTTAGGCATTTATTTCAGGAGAAAAAACGCGCAGGGAGAATGGTCAGGCGGGGCTATGTATTATTTACAAGACGGTGTGGGTAAACTTTGCGGACTTGAAAAATTCGGCAAAGTGCTTGCTGTTTTATTTTCTTTTTTCACGGTACTTGCTGCTATCGGTGTCGGAAACATGGCGCAGGTAAACACGATTATAAACAATATCACTTCAGCGTTTGACATACCTTTTTTATCAGATATAGTTTTAGTTGAAAGCGGCAGTTATTCTTTAAACTTATATACGGTTATAATTGCTGTTTTATTAATGTGTTTGGTAGCGATTATAATTACGGGAGGTTTAAAGCGAATTGCAGGTGTAACGGAAAAAGTTGTGCCTGTTATGGTAATTCTTTTTGTATTAGGTTCAATTTCTGTAATTTTAATTAATTACAAAAATATTTTTTCGGCATTCAAATCTATATTTGTTTGTGCTTTTAACACTAATGCGGCATTCGGAGGACTTGCCGGTATTTCTGTAAAATTTGTAATAGAACAAGGTTTTAAAAGAGGAATGTTTACAAACGAGGCGGGGCTCGGTTCTTCTGTAATGATTAATTCAAACTCTGATGTTATTGAGCCTGCAAGGCAAGGGATGTGGGGCATTGTTGAAGTTTTTATTGACACGATTATTATGTGTACTTTGACTGCTTTGGTTATATTGACTTCGGGCGTAATAGATTTAAAAGACTTTACTACAGTTACAAACAATTCGACCTTATTGGTTGCCGAAGCATTTAATTCAGCATTTGATTTTAACATTGGTTTCGGTAAAATTTTTGTTGCTTTATCCGTTTTACTGTTTGCATTTTCGACGATATTAGGTTGGTCGCATTACGGGAGCAAATCTATTGAATACATAACAAACAGCAACAAAGCGATAAAAACATATAAAATTCTGTTTATTTTAGCGGTTTTTATCGGTGCTGTAATTGATAACAATATTATTTTGGATATTTGCGATACTTTTAACGGGCTGATGATGATACCTAATCTTATAGGTGTGGTTTTACTGTTACCTCTTGTGCTTAAAATCACAAAAAATTACAAAGACAGATACATCAAAAAAATTACGGGAATCAAGCCGATATTGTCTTATAGCGGTAATATTCAAAACGAACAGGAAGCAAAACTTGAAATAGAGGAATACTGAATGTTTCGGATGATTAATGTTATGATACAATAGATAGGTAACAGTAAAAATAGAAAAAACAACTCAAATGTGCTAAGATGTAAAGTGACCAAACCCAACATCGGCACAAAGGAGTTGTTTTTCCGATGAAAAG
>JAXJSP010000003.1:0-23113 GCA_036310005.1 Acutalibacteraceae bacterium | reverse complement strand
TTGTAGCACAAGCATAGCATAAAAGCGGAAACAAATCAATGCAAAGCATTGAAAGTAATCCGCAACTTATTGCGGTATGTAATCATTTCGAAGAAATGTATGTAATCAATCCGAAAAAAGGAACATACAAGTCTTGCAACTTGATGACATTCCGTTTGCAAAGCAAACGAATTACATACTCGCTGATGCGAGATTACATACAAATCCTTCGGATTAGATAAAAATAAAGGGACTGGATTGCCTAAACAGTCCCTTTATTTTTTGGTCGAGCAGACACGATTAAATCCGAACTTCCTTCGGACGCCTCTTCCAATTCTTTGAAGGTCACGGTTTTCGTCCCCTTCTGATAGTTGAAGACAAAATCAATGCGGTCATCGTGCAGGAAAACTGCATTTACGAAATTGTCTATCAGTGAACGCCGGTGCTCCAGCTTTGTGGTATCAAGTTTGCGGAATTGATGTAAGAAGAACTTAATTTTCTTCGGCTCTAATAAGGGCTTAAACATTTGCTCCTGAGCAATTGAAATTTCCAAATCTTCTTTTCTCGCCTCAAGTTCTTCCAATCTCTGTTTTGTAGATGAAGTGAATATGCCGTTTTGAATAGCATCAAGCATATTCTTAATGCTCTTTTCAACTTCGCGAAGTTCTTGTTTTAGTAGCGGCAGAGTGGTGTTTTCTCTTTTTTGAGCAGCCATTAGAATATCAACAAGCTCATCAATTGCTTCATCATCCATTATGAAACGCATAACTTGGCTAATGACAATATCTTCAATCCACTCTTTACGAACGGCTTTCTTGTGACAACCCTTGCGTTTCTTGGCAGATGCGCATTTGTAATATCGGTAAATCTTATTGCTGTTGCTCGTACCACTTTCGCCAACCATAAAGGACTCACAATGGCCGCAATATAGTTTTGTTGTTAAAAGGTAATCGTCAATCGCCTTATGGCTTGATGGTGCCTTTTTTGTTTTTGCGATACGTTGTTGCACGGCGTTAAATAACTCTATCGGTATTAGTGCGGGAACACCGCCGGGAGTTACAATATCTTTAAATTTATATTCGCCTATGTAGTGGCGGTTTTGCAACATTCTTGAAATGGCATCAATCGAGAACTTTCTGCCGATAGTGTTGCGATAACCTTTTGCATTAAAATCATCGGCAATTTGTTTCATTGTTTTGCCGTCAAGGTAAGCGTTAAAAGCTTCGGTAACGATTGGTGCAGTTAAAGGATCAACTTCGTAAAGACGGGTTTCCTTATTAATTTTATATCCCACCGCAAGAGTGCCGCCGTTGTATTTGCACTTGAGAGCATTCTCGGTCATACCGCGATTGATTTTCTGAGCAAGTTCGGCAGAATAATATTCAGCCATACCCTCAAACAGCGCCTCGATAACAATGCCGTCAGGTCCGTCCGAGATAGGCTCGGTTGCCGAGACAACGCGAACACCATTCTTTTTGAGCAAGTTTTTGTAGTGCGCTGAATCAAAACGGTGGCGGGCAAACCGGTCAAGTTTCCAAACGAGAATGACATCAAACATCTTTTTATGACTGTCTTTAATCATTTCTTGGAAAGCAGGGCGATTATCGGTTGTAGCTGAGTAAGCACGATCGATGTAATTATGGAGTAAAGTGATTCCATTTTTCTCGGCAAAAGCCGTACATTCACGAATCTGACCTTCAATAGATTCCTCACGCTGATGGTCGCTTGAATAACGAGCGTAAATTACACCTTTCATACTTTTCACCTGCCTTTTTAATTTTGGGGGTATTAGGGCTCACCCTAACAAGGTGTTTTGTGTACACAAACGCGATGCTTGCGAAGACAAGGTCGCGATTTGTCTGTGGTATCACAAACACGATGCTTGCGAAGACGATGACGTCCTTTAAACTTTTATAAATTGATTATAGCACATTCTGTTTCGTATGTCTATATTAAGTTCAAAAATATTTTGAGAAAATCAAAATAAGTGTTGTTTATTGAAGCAAGGTATGGTATACTTTAAAATGAATTATTGTATTGGAGGATTACAATATGGCGCGTTCTTACGACAAATTAAAGAAACTTATGATAGACAAAAAGATTACCAATACCCAGCTCAGACAAGCAACCAAAATCACCACTAATGCTATGGCAAAGATTTGGCGCGATGAACCGGTATCTATCGAAACCCTCGAAAAGATTTGCTATACCCTCGATTGCAAAATTGAAGATATTGTAGAAGTTATTCCAGAAAAATAAATTGACTGTCTATATTATATATAACTTAGTGTCCGTTATATAGGACTTTACTTGTGATAGAATTAAGATGTTGTAAAGATGGGATCATCTTCGCAAGCATCGCGTTTTGGATACCATAATCATTTTGCGACCTTGTCTTCGCAAGCATCGCGAAATGATATCATTCACTGGCTTTGCAAGCATCGTGAATGGATATCCACACGCAGTCTTCGCAAGCATCGTGTTTTTATATACACGGCTTGCTCGCCACTTGTTAGGGATGAGTCCCTAAAACCCACTCAAAAGGAGTCTGTTTATGAATCGTATTACACTTAAAAATATAGCAACTGACGAACTTCGTGTTTTAATAACCAATGCGAGTTCAGTTTATTCGAATATGACTGAAGCTGAACTAAAGGCCGCATCTGAATCCAAGGATAAAACACTTGCCAAAATGGTTGCAAGAAAAATCCAACCCAAACTTGAAGAAATGCAACACGCAAATCCGTTCAAGAAGGCATTTTTAATTTTCAAATATGTGGTGCTCGGTAATAGAAATGCTAAATGCACTATTCCGCGTGAAGCGCTTGAATCTTTTGCACGAACAATCCTTCCGGATATTATTGCTTTCTTCGAAACTGAAGAAGGCAACCGCCAATATGAAGAATGGCTCAAAGAGGAAGAATCAAAAGAAAAAACGAAAAAGAACATAGAGTTTGGAGAATAACAAATGCAGAAAATACTTGAATTTATTAAACGCTCATTATTGCTAAGTAAAATATTGTTTATATTATGGTTTCTTTTTGGTGTCGTTTTATCATTTGGAGAAACAAATGTGTTTTTTCCTTTTACAGCGATATTGTTGATTCCCGCTTTACTCATTGAACTGTTTAGAAATCCGGTATTTCATAGTGGAGATTCTAAACTGTTTGCCTTTTTAAGATCAACAAGAGTTGTAAGTAGAATTTTAATTTATTTGTGGTTGTTCTGCTTAGTAATGGATATTTCTGATGGAATAAACGAATTTGTAGTATTTCCTGTTATGTCGGTTGTATTTATGTTACCGGTTTTTCTAATTGAGTTTAACTGCAATATTCAATTGAAAAGAAATGTTAATAATGGTTCTGATTTCTCAAACCAATCTTCAAAATCTTGGATAACAACGTTTTTGTTGTGTATGTTTACTGGCCATCTTGGGGTACATAGGTTTTATGTTGGCAAAGTTGGAACTGGTATTGTATGGCTATTCACAATGGGATGTTTTGGCTTTGGCTATTTAATAGATTTGGTCATAATTGCCACAGGTAATTTTAAGGATAAAAATGGTCAACCAATCAAACATCAGCATTCAACAGTTAATAGAAAAAACACATTTACTAAAGCAAAAGAAAATGCCACTGCAGTTTATGAAAAAACAAGCAACATAGGATCTCAATTGAATCAGAAGAAAGAACAACTGCTAAATGACGGCAAACAAAAACTGCAGCAATGGAAGGAAGTAAATCAATTACACAAGCAAACCGAAGCAAAAAAACAGCAATTGCATAAAATAGTTTCTGCGCCCTTTGACGAGTTAAAAGAAGCTAAAATTAAACCTTTTGGTGAAAGTGCAACACTTGCTGAGTTCCATCAAGTTCAAGTGGCAGGCTTTTTAAGGATTGTTAGAGAAAGCCTTGATCTAATAAATAAAACAACTAATCCTTCAACTTTCTTTGGTCGTTACGAAACGGCGGTTCAGAACGCAAAAAGAACAATTGAAATAATGAAACAATATGATGCAAGTGAGGATGCTGAAGAACTGTTGGAATCTCTTGTAGATGAGAAGGAGAGCTTAGTAGAGGAATTCATTGACAGATGTTACGATAAAGGAATTTTGAGCAAGGTTAAAAATGAAATTTTGCAATACCGTAAACATTTGACAGATGACAACATCGAATATTTACAAGACCTTTTAAAAGACGATGGAGATGGTTTTTCGGACATTGTTTTAGATGGCACCGAAGAAAGAACACAATCCATTCCTTCGGCAAACATTGAGACATTGGGAAGAAATTCTACAAGTCGTTCTGGTCTTACAATATCAATCAAGCCGGTCATTTCAAGAGATGAGAACGGCGACTTTAGCATAGACTTTGATTTTGACGACGATTCTCCATATTCATCCAGTAATTTTATAAAGGATATGGCTAAATTTGAGAACAAAGTCGGTAAAGAAGCACCGTTTATTCCTTTTATGCAATACTGGCCATCCTATGATAGCATGACAAAACAACAGAAGGACTGGTATTTTTATTGGAGAAGTCAGGTTCGCAAGGGAATCTATCTGAACACAGATTTGTCATACATATTTGTCCATGTTTATGAGTTGTTAAGTGGTTATGGATGGACGAATGCGCAAGACGGTTATGACCAGTTGATAGTTTTATGGATTAATTATAGAAATGAACACATAAGGTTAGATAACTATCTTGTTGGATGGCTATTCGATTTTGCGCAACTACACAAACTGGAATATGCTGTTCCCGAAGGTATAGAAATAACATTGCCGTATCAATTGGCAATACGCGATCTTCTGATTGATAAGCATAGTGATGAAAAACCTTTGAAACTACCATTCCCTTTGATAGACGCTCTGTGTGATTATTCTTTAGCTGGAAGCAAATTCTATAAAGATGGACACCAACTTTTAATGAACGAAGCAATTCCGAGAGTTGTGGCATTAGCGGATGCTGCTTTAATCAAAAAGAAAGGCAAAGGTATTCTTGAAACGTATGGTCCAAATCGCCCTAAAAAGCAGACGTACTATGCTTTCCAAAGTGCGAATTGTGTTCATGCGAACAAAAGAATGGATATATCCGTTAAAGGATATACCAGTAGCCAAAAGTTACGTGGATATATCAATGAACTGGTTCGATATGCAGAAAATGTTCTACGAGAATTGTACGATTGTAGAGGACGTTTGAGAGGCGTTACATTGGATGATGAGACAGCCTCATTGGTAAAGGCGTTTTTGAAAAAGGAATATTCTCCGAATAGAAAACCGATTGAGCCTGAAAAGAAAAAGGAAGTTAAACTCGACTTTGAAAGCATTAACGAGTTAAGAAATCAATCGGATGCCGTAAGAGATGCATTGGAAGTGACAGAGGAAAAGAAAGAAGCAAAAGAACTTTTGACGGATTTGGATGCAGTAAAAGAAATCTTCGTTTCTATGCCGCCTTATTGCAGAATGCTAATAGATGAAATGCGTTCTAAATCTTGGGAGATGGAATACAACTCTTCCGTTCAAGCTTCTATTGAGAAAATCAACGAATTGTCAGGTATGCAATTGGCTTGCTCAATAGTGGTTGTAGAAGGAAATACTTTAATTTTAGAAGATGACTATAGGGATGAGTTTAACTATATTTATGAGCATCTGTCTGAAATCGAAATACCTGAATCATCCGAAGAAAAAGATACGATTTCAAAGTTTGATTTAACAGCTTTGTCGGATGAAATGAAGCAATTGCTTGAAACGCTTACCCCCACACAAGAAGAAATCTTGCATATCATACTATCTCAAGAAAATATGAGTCAGCGCATAGAAGAAATAGCAAACGCTGAGATGTCTATGCCCGAAATACTTATAGATGAGATAAATGATATTGCAACACAGTATATAGGAGATATTCTTATTGATACATTTGATGCGGAAATGAGCGTTTTAGAACAATATGTAAATGAACTTAAAGAAGCAATGAAATAGGAGGTATTGCAATGGCAGTAAATATAAATCGCCGTGAATCTGCGGCATTAATCAATTCTTTAACAGCAGGTGTTGTTCCGCGTATCGGCCTTCGTCACATCGCAGTAGGTAGGCAAGGAGAGGTAAATGCTTTCCTTCAAGATTTGTCAACTATAGAAGACGGTGGAGCAGCTTTTAGATTTGTTTGCGGTCAATATGGCAGTGGTAAAAGCTTTTTGTTGCAAACAATACGCAACAATGCAATGGAACGCTCTTTTGTTGTTATGGATGCAGATTTATCCCCGGAACGTAGATTGACCGGAACAAATGGACAAGGTCTATCCACATATAGAGAGTTGATTCAACATCTTTCTACACGTACTCGTCCTGAGGGAAGCGCTTTAGAGTCTATCCTTCAAAAATGGATTGCTACTATGCAGGCGACTACTGCGAAGGAGGAAGGACTGCAAGCAAATGACCCGCAATTGGTTGTAGCTGTCAGTGAGAGAATCGCAGATATATTATCAGAACTTTCGGAAATGGCGTATGGATTTGCTTTCGCAAATGTAATCGATGCCTACTGGAAAGGTATGAAAAACGGCGACGATGCATTGAAAATGTCTGCACTGCGTTGGTTAAGAGGTGAGTTTGCTAACAAAACAGAAGCTAAACGTGAGCTTCCTGTTGATAGCATTATTGATGACCAAAATTGGTATGAGTTTTTGAAACTCTTTGCTCTCTTTGTTAAAAAAGCAGGATATAAAGGACTGCTTGTGTTTATAGATGAAGGAGTCAATCTGTATAAGATTAACCACAAGCAAGCCCGCGACAGTAACTACGAAAAAGTGTTGACTGTGTTTAACGATACAATGCAGGGAAAAGCCGAATATATTGGCGTATTTATGAGTGGAACGCCACAGTTTATCTATGATGAACGTCGAGGTTTGTTTAGTTATGAGGCTTTGAGATCCAGACTTGCGGATAATCGTTTTGCGGTCCAAGGATTTGTTGATTTCACAAGTCCCGTGATTAAACTTAATCAGCTTTCTTCGGAAGAAATTTATTTGTTGCTTGAGAGACTTTGCGAATTGCATAGTTCTCATTACTCCTATGAAAATACGTTGGGTAAAGATGAACTGACCACATTCTTAAATACAGTGCTTGGAAGATTGGGTGCTGATCAATTGCTTACACCAAGAGAAGTTACAAGAGATTTCCTTGGACTCTTAAATATTCTTCATCAAAATCCCGGAACAACATTTGATACCTTGATTAATGAACAAGGATTTAAGGTTCAAAGCGCAGAAAAAGATCCCGAACAAATTGATGAAGAGACAGACAATTTATTTGCGGAGTTTGATATATGAGTAAAAGTGCTTTTGAACGATATGCTCCCTTTATTCAAGAATACATATATCGCAAAAAGTGGACGGATTTGAGAGAGGTGCAAGTTGAAGCGTGCGAAGCAATTTTAGACACCGATAAACATGTAATTATTGCGTCCGGCACCGCTTCCGGAAAAACCGAAGCCGCATTCTTTCCAATTTTGACCTTGTTGGATCAACAGCCGTCTGATTCAATTGGAGTTATGTATATCGGACCACTTAAAGCGTTGATAAACGATCAATTCGAAAGATTGAACGACTTATTAGAGGAAGTAGACATTCCGGTTTGGTCTTGGCATGGTGATATTTCTCAGTCCCATAAGAAAAAAGCATTGAAAACAGCACAAGGAGTACTTCAAATTACTCCCGAATCCTTGGAAGCACTTATAATGAAACATCCTGGAGATGCAGGCAGACTGTTTTCTGATTTGCGCTTTATTGTTATTGATGAAATACACGCTTTAATGGGCGAAGATAGAGGTTTGCAAGTTCTTTGCTTAATTAACCGATTAGAGAAATTAACCAACTGTACACCAAGGCGTGTTGGGCTATCAGCGACTTTAAATGATTATGGTCCTGCAATGGAATATTTATCGGCGGGAAGCGAGGTATCTTCTTTAGCGGTAGGTATACAAGCACATAAACGAACTCTTTCTTTATGCGTAGAAAGCTTTACTGTTCCTAAAGACGAGGATAAAGCTCAAACCGTTCTGTCAAACTATAATTCTTTTTTGTATGATAATTGTCATTCAAAGAAATGTTTAATTTTTACCAATAGTAGGTCTGGTGCCGAGAAGACAATTGATGATATGAAAAAAGAGGCTTCAAACCGCAACGATCCAGATGTTTTTTATGTTCACCACGGCAGTATTTCGGCATCATTGCGTAGAGAAGCCGAGGAAGCCTTGCGAGATAATAAAGGTCCCACTGTTGCTGCGGCTACATTAACTTTGGAGTTGGGCATTGATATAGGTGACTTGGATTCAACGATACAAGTTGGCGCGCCTTATCGGTGTTCCAGTTTCGTGCAAAGACTTGGACGTTCAGGAAGAAGAACAGGCAAATCACAAATGATGTTTTTGGATTTGCATAAGGATGTAGGCAAGAACCCACTTGATTCTATGCCGTGGGATTTATTGCGTTCAATCGCCATTATTCAGTTGTATCTTGAGGAACGATGGGTAGAACCGTTTGAACAAAAGAAAAAACCATTTAGTTTATTAGCCCATCAAACTTTAAGCGTTTTAATGGCTCATGGTGAATTGAGCCCTGCAGAACTTGCAAGAAATGTTTTGTTGCTACCTGCGTTTAAGGACTATATTTCAGCAGAGGAATATCGTGCATTGTTAAAATACATGATAGAAAAAGACTATCTGCAACGTATGGATAACGGCGGGATAATTGTTGGTATGAAGGGAGAAAAGATTTGTAATTTTTATTCCTTCTATGCCGTTTTCCAAGATGAAGAAACATACAAAGTGATGAGTAGCTTTGGCGAAGTAGGTTCCTTGAATAAATGTCCTGCTATGGGTGAAGTGTTTATTTTAGCAGGTCGCTCATGGGTAGTGATTTCTATTGATGAGGAAAGAAAGACAATATATGTAAATCAAGCTAATAGCAATAGGATACCTTCTTGGGATGGCGAAGGTGGAAACATCCATACAAAGATAGTTCAGCGTATGAAAAAGGTGTTGCAAGAAGATACGGTTTATCCGTATTTACAGAAAAACGCCGTAGACGTTTTAACGCAAGCGCGAGAAACAGCAAGAACAAGTGGCATTTTAGAACATGATGTGATCCCTTATGCAGAGAAATCATATTATATTTGTCCTTGGATTGGCTCAAAAGAGCTTTATACAATTGCAAATCTTTTGGCATACGGCTTTAAAGAGGAAATGGATGTACGTTCAATTAGCACTACAAAATTCTATTTAAGCGTTACAAGCGGTCTTGATAAATCGACCCTTATTAACACGATGGAAAAACTTATGTGTGAAAACATTACTCCAGATTTAGTGCTTAATGAGGAACAGGCTCCACGCATTGATAAGTATGATTATATGGTTCCGAACGAATTGTTGAGAAGTGCTTTTTTGTATAATCAAGTTGATGTTCCCGTTGCTATAGATACCTTGAACAACTTAAAATGGCTATAAGCTAATACGCAAAACAAATGGCGGAGAGGGTGACCTCTCCGCCTTAACTTTTACCACAAAGCTGAATCTTGGCTTATTTATAAATTAGTTCGTTGTTGATGATTTCGGTTACGCGCTGTTTGATGTTGTTCATTCGGCGCACCCACTCCATTTGGTTGGTGGCTTTCAATTCCTCGGTAATGCCTTCTGATTTCTTATACTGCACTATAAGATTATCGAACATTTCTTGTGCCTGAGCGTTTATCTCAAAGAGATAGGAATTGAGTTTGCCTTCGAAACTTAGGTGATTGTAGGTGGCTTTTCGGCGAGATTTAAGATAATCTAAATGCCGCATACCCCATACGCCAATTTCTTTTGTTTCAACCTCCGGCAGCGTGAAACAAGGGATATAATAATCTCCTTGGAGTTCATACCACAAGCCGTTGGATTCATCAAAAATATACTTTTCCATATCAGTTATCCTCCCACAAGAAATCACTAAAGGGAGCATCGTTGCTGATAAAGGTATCATAAGTAAACTTTGCGCCGAGTCTGAAGCCGACAATGAAACTGTCGAGATTGGATTCTCCATTTACAACGCTCCAAGCGTTGACATGATCGAGAAACTTGCTCTTTTCTTCGCCTTTGAGTTTAGCGGTCAAGTATTCCTCGGTTTCATTGAGCGTTTGCATTTCTTTCATAACCGCCTTGCTCTGCTTGATACTGCGAGCTTGCGGGTCGATATTGCCATAGTAAAATTCTTTAATAAAGTCTTTCATAAACTAACCTCCGTTTATTTTTGAGTTAAAATTTGGATAGTCTATTGAAAGAGAAAATCCGAACCCGCCGCCTATTAGACGGAGGTTCGGATTATTCGTGTTTGGTCGAGGTGACGGGACTCGAACCCACGGCCTCTGCGTCCCGAACGCAGCGCTCTACCAAACTGAGCCACACCTCGATATTTAGATTACATAATAATTTTCATAATTTTTGTAACACATATATTTTAACATTTTCAACAGACTTTTCAACAACAAAATGAGAATTTTTAAGTGATTTTCAAATTTTTGTTGAAAATACACATACTAAAATGTCGAAATTCATAAAATTCTTAACTTTACATAAAACCTAAATATGTAAAAAGGACTCAAAATGTCCTTTAATTTTTATAAATAGAATCAACAGGTTTTAGTTTTGCTGCTTTATATGACGGGTATACACCGCTTATTATACCTAAAACTATACTAACTAAAAAAACAGCAAGACAATTTGTAATATTAAAATAAAACATTTTGCTTACAAAAACATACAAAACACAATAAATTACGAATGTAATAATTATCCCAATTAAAGTGCCAACAAAGAAGATTATACTAGATTCACACAAAAAGTCAAGCATAATCACATTATTTGTTGCTCCGATTGCCTTTTTTATTCCAATTTCCTTTTTTCTCTCGTTAACTTTCATAAGCATTATATTAAAAACACTTGTAACCGACACTAATACAGAAATTGCCGATATTACAAACAAACAGTTTTTAATTATATTCAATAATTCTAAAATTTTGTTTTTCTGGTCTATCAAGTTATTTATTTCATAATTATCTTTACCTATAAATTTATTAGAAACACTTTTAATATCTGCCAAGGTATTATCTAAATTATATTCATTATTTGCTGTAATAATAATTTGATTGATACAATTAATATTCTTATTTAATAAAAAGCAGTTATAAGGTATATAAATTTTTTCCTTGCTTAAAGATGCTGTAATACCGGATGCAATTTTTTCATCAGGTTCTAATACACCGATTACTTTAAAGTTTATGTCTTTATTTGCAAATTTTAAAGTAAGGCTATTGCCTATCGGATTATCTGAATTAAATGTTTTATTTGCTAAATTTTTAGAAATAATACAAACATTGTCATAACACTTACTTGAAAACACTTTACCGTACAATAGTTTTTGTCCGTAAATATCAGTAAAGTTATTAATTACGCCGCAGGTCATAACTTCTTCATTTTGATTGTTGATTTTGCATTTTTCATCAAAAATATATGGCGTAAATTCGTCTATACAATTCAAATTTGACAGCGAATTTATATACTGTGAATCCATTGTAACAGAATTTGAATTTATAGAAACTACAATACCGTTTACTCCAAGTTTTGTCATTTCGTTATTAAACACATCAATTGTGTAATTGCTGAAAATATTTATCAGTAAAACCGATAAGGTACCGATTGAAACACCGATGGAAGACAATATTGACTTTTTATAAGATTTAATTAGTGTTAAAAAAGTCAATTTAAGTGAAGCCAAGTAGTTAAAACTCAACATATTTCACCTTAATTAAATCGCCATCATTTAAATCAGAACAGTTGTAAAGTACCTTGTCATTTTGTTCTAACCCGTGAATTATAATTGTACCTTTATCGGTTGTAACAGATTTAGTAACCGGAGTTTTAATTGCTTTACCTTTACTGTAGGTATAAACATAGTTTTGATTATTCTCTTTAAAAATTGCCGATTCAGGCACAATAAAGACATTATTATACTTGTTAATATTAATTGTTATTGTTGAAGAAAAACCCGGCAGAATTTGATTATCAGCGTTATTTACCGATAATAAAACATTAAGATAATTACTTTGCAACTGAGAAGAATTTTTGTTTATACCCGAATATATTTTATCGACAATACAATAATATAAATCATCGCACGCTGAACATTCTGCAGTTGCTTTCTGGCCTGTTTTAATTTTATTAATATCGTTTTCGCTGACTGCTGCATTTATATAAATTTTATCTGTATTTAAAATTGAAACTAAAACTTTATTGCTTTGATAAGTTTTGCCTTCTGAAATATTTAATTTATCTATTATACCGTTTGTATCAGAAGTTATATCTTCATCGTAACCGTTAATATTTGCTGAAAAAATCTTGTCATTTTTATTTATTCTTTCTCCCTGTTCAATATATACTTTATTAACAGTTACGCTTTGATTAAGAATAATATAGTCTATGTCTTTGGACTCTACTGTTCCACTGCATACAACAGTATCGTATGTAGTGGTTTTTTTCACTGTCAGAACTTCTTTTTCTTCTATTGTCAGATATTTGTATATAAACACACAAAAAGCAAAAATTAATATGAAAATTGCAAATTTAAATATTTTATTGTTCTTCATTTCAACACCCATATATAGTCTTAACTATTTATAAATCATAATTCAATCTGTTTGACCATAAATTATAAAAGGTGGTGTTTACATTGATTAAAAAACTGTTGGTAATTTTTTTAAGTATGTTAATTCTGACGAGTTTGACTATTCCTGTATATGCTGATGTTTCAAATATGAGAAACTACATTGTTACAGAAAACTATTCTGAAGATATGTATTCAGATATTGAACAAGTTGTTCAAACATCTGCAAGCGGAAATCTCGCTCCTAATTCAAAATCATGTATATTAATTGAGCAATCAACAGGTAAAGTTTTATATGAACAAAATTCAAATAACAAGCAGTCCCCTGCCTCAATAACTAAAATTATGTCGTTATTGTTGGTAATGGAGGCAATTGATAAAAAAATATTAAATTTAAATGATAATTTAACCTGTTCTGAACATTCATCTTCAATGGGCGGATCACAAATCTGGCTTGAACCGGGTGAACAGATGAGTGTTGATGATTTAATTAAAGCGGCTGCTGTTGGTTCTGCAAATGATGCAACTTGTGTTCTGGCAGAGGCTATTGCAGGCAGCGAAGATGAATTTGTTAATTTAATGAACGAAAAAGCAAAAGCACTCGACATGAATAACACTAATTTTAAAAATTGTACGGGTTTAGATGAAGAAGGACATTACTCTTGTGCAAAAGATATTGCAATTATGTCATGTGAACTTTTAAAATTTGATTTAATTAAGAATTATACTACAATCTGGATGGATAGTTTAAGAAACGGTCAAACACTATTGGTAAACACAAACAAATTAGTTCGTTTTTTTGAAGGTACAACAGGTTTAAAGACAGGTACTACCGACGAGGCAGGTTGCTGTGTATCCGCGTCTGCTACAAAAGATAATTTAAGTTTAGTAGCTGTGGTATTAGGTGCAGATAATTCTAACGGAAGATTTTCAGACGCAAAATCATTATTAAACTACGGCTTTGCTAACTATGAAAATAACGTCATTAAAACAAAGCTGCCGGATGATAAAATCAAAATAATCGGCGGAACACAACAGTACTGTAATATTATTACCGATGAAAAGATACCGCTGATTACGAAAAAAGGAATCAAAGATCAAATTAATGTTGATTATCAAATTGCAAATGAATTAGAAGCACCCATTAAAAAAGATGATGTTGTCGGATATGTGATAATAACTTATGATAATGAGGAATTAGTTAAATACAATATAAAAGCAAACGAAAACATTGATAAAATGAATTATTTAACAGCATTAATTTGGCTTATAAAAGGATTAATTATAAAATAAAAGCGTTTTAAATAATGTAAACTATTAATCTGAATTCAAGTCGAGTATAAAAAGTATTTTTGCTTTTTATACTCGTCTTTTTTAATATTCCAAAACCGCTTGACAATAAATAATTTACGCGTTATAATATGTAGCGTGCTACAAATTATAAATGAGGGATACAATTGCAAAATAAAGATATAGGTTATTTAATCAAAAATATTAACGACAAATTAAAAGCAAGAGCAGATGCTGACTTAAAAAACAGTAAACTGACTTTATCACAAAGCAGAGTATTAACTTTTTTAGACAACAAAGGCGGTCAGGCAACGCAAAAAGAAATTGAAGTATTTTTAGAGGTTTCTCATCCTACCGTTGTCGGCATTATCTCACGAATGGAACAAAACGGGCATCTTCGTTGTCGGGTAGATGAAACAGACAAAAGAAACAAAATTGTTGCATTGACACAACAAGCAAAAGCCTTGAGTGTTGAGATGAAACAAAGAATTGCCGCTAACGAAAGAAAACTGCTTACTTCTCTTTCGGCAAATGATATAAAAAAACTAAAACAAATGCTTTTAACAATGTATAATAATTTATAATTGTAAAGCCGATTAATGTCGGCTTTTCTTTTAGGAAAATATGTAGCGTGCTACATTAAGGAGGTCTAATTATGATTAAAACTTTAACTCGCAGCCTGCGTGAGTATAAGAAAGGTTCTGTTGTCACTATACTGCTTTCAATATTAGAGGCGGCGTTTGAAATCACCATACCGCTTTGCATGGCTAAGGTAATTGATGAAGGCATTGATTTAGGCAATATGGGTAATGTATGGAAATATGGTATTGTGCTTTTGATATTTGCAGCATTTCAACTTATTACAGGTGTATTATCGGCTCACATAGCTTCAAAAACATCTGTTGGTTTTTCTGCAAATTTGCGACAAGATATGTACGACAATGTGCAGACTTTTGCCTTTTCAAACATTGACAAGTTTTCAACCGCTTCTATCGTAACCCGTCTGACAACAGATGTAACAAACATTCAAAATGCTTACCAAATGCTTATACGTATGGCAATAAGAGGACCGGTAATGCTTATTTTTTCAATGATTGTATCATTTCGAATCAACAGCACTATCGCCTTTATTTTTCTTGCTGTAATTCCTGTTATGGCATTATTGCTTCTTTTAATTATTAAAAAAGTAAATCCGATTTTTAATCGTGTTTTTCATACTTATGATAAACTAAATAATGTAGTTCAGGAAAATGTGCGAGGTATTCGTGTTGTAAAATCTTTCAACAAAGAAGACTATGAAATCGACAAATTCAAAGGTATATCAAAAAACATATACGATGATTTTGCTAAAGGAGAAAGACTGCTTGCTCTTAATTCCCCTATTATGCAGTTTTTTATGTATGCGTGTATGTTATTGATTTCGTGGATAGGCGCAAAGGCGGTCGTTGCAAGCGGAAACAACGCAATTTTCGGAATGACAACAGGTGATTTGACTGCTTTGTTTTCTTATGCGACACAGATTCTGATGAGCCTTATGATGCTTTCAATGATTTTCGCTATGCTGACCATTTCTCTTGCGTCCGCCCGTCGTATCGCAGAAATATTAGAAGAAAAAACAGATATTTCTAATCCCGCTAATCCTAAAACGGTTGTGCAAGACGGTTCTGTTAATTTTGAAAATGTTGATTTTGTTTATGCTTCAAAAGCGGATAAAAAAGTGCTGAATAACATTAATCTTTCAATACTATCGGGAGAAACTGTCGGTATTATCGGCGGCACGGGTTCCTCTAAATCAAGCCTTGTGCAGTTAATTCCACGCCTTTACGATGTTACAAGCGGCAAAATTACCATAGGCGGTGTCGATGTCAGAGATTATGACCTTAACACATTACGAGATGCTGTTGCTATGGTACTTCAGAAAAACGAATTATTTTCCGGAACAATTAAAGAAAATTTGCGCTGGGGTAATGAAAATGCAACCGATGTAGAAATAGAACATGCATGCAGTCTTGCCTGTGCCGATGAATTTATTGAGTCTTTGCCTTACAAATATGATACTCATATTGAACAGGGCGGTACAAATGTATCAGGCGGTCAGAAACAGCGTCTTTGTATTGCGCGTGCGCTCTTAAAAAGGCCAAAAATTTTGATTTTGGATGACTCTACCAGTGCGGTAGATACAAAAACCGATGCCATCATTCAAAAATCTTTTGAGGAGCATATTCCCGATACAACGAAAATCATTATTGCTCAGCGTGTAAGTTCTGTAAAGCACGCAGACAAAATCATTGTTTTGAATGATGGTAAGATATCTGCTGTCGGAAAGCATGATGAACTTTTAAAAGACTGCGATATTTATCGCGAAGTATATCAATCACAAAAGAAAGGAGACGGTGAAAATGAATAAAAAAGTACAACAACCTATAATAGACACGCCTGAAAGCGTACCTCAAAAGCCTGATTTTGATTTAAAAACGCTCGGCAGATTGTTTTCTTATATGAAAGATTACAAAGGACAAATGATTTTTGTTGTAATTTGTATTTTATTAAGTGCTGTTTCCTCTGCCGCTTCTTCTCTCTTTTTGCAGTCACTGATTGATGATTATATTGTACCTATGCTCAAAACTTCTGCACCGATGTTTAATGAACTCTTAAAAGCGCTTGTAGTTATAGGGTTGATATACATTATAGGTACAATATCAACATTGTTTTACAATCGGGTAATGGTCACAATTGCACAAGGAACGCTTAAAAAAATCAGAGACGATATGTTTGAAAAAATGCAAAGGCTACCTATTCGCACCTTTGATGCACGCACACACGGTGATATTATGAGCCTTTATACTAATGACACAGATACTTTGCGTCAAATGATTGCACAATCTATGGCACAACTTATTTCATCAGTATTTACTATTGTAGCAGTATTAATTTGTATGCTTTATATCAGCGTGTGGCTGACACTCGTTGCAGTATTAATAATATTTTTGATTTTACAGATTGTAAAAATGATAACAAATAAAATCGGTATATATTTTGTAATGCAGCAAAAAACTCTTGCAGATGTTAACGGTTATGTGGAAGAAATGATAAACGGTCAAAAGGTTATAAAAGTATTCTGTCATGAGAAAAAGTCAAAAAAGGAACTTCTTAAGAAAAATACAGCATGGGCACAAAGCGCTGCTAAAGCAAGCGGTTATTCAAATTCGATGATGCCCATGATGAACGCTCTCGGTTATGTACAGTATGTAATTATTGCTATTCTCGGCGGATTTATGGCAATTTACGGTATAACAAATTTGGGGCTGACAGGCACGGGCACATTAACTCTTGGTATGATAGCATCATTTCTCACTCTGTCCCGTAGTCTTACCAATCCTGTATCACAGATTTCAAATCAGTTTAATTCTATGGTTACTGCGCTTGCAGGCGCTTGCCGCATCTTTGCTTTTATGGGCGAAGAACCTGAAACGGATGAAGGATATGTTACTCTTGTAAATGTCAAGGAAGAAAAAGGCACTTTAAAAGAAACGACAGAACGCACAGGCCTTTGGGCTTGGAAACATCCGCATCAAAACGGAACAGTTACCTATACAAAACTTGAAGGCAGAGTTGTTTTAGATAGTGTTGATTTTGGATATGTTCCGGACAAACAAGTGCTCTATGATGTTTCGCTTTATGCCGAACCGGGACAAAAAATTGCTTTTGTAGGTGCAACCGGTGCAGGAAAAACAACGATTACAAATCTTATCAATTGTTTTTATGATATTGCAGACGGTAAAATTCGCTATGACGGTATAAATATAAATAAGATTAAAAAAACTGATTTGCGACGTTCTCTCGGAGTCGTGTTACAGGAAGTTAATCTTTTTACCGGTACAGTTATGGAAAACTTGCGTTATGGCAATCTCAATGCTACAGATGAGGAATGTATTGCAGCCGCTAAACTTGCTAATGCCGATGCATTTATACGAATGTTACCGCAAGGATATAATACAGTTCTGAAAGGTGATGGCAGCGGACTTTCACAGGGACAAAGACAGTTAATTTCTATTGCCCGAGCCGCGGTATCCGATCCGCCTGTTATGATTTTGGATGAGGCAACTTCCTCTATTGATACTCGTACAGAGGCCTTAGTACAGGACGGAATGGATAAACTGATGAAAGGAAGAACTGTATTTGTGATTGCACACCGCCTTTCTACCGTTCAGAATTCCGATGTAATTATGGTGCTTGATAAAGGTCGCATTATTGAAAGAGGAAGTCACGAAAAACTGATTGCGCAAAAAGGTACTTATTATCAACTTTACACAGGTGCTTTTGAATTAGAATAGTCTTTGAAATATAATAAAATTTAATAAAGAAAGGGTACGATATAACTAAATTCAATCAAGTTACATCGTACCCTTAAATTAACACCATATTTATTAAATGTTTTATAAATTAATCTGAAATAACTCTTACTTTAATTACTCCGTCAATTTTTTCAACTGCTTTTATAGCATCATCATCGACACGCTCAACATCTAACAAACTATATGCGTAATCTTTTTTAGATTCATTTAACAATTTTTCAATGTTAATACCTTTACCTGACAAAGCACCGGTAATTTGTGAAATCATGTGAGGCACATTTTTATGTACAACACAAATACGATTTTGTGTTGTCCTCGGCATTACAGCATTCGGCATATTTACAGAGTTAATAATATTACCGTTTTCAAGATACTCAACTAATTCCTGAGCAGCCATAACAGCACAATTATCTTCAGATTCAGGAGTTGAAGCGCCAAGGTGAGGAATCGCAATTACACCGTCAACGCCGATTAATTCATCGTTCGGAAAATCGGTTACATAACTTGCAACTTTTCCGCTCTGCAAAGCCTCAATAATATCAGCACTGTTTACCAATTCGCCTCTTGCGAAATTCAAGATTCTTACTCCGTCTTTCATTTTAGCAATTGATTCTTTACAAATTGTATTTCTTGTGCTGTCTAAAAGAGGAACATGAACCGTGATATAATCGCAATTTGCAAAAATATCATCAATTTCAGCAGCGTTTTTAATTTTGGTAGATAATTTCCAAGCAGCATTTACAGAAATATACGGGTCATAACCATATACTTCCATTCCAAGAGCTGAGGCTGAGTTTGCGACCATAGCACCGATAGCGCCAAGTCCGATAACACCGAGTTTTTTGCCTAAAATTTCAGGACCCGCAAAGGCACTTTTGCCCTTTTCGACCATTTTACCTACTTCGTCGCCATTACCTTTTAATGTTTTTGCCCACTCAATTGCAGGAATAACTCTCCTTGATGAAATAAATAATCCGGCAATAACAAGTTCTTTAACCGCATTTGCATTTGCACCCGGAGTATTAAAAACTACTATTCCCTGTTGTGCACATTTGTCGCAAGGAATATTATTAACACCGGCACCCGCTCTTGCGATTGCCAATAAATTTTCATTAAATTCCATTTCATGCATAGAAGCGGAACGAACCATTATTGCATCGGGATTAGCGTTCTCATCAACAAAGGTATATTTTGATTTATCAAAATTATCAAGGCCGCATTTTGCAATTTTGTTTAAAGTTTTAATTTGGAACATAGAAATTCTCCTTATTTGTTTTCCTCTTCAAATTTTCTCATAAATTCAACAAGTTTTTCAACGCCTTCAACAGGCATAGCATTATAAATTGACGCTCTCATACCACCGACCGAACGATGCCCTTTTAAGTTAACAAATCCTGCGGCAGTTGATTCTTTTACAAATTTAGCATCAAGTTCATCATCACCTGTTACAAAGGGAACATTCATTAATGAACGGTCTTCAGGCACTACAGTACCTTTAAACATTTCACTTGAATCAAGGAAATCATAAAGAATTTTGGCTTTCTTTTCGTTGATTTCTTTCATTTTTTCAAGGCCGCCGATTTCTTTAACCCATTCAAGGACAAGTTTTGCAATATAAATAGTATAGCAAGGCGGAGTATTAAACATAGAACCGTTATCAGCATGAGTTTGATAATTAAACATTGTAGGACAAATGTCCATAGCATTTCCGATTAAATCTTCACGGATAATAACAATAGTAAGGCCTGCAGGAGCCATATTTTTCTGTGCACCTGCATAAAGTAAAGCGAATTTGCTTACATCAATCGGCTCACTTAAAATACAAGATGAGATATCTGCAACAAGCGGAATGTCGCCAACATCGGGTAATGTATGATATTTAGTTCCGTAAATAGTATTATTCATACAAATATGTACATAATCAGCATCTTTATCGAAGTCTTCTCTTTTTGTTTTTGGAATGTATGAAAATGTTTTATCTTTCGATGATGCAACTTCTCTTGCATTTCCGTATCTTGAAGCTTCTTTAAATGCTTTTGTTGCCCATTGACCTGTTAAAATATAATCTGCTTTTCCGTTTTTAGTCATAAGATTCATTGGCACCATACAAAATTGTGATGATGCACCGCCTT
The DNA here is from genome assembly GCA_036310005.1 of Acutalibacteraceae bacterium. GTDB lineage: Bacteria > Bacillota > Clostridia > Oscillospirales > Acutalibacteraceae > JAXJSP01. The sequence continues at coordinate 2,670 of JAXJSP010000003.1, read as the reverse complement.
GTAAAAACAATACTTTATAATTATCAGGAATATTCATAATTTCTCTTAACAAAGATTCTGCTTTATCAATAATAGCCTGAAAGTCTTTAGACCTGTGACTCATTTCCATTACTGATTGACCGCTTGTAGAATATTCCAACATTTCTGCTGCTGCAGTTTTAAGAACAGGTTCCGGTAACATTGAAGGGCCGGCACTAAAATTATAAACTCTTGACATTAAAATGACCTCCAAAAATTTCAATTAAACCTATTATACACTAATAAAACTATTTGTCAATAAGTTTGTTACAAAATTATCAATTAATTTTTTAAAAAATACAAAGAATCAAGCATAGATTGTTAAATAATTATCAATCTATGCTTTTTAAGAAACGGTACAGTTTTATTAAATATTCTATTCGAATAGTCGACAATATATGAACACGCTGTTGCAATTACAGGCATAACTGTTAAATATAAGCCGAAAATATAGACAAGTTCCAAAGTTGAAAAGATAAAATCAATATTTATATTTTCGCTGATTCCGATTATGCCCATTCCCTCTTTTGTGCTAAATATAAAAATATAATTAAACAGTAAATAAATCGGAAACGCTTTAAGAGTTGTTTTATAATTAAAACTAAACGGTAAAGCTGATAGCGCTAAAATCATCGGCAGTTCATTTATTTTACTAAAACTTAATGCTTTCAGAGTTGTTTGAGGAGTATACATTAAGCAAGGAATCAACAAAAATATTATCGAGCATATAAAGGCATATTTATTTATTAAAGATACACTCTCAAATCTTTTAACAGCAGAATATACAATTACAACGATTATCGGAACAATTAATGTTTTTTGATTAAAAAATCTATTGGTTATAGTGATTAGTTTATAGATAAAATAAACAGACACAACCGAACATAAAAACAATCTGATAAGTTTAATTGCGGTATTATTTTTTATAAAATAGAATATAACTGAAAAAATTATATATGAAATTAAATAGTATAAAAGGCCAAATTCAAAGCAGTTCATATATATAATTGAAAGCAAACAATTATAACAAAAGAACTTATTATTCATTATTTGTCCCACTTTCGAGAATATTTTGGTTGTTGCACTTCTTTTTGAGTTAATAACCGTTTTAATCTGAATTCCTGTTTCCACAGCGGTTTTTGATATACTGCATTTCCGTAATTATTGTTAAATTCGTTTGAAAGCAAATTACGATTTAGTGATTTTGTATCCGATAATGCTATAAGAGTAAAAACGATTGCACATAATACACCGGAAATTCCAAAATAATTTGCGACAATAATATAGCAAAATCTTATTACTTTAATTGTAAATCCAATATCATAATCCGGAATTACCGAATTTGCCAACCCGGAAATTGCTACAACAATTAAAGTCGTAGGACTGACTAAATTTGCATCAATCGCAGCCTGTCCCAATATCAAACCGCCGACGACGCCTACCGCGCTGCCCGCTGTACTCGGTACTCTTAAACCCGCCTCTCTTACAAGTTCAAACATTATTTCCATTACTAACAATTCAACAAAAGGTAAAAAAGGTATGTTTTCCCTTGACTCTAATATTTGATTTATAAAATCAGTTGGCATAAAGTCCTGATGGAAATTCAATATTGATAAATAGACCGCTGAAAGACAGGTCGTCAGTATCACCGAAAAAGCCCTTAAAAATCTTTCAAAGCTTCCGCTTTGCCATCTTTGTGAGTTTGCTTCAGGCGAATCAAACAACACTCCTATATCTATTGGCAATATCAAAACATAAGGCGAATTGTCAGAAACAATCGCAATTCTGCCGGCTAACAAATACTGTGCTACCCTATCCGGTCTTTCTGTAGATAAAACACTAGGAAATATGCTGTTTTTGTTATCTTCAATTAATTGAGAAATCATTCCGCTGCCGGAAATATAATCTGCTTTAATATTATTTAATCTGTGTTTTAATTCTTTAACCAGTTTTTTATTAGTTATTTTATCAATATACATTACAGCGCAAGATGTGTTGTTAACCTGGCCTACTGTAATCATTTCAGATATTAAATCAGGTGATTTTACTATTCTTCTGATTAAAGTTATATTTGAGCGGATACTTTCATTAAACCCTTCGTGTGGGCCTTTTATGACAGATTCGGTAATTGGCTCCGATACAGATCTTTTATCAAAATCTTTTGTATCACAGATAATATAGTAATTCGAGTTTTCAATAAACACAGCGGTATCACCGCCAAGAATTTTATAGATTGCCTCATTGATGTTTTCCGATTTAGAACAATTGTTAAATTCCACTGTTTTTAACAAATCAACTTTTTCATCGTTGTTTTTCATTAACGGTTGAATTATGAACTGATTTATCATTTGTGATGAACTCATTCCGTCAACAAATACAATAAAGCATCTTAGTCCACCGGCTGTTTGAAAATCTCTTGTAATTATATCCTTATTTATTTTAGTGTGAAAGATTTCATTTATATATTTTATAACGTTTTCAATATTATTAATCATATTACTATTATGTCTTACAAGTATAATTAATATTAAAATAATGTTATGATACAATAGATAGGTAACAGTAAAAATAGAAAAAACAACTCAAATGTGCTAAGATGTAAAGTGACCAAACCCAACATCGGCACAAAGGAGTTGTTTTTCCGATGAAAAG
>JAXJSP010000002.1:0-50306 GCA_036310005.1 Acutalibacteraceae bacterium | reverse complement strand
TTTATTGGTGTGGGTGTTATTGTAATTCCTGATGGGAAGACAATTCTTGAGACTTATGAAGAAATCCGCAAGAATCCGCCAAGAGTGGCGTAAAAGAGAAATACGGCGTAGCCTTAATCGGCTACACCGTATCTACATACCCCGACTGTCCTTAGCCACCTCTGGCTAAAGAACGAGATTTTTTCTGGCCCGCCCGAGGGGATTTGAACCTCTGACCTTCAGAATCGGAATCTGCTGCGATATCCAACTTCGCTACGGGCGGAACTGACAAATAAAATTATAACAAACTAAAATAAATTATGCAATAAAATTCTGACAACCGAATATTTATCATCAATCAATTCAACAGGCGAGGGAGGAGCGCACAACGCTTTGCCCTTAATATACGGAATTTTAATAATAATTGCGGACGAGCCGCCTTTTGAAAACAAACAGTTTCCGTGATGAATTGATACGGTATTGTTTAAAATTTTTTCACTTATATCACTGATACAGCCGATATCGGCAAAAATTTTTATAATAACATTCTCATTTATTGATACATCAAAATTAATCTCGGTTGCGCTGCTTGAAATAAAGTCGTTTATTATACAGCAAACAGCCCCCGAAACAGAAGCAAATTCACATAACGCACCTTTTATTCCCGAAATTTTGCAGGTGAGTTTGTATCCGTTTGTTTTAAGCGGAACGGAAAGGGCGGAAAAAAGGGAACACAGCACCTCATCAATGTAGTAATTAAAAGTACCGCTTCGGTCAAAAAGTAATGAGTCTTTTATTATATAATTTAAAATGTCTACTTGTTTTGAATACGGGTAAGATAAAATTTTTTCTCTGATTTTGGCTCTTTGCGAATCGTTCAATGAAAAATAACATCTCCTTTGCTCTAAATATTATAACCGCACAACAAAAATTAAACCGAAATTTGTTAATTATAACAAATAATAAAAAAATGCTAAAAATTGTTGCAATATTTTTCCGTTTAGGGTAAAATATATGTAACTAAAAATACATTGGAGGTAATTTAACATGTCAGTTAAAGTTGCTATTAACGGTTTTGGCCGTATCGGTCGTTTGGCATTCAGACAAATGTTTGGTGCCGAGGGTTATGAGGTTGTTGCTATTAATGACCTTACAAGCCCAAGTATGCTCGCTCATCTTCTTAAGTACGATTCAGCACAGGGCAGATATGCTCTTGGCGATACAGTTACTGCAGATGAAGACAGCATCACAGTAGATGGAAAGAAAATCAAAATCTATGCAGAAAAAGATGCTGCTGATCTTCCTTGGGGAGAAATCGGCGTAGACGTAGTTCTTGAATGCACAGGTTTCTACTGCTCAAAAGCAAAAGCACAGGCTCACATTGATGCAGGTGCTAAAAAGGTAGTTATTTCTGCTCCGGCAGGTAATGACCTTCCTACAGTTGTATTCAGCGTAAATGAAAAAACTCTTACAAAAGAGGACAACATCATTTCTGCTGCATCTTGCACAACTAACTGCCTCGCTCCTATGGCAGACACTCTTAACAAATATGCGCCTATCGTCAGCGGTATTATGACTACCGTTCACGCTTTCACAGGCGACCAGATGGTACTCGACGGACCTCACAGAAAAGGCGACCTTCGTCGTGCACGCGCTGCTGCAGTAAACATCGTTCCTAACTCAACAGGTGCTGCTAAAGCAATCGGCCTTGTTATTCCTGAACTTAACGGTAAACTTATCGGTTCGGCACAACGCGTTCCTGTACCGACAGGCTCAACAACTATCCTTGTTGCAGTTGTTAAAGGTAAAGATATTACTGTTGAAGGTATCAATGCTGCTATGAAGGCTGCTTCTTCAGCATCATTCGGTTACACCGAGGAGCCGCTCGTATCTTCTGATATTATCGGAATTACTTACGGTTCACTTTTCGATGCAACTCAGACAATGGTTACTAAGATTGACGACGATACCTATCAGGTACAGGTTGTTTCTTGGTATGACAACGAAAACTCTTACACAAGCCAGATGGTAAGAACTATTAAGTACTTCGCTGAACTGTAAGAATAAACCTAAGTTGATAAAACGGACAAGTCTTTGACTTGTCCGTTTATTTTTTTATAAAATATTTTAATTTTCTTTACCCCTTTTGACAAAAAAGTACACTCTCAAACTTGTATAATTTGTATTGCAAGGAGGTAACATATCTTGACTGTGTATGTTGATGAACTTGTAATACTGAATTTGTATATATCCTTTTTTCTCTTACTCGCAACCGAAAAACTGATAAAAAGGCAAGTAACCTTTTGGCGCAGATTATCTGCAAGTTCGGTTTCGGCACTTTTTTCTTTGTACATATTCCTGCCCGAAATTCATTTTATGCTGTCTTTTGCAGTAAGACTTGTAATGTCTATGATAATAGTTTTAATATGCTTTGGTATTAAAAACAAAATACTCTATTTAAAAACAGTTGCCGTTTTTTTATCTGCAAATTTCATTTTTGCAGGTATTATGTACGGCGTCTGGCAGATTTTTGTACCGACTAATCTTGTAATAAACAACTCATTCGTTTATTTGTCTGTATCACCCCTTATGCTTATTGTAACTACTGCTGTTTGTTATTGCCTTATCTGGCTTTATCGAAAAATTATCGACCGAAATGCACCAAAAGAATTTTTTTATGATGTCGTTGTAATTTATAAAGATAAAAGTATTTTACTCAAAGCATTACTCGATACAGGAAACAGCCTTTATGATTTGTTTAGCGATAAACCCGTAATTGTAGTACCGATTAGTTTGATTTCACCGTTGTTTGATGAAAAAGAACTGTCAGCACTTAAATCTTTGTCGGTTGATTCAAATAATATACAAGGATACAGATTAATTCCATTTAATGCGGTGGGCATTAACGGTGTACTGCCGGCTTTTTCGGCTCAGTGCAGACTTAAAAATTTTGATAAAACAGCAAAAATAATAGTTGCTGTAAATCGGAATGCTTTAAGCAGCGATTATGACGCAATTATAAGTTGCGATTTAATACATATTTTGGAGGTTTGACGATGTTAAGAATAAAAGAATTTTTAAGAAAACTGTTTTTTAAATTGTTCGCAGGGGATGTCTGCTATGTAAACGGATCGCAAAATTTACCGGCACCTTTATCAAAAGCAAAAGAACAGGAGTTGCTCACAAGATACGCAAACGGAGACAAATCGGTAAGAGATACTCTAATAACTCATAATTTGCGCCTTGTAGTATATATTGCAAGAAAATTTGAGGCCGCCTCCGCTAATATTGAGGACTTGGTTTCAATAGGTACAATCGGACTCATTAAAGCAGTAAATACATTTTGCCCGGAAAGAAATATTAAACTTGCAACTTATGCTTCACGGTGTATAGAAAATGAAATCTTGATGTATATAAGAAAAACAAATAACTTAAAAAGTGAAATTTCAATTGACGAGCCTTTGAATATTGACTGGGACGGAAATGAACTGCTTTTATCAGATGTATTGGGTTCCGACAGCGATGCAATCAATCGCCCCGTCGAACTTGAAGACGAAATAAGAGTTCTTCACTTGCTTATTGAAAAATTAGCAGGCAGGGAAAAGCAAATAATGAATATGCGCTTCGGCTTAGGCGGATATAGCGAGCATACACAAAAACAGGTAGCAGACGCATTGGGAATAAGCCAGTCATATATATCCCGCCTTGAAAAAAGAATTATTGAAAGACTGCGCTTTGAGTTAAATAAAGTATAATTAAGCAGCGACAAAAATTCATTTAAATCACCGATTTTGCCCACAAATTAAAAGTGACAATTTGTATGAACCTAAAAGCAATAAATCGTCTAAAACAACAAAAATTCTTAAAATGCATTGACATATATATAATGTATAATGTATAATGTAAGCAGAAGCAAAAAGTATTTGCTTTAAAAATACCTTTTAAGGAGATGTTAATATGAAAAAATTGTATTCAATCTTGTTAGCAGTAGCATTAGTTTTCTCAATGGCTACACAGGTTGTCTTTGTTCAGGCACAGGCGACAGCAACGGAAAATACATATATTGCATCTAACACTATGTATTCTAACGGTTACGGAAAAGCGTATGTTGAAAGAGAATTGGTAAATACAGATTCTGATAACCCTGATGTTGTTGAGTTTGCCTCTAAATTAATCTATGAAGATGTAAACGGACAAAAAACCGTATTAAAATCATTTATTGATAAAACTAATGCACCTTATTTAGCATTATACATCAGAGGTAAAACTGTTTATTATGCTGTATCAGGCGCTCAAAATGCAGCAGACGGTATTTATTCAATCAAAAGCAACGGTAGCGGGGAAACACTTTTATTAAACGAATGTGATATACTCCTTGGCGGTTACGGTGCCATGCCGATTGTAAAAAACGCAAACAGTCTGTATAAAATTACAAACGGACAAAAAGTTAAAATTGCCTCTTTGCAAAAGGATACAAGCGGTATAGTTCTTTTTAACGGTAAATTGTATTTTGAAAACAAGGCGTATAATATCGATACAGGCAAAACAAAAACCTTTACAGTTAAAACTGCAGTTGCAACCAAGCAATATATGTACTACATAAGCGGCGCAGATAATTTAGTAATGTATGATAAACAGGACAACAAAACTTATCTTGCTAAAAATGTCTGTGATGTTCTTGGCGGCAACGACAATAAAAATGTAGTTTTTGCTAAAAAGAATTCGAAAGGCGAAACCACATTCTATCGTTCATCAAGCACCAACAGAATTTACACTCTTGCAACTTACACACAACTTCGCAAAACTGCAAAATTTGATAATGTAAATGTTGCATACACATCAAGTGCTGCAACAGCAAAGTTTGTAAACGGTAAAGCAGTGTTCTTGCTTAAAGGAAATGAAAATACTTTTGTACAGATAAAAAATACCGGCGGTACAACAGAGTTTTTAAGAAGTTGCGGTAAAGTACCTGCATCAGGCGTAAATTATAATCGCTCTGTTTTTGAAACAGTCGGCAAGAAAATATACTTTAAGTATAGTGACAGTGAAGGCGAGTCTACATTCTATACAAACCTTGATATAAAATAATTCCCATTAGTAAGTCGCATATTAAATGAGAGTAAAAAAACTGTGTAGAGAAATCTACACAGTTTTTTGTCTTATAAATAAATGTATTGTTATGCGCGATAAAAAATTCATTGATTTTATGGTACCACTATTATAAGATATATAAATATGCTTAAAATAAACGAGGCAAAAAGACTGCTGCGTGAAAAAGATTTAAGCCTTACGCAAATTGCCGGTCAACTCGGATTTGCTTCCGTTCATTACTTAAGCCGAATGTTTAAAAACTATGAAAATATGTCTCCTACCGAATATATGAATACGATAAAGTCCAAACTCGATGAACGCTGAATGTACAGGGCATAAACCCGATTTTGAGTAAAACAATTTCAACAATTATAAAATAAAAAAGCAACGCTTGTGCGTTGCTTTTTTTTATTTTATTATATCCTGCATCTGATACATTCCGTTTGGCTTTTCAACCATAAACAAAGCCGCCTTTATTGCTCCCACTGCAAAAATTTCTTTGCTCCTTGCGGAATGTGATATTGTAAGAATTTCATCCTGTCCCGCAAATATTACCTGATGTTCGCCGACAATAGTGCCGCCTCTTATAGCGTGTATTCCGATTTCTTTTTTGCTTCTTTTTTCACGCTTTAAATGTCTGTCATAGTTTAATTCGTACTGTTCATCAAGTACTGAATTAATCGCATTTGAAATCATTACAGCAGTACCGCTCGGCGCATCTAATTTCTGATTATGATGAGCCTCAACTATTTCTATATCAAAACTGTCTGCCAAAAAACAAGTGGCTTTCTTTGCCAAATCAATAAGCAAGTTCATACCGAGCGACATGTTAAATGAGAAAAACACAGGCGCTGTTTTTGCCAGTTCGTTAATTTGTTTAACTTGCAGGTCGGTGTATCCCGTCGTTGCTAAAACTAAAGGTATCTTTGTATCGGATACAAAGGAAATTATTGAGTTTAAAGCAGACGGATGCGAAAAATCAATTATAACGTCTGCAGGTGTATTTATGTCTTTAAATGCCGAAAACACAGGATAAGTTGATAACATAATGTTATCAATATCAACTCCGGCTACGATTTCACAGTCATCGCGCTTGTCAACTAATTTTGTAATAACTTGTCCCATTTTTCCGTTGCAACCGCTTAATATAATTCTAATCATATACTCACTTCCTAAACAATAAGGCGAGCAGTCAGCTCGCCTTATATTAAATTAAATTAACAGCACTAAGTTGATTTTTAAGATTTTCCCGCGCGCTTTCACTCATTCTTACAAGAGGCAATCTGCACTCTCCGACATTGTAACCCATAATATTCAATGCCTCTTTAACAGGTATCGGGTTTACATCGGAGAACAATGCGTTAATAAGCGATATGTACTTAATCTGAATGTCTCTGGCAGTTTGCACATCACCGCTGAAATAACTCATACACATATCATGTACCGCTGTCGGTGCTACATTGGATAATACCGAAATTACACCGCTGCCTCCGAGCGATAAACAAGGTACAACTTCATCGTCGTTGCCCGAATAAATATCAAGTTTATCACCGCATAAAGAAATCGTTTCCGCCATCATTCCGAGTTTTGCGTTTGACTCTTTGATTCCTACAATATATGGGTTATCGGCAAGAGCCTGATAAGTCTTGCTTTGAAAAGCAGTACCCGTTCTTGAAGGAACATTATACAGAATAATCGGCGCCTTGACTTCGTTTGCAAGTTTTGTGTAATGTGCAATCAAACCCGCTTGCGAGGTCTTGTTGTAATAAGGAGTAACGCATAAAAGTGCATCGGCACCTAATTCTTTAGCCTTTTTTGAAGTCTCAACAGCAAACGCTGTGTCGTTAGATCCGCTGCCTGCTATAACAGGAACACGCCCGTTTGTAACTTCAATAACGCGCTTTACCGCCTCTAAATGTTCCGCCCTGCTTAAAGTAGGTGCTTCACCTGTTGTACCGCATACTATAATAGCATCGGTTTTCCCTGCAATTTGAAATTCAACTAATTCTTCAAGTTTGTCAAAATTGATTGTAAAATCATCATTCATAGGTGTAACCAACGCTACACCGGCACCTTTAAAAATAGTGTTTTTCATACTTGCCTCCCTTAATTAATCAAGGTAGCCCTCTTTTGCAAGAAGTTCTGCCAAAAGCACAGCGCCGCCGGCAGCACCCCTGAGGGTGTTGTGTGATAAGCATACAAACTTGTAATCGTATTGTGTGTCCTCTCTTAATCTGCCGATTGATACAGCCATACCGTTTTCAAGGTCTCTGTGAAGTTTTGCCTGAGGGAAATTATCTTCACTAAAATAATTAAGAAACTGCTTTGGTGCGCTCGGCAAATCAAGATGTTGCGCGGTTCCTTTAAAATTATTCCAGACTTCAATCATTTTTTCTTTGGTGGGCTTGTTTTCAAACTTAACAAATACCGCTGCTGTATGTCCGTCTGATACAGGTACTCTTAAGCACTGTGCGGTAAAAGCGGGACGGTCTGATTTTTCGATTATACCGTCTTTGACTTTGCCCCAGATTTTAAGCGGCTCTTGCTCGCTCTTTTCTTCCTCTCCGCCTATGTACGGGATTACATTGTCAACAATTTCAGGGAAGGTTTCAAATGTCTTTCCGGCACCTGAAATAGCCTGATAAGTACATACGAGTACTTTTTCAATCTTATATTCACTGTCAAGCGGATACAATGCAGGTACATAACTTTGAAGCGAACAGTTAGACTTAACTGCAATAAATCCGCGCTTTGTGTTTAATCGTTTTCTTTGTGAGTCAATAACTTTGATATGTTCAGCGTTCAGTTCCGGAATTACCATCGGTACATCATCGGTGAATCTGTGAGCGGAGTTGTTTGATACAACAGGGCATTCAGCCTTCGCGTATTTTTCTTCAAGCGCTCTGATTTCAGCCTTCGGCATATCAACTGCACAAAAAACAAAATCAACCTCACTTGCAATTTTTTCAATGTCCTTTTCGGCATCATACATTACCATGTCCGCAAACTTTTCAGGCATCGGTGTCTTCATTTTCCATCTTGCGCCAACTGCATCACGGTATGTGTTATTGGCACTTCTTGAAGATGCAGCCAAAACTTTAACATTAAACCAGGGGTGATTTTCAAGTAATGTTAAAAATCTTTGACCTACCATTCCGGTAGCACCGATAACACCAACATTGTATTGTTTCATACTTTATTTTTCTCCTCCTAGATAGGAGTATTTTTTTGTTGAAAAAATCTACTGCCTATGCTAATATATATTCGTGTATTTATTATATTATCAATACAGTTTTTTTGTCAAGTATTAGTTGGGGTATTAATATTGAAAACATCAGATTTTTACTACGATTTACCGCAGGAACTTATCGCACAGGTTCCGCTGAAAAAACGCGATTCATCGCGCCTTTTAGTGCTCAATAAATCAAACGGTAATATCGAACATAAACATTTTACGGATATTGTAGATTATTTAAACGAAAATGATTGCCTTATCTTAAACGATACAAAGGTTTTACCGGCTCGCATCTACGGAAACAGAGAGGACACAGGCACGCTTGTAGAGTTTGTTTTGCTAAAACAGATAACACAAGACACGTGGGAATGCCTTGCAGGCCCCGGTAAAAGAGCAAAAGAAGGCAAACGCTTTGTCTTTTCAGACGGACTCTTAAAAGCAGAAGTTGTATCTGTCAAGCCGGACGGAAACAGAATTCTCAAGTTTGAGTGGGACGGAGTTTTCTTTGATGTGCTTGATAAAGTCGGACAAATGCCCTTGCCGCCTTATATCAAAGAAAAATTAGAAGACAAAAACCGATATCAGACAGTGTATTCTAAAAATTTAGGCTCGGCAGCAGCACCTACGGCGGGACTTCATTTTACCGATGAACTTCTTGAAAAAATTAAACAAAAAGGTGTTAAAATCGGCTTTGTTACCTTGCATGTCGGACTCGGTACATTCAGACCGGTAAAGGTTGAAGATGTAACAAAACATAAAATGCATACCGAAAGTTATTTTCTACCGGGAGAAACCGCACAGATAATAAACACAACAAAGAAAAATTCAGGCAGAGTTATTGCAGTCGGCACTACTTCTTTGAGAACATTAGAAGGTGTTATGCAAGAACATGGACAAATCAAGGAATGTTCGGGAGATACTTCCATTTTTATTTATCCCGGTTATGAATTTAAGTGCGTTGATAACCTGATTACTAATTTTCACTTGCCGGAAAGCACACTTATTATGCTTGTGGCAGCACTCGCAGGATATGATAATACTATGTCAGCGTATAAAACCGCAGTAGAGCAAAAATACAGATTTTTCTCATTCGGTGACGCTATGTTCATCTTATAAAGGATGAGCAGGTAAGAAGTAAGAAGGTGAGTTTTCAAAGAAGGAACTCAAAGAAATTAATTTAAGGGAAAAACTTGTCCTGTTAAACCGGTCAAATTTTGGATATAGATATAAAGCAAAGATTATCAATTAAGAGGTTATAAGATGTTTAAATTGCTAAAACAGGAGGGCAGTGCCCGTAGGGGTGAGTTTGAAACCGTACACGGAACATTTCAAACCCCTGCATTTATGAATGTTGCTACAAGCGCTGCAATAAAAGGCGGCATATCCGCCTTTGACTTAAATGACTTAAAATGTCAGATTATGCTCAGTAACACATATCACTTGCATACAAGACCGGGCGAAGATGTAGTATCGGCTGCCGGCGGTTTGAATAAATTTACAGGCTGGCAAAAGCCGACTTTAACCGACAGCGGCGGGTTTCAGGTCTTTTCTCTTGCATCGCTTAATAATATTGAAGAACAGGGAGTAACTTTCCATTCTCATATTGACGGTAAAACTATTTTTATGGGCCCCGAAGAATCAATGCAGATTCAGTCAAAACTTGCCTCAACTATTGCGATGGCATTTGATGAATGTGTCGAAAACCCGTCAACTCATGAGTATTCCGAAAAATCAATCGAGAGAACAACACGCTGGCTCGAAAGATGCCAAAATGAAATGACAAGGCTCAATTCACTTGATGAAACTATAAACAAAAATCAATTGCTTTTTGCAATAAATCAAGGTTGCGTTTATGACGATTTAAGAGTCCGCCACATGAAACAGATTGCTTCTATGGACTTAGACGGATATGCTATCGGCGGCCTTGCGGTAGGTGAGAGCGCTGAAGAAATGTACAGAATTATTGAAGCGGTAGAGCCATTTGCACCTAAAAATAAAATAAGATATTTAATGGGTGTCGGTACACCCGCTAATATCTTAAACAGCGTCGAGCGTGGCGTAGATTTGTTTGACTGCGTTATGCCGAGCAGAAACGCCCGCCACGGACATGTGTTTACCTGGAGCGGTGTTAAAAATTTAAACAACAGTAAATATATTACCGATTTTTCACCTATTGATGAAGAATGTGATTGCCCTGTTTGTAAAAAGTATTCGGTGGCTTATATCAGACATCTTTTAAAAGCAAAAGAAATGTTGGGATACAGATTGTGCGTAGCACATAATTTGTGGTTTTATAATACCTTAATGGAAAAAATCAGAAATGCATTGGATGAAGGAAACTTTAAATCGTTCAAAGAAGATTTACTGCCCCGGATAGATAAAAGAATTTAACATTTCAGATAAATAAACAACGCCCGAATGCACTCGCATTCGGGCGTTGTTTATTGCTTTTGTTTTAATTTATTTTCTATTGTAATACAAGAAGAGGTCAACATTCTTTGTAATCTACCGCAGGTGGTACGTCACAAATCTGAACCATAGCCTGATCACAAGGTTATCACTTATTTTATCAAATAAGCTCTATGTAGCAAACAGGAGCGCAAAGTTTATCCCTGCACTCCTGTTTCAAAGTAGTCCACCTCAATTTTAAAGCATACCGGCATTTTTGAATGAACCTCAGGCAGACCGCAAATTTCCAAGGCGTTTTTCTGCCATTTTCAGTCCTCCGGCATGTTTTATCTCTTCACATTTTTGTTAATAATTAAAGCAGTAAATTTAAAAACATTTAGGTGATCCGCCGTCTTTTAATGATTCATCGGCTAAATAAGCCGCCAAATGTCCTGCTACGGAATCAAAAACAGAAGTGCAGGAAAGGCTGGGCTTATCACCTTGAACAAACTTTACAAAATCCATAGTCAGCTTTTCATCACAGCCGCCGTGACCTCCGTAAGCACCAACCATATCTCCGCTTACATTCAAATCAACCTCTTGAGTTTTACATTCGCCGTTATGTGCATCCGGTGAAGGATCAATAAGTGAAACCGTAAATTTTGACTCTTCAAAATTACCGTATATTTCTCCTTTTGTTCCGATTATATGTATCATTCTTGCAGGTTGGCTTGTAGCACCTATCATATTATGTGTTACTGTGGCACCGTTTGAAAACTGTATCATTACCGACTGTCTGTCAACAACATCGTTATCACATTTATATATACATCTTGCATATGGTGAATCCGATTTCATCAGATTGATTTTATCGTCTATTGTCGGACAGTCAATATCCTCAAGCTCACTCCAAACATAAAACGTCCATCTGTCAGGATGATCAATATATAATCTTTTGGTTGAATAAACACAAGTGTCAACCAAGGGACAATCAACCATACATTTTGTTCCTGCACCCTTCGGAGCATTTTCTTCTCTGAACTGGTATCGACCGCCAAATGAAGATATTTTTACAGGTTTTGCTTCATTCATAAGCCACATGATTAAATCTAAATCATGACAGCATTTTTGCAAAAGCATAGAGGTTTTGCACTTTGAAGAATTTGCCCACTTGCCTCGTACAAATGAAGTAGACATATGGCGATAGGAAACATGCTCCGTCGTTTGAATATTCGTTATTTCTCCTATGTCACCGCGCAAAATTCTTTCCTTTATTGCATAATAGAACGGAGCATATCTTAAGACATGACATATCATTACTTTGGAATTGTTTTTCTTTGCACATTCAACAAGCTGATACATTTCGTCCTTATTTACTGCAAATGGCTTTTCCAAAAGCATATCATAACCGAGGTTTAAGAGTGGTACAGCGGTTTCAATATGCTGTTCGTCCATTGTTCCGTTAATGATTGCATCTGCCAATTTACCGTGCTTGCCTAATTCGGCGGCATTGTTAAAGCACATATCATCACTTAAATGAAACTTGTTTTTGCACATTTCTCTTCTTACCGGATCGGGATCTGCCACTCCGACAATTTTCAAAAGTTCCGGATTGGTTATTGCTAAATTGCTGTAAATCATAGCTCTGTGTCCAGCTCCGACTATTATTGCATTTACCGGTAAATTACCCATTTGTTTCTCCCTAAATATACTGTATTTTCTTTTAATTACTCCGATTCCCATTCCTAAAGAATTACCTTTTTGAATATAGTCCTTTGCCGCCTTTTGCAGTGATGTGTTTTCGGGATAGTCTTGAACCTTTTCCTGTTTAGAACCGAATATTCTTTCTATTGCCTGATGATCTTCCTGACAGGAATAAACGCTTTCAAAAAGTGACTGAAACCTGATTATATTTGAATTTGATTTCATAAATTCAATGTTTTTTTCATATAACAGCCAGCTTTCACAAAAGAAATAATCAAATCTATATTCAGGAAAGTTTTTTTCAAAGAAGCACTCTGCTTCGGCTATGGATTCTCGACATTCTTCAAATGTGAGTTTTTCACCTTGAGGAATATGAATATAGATTACTTTTTCATCCCGATTAACAGGCAATAATTCATAGTTTAATGTTGGATTATCTAATTTGAAAAACTGGTATTGAAGTCTTCCGATTTTAAACAGATTAAAGGTGACATGATTTTTTAACCAATTATAGTTTTTCAATCCTTTATTGCCGTTATTTGCGCACCATATTTTTATATCGCTCATGGTATCATAAAAAACTTTGTCGGCAATATTATGATTGGCATATTGGACTTTAACTCTGTTTGCAAGATTCAAAATAACCGCCAATCTGGTTATATCATTTTCATCATGCAAACATTCAAATGATTTCATTTCACAGTCGTTTGATAAATTCTCTATTTTATCTGTATTTATATCATAAACTTTAAAAATCAAGTCATCCGTAATTTTTAATTCTTTTGCTAAATCGGTAATTTTTTCGAACAACTCCATTTTGTGTCTTCCTCCTAATTTTGTTAATGCTAATATTTTTTTACAAACAATAGTTTTATTCATTCCTCCAGCATATTTTTAATTTTATCACATTCCGTCAGGTCTGTAAAGCCGTAAAATGACCTGGCGTTTTCAAATAGGAACGCCGACTTTTCCGCTTCGGTCAGTTCCTTTGATTTCAGAACAAAATCAAAGCTCATTTTGTAGGTGATTTCCACCATGGTACGGGGATAATCACTGCCCCACATGAGTTTTTCGATTCCGCAGAGCTCCGCCGCCTCTCTGATCGCCCTGACCGCCGACGGAGAAAACATCTCTGCCGTCAACTTTTCCTTTTTGCGTTTTCCATAACAGTTATTTAACATATTTTTTATGTTTTGATAGATTTTTGAGCAATAAAAGTGAAGAGTGAAGAGGTAAGAAGTAAAATCCCGCCCTCTTACGAGAACGGGATTTTTGGAGGTGCCACCCACTTCTGAACCACATTAAATAATCGCTTACTTATATTTCTGAATATATCTTTGAGCTTCGTTTCTTATCCAGGTACGATTATGAGTAAGAAAAGGCTCAATTAAATCTGCATATTCTGTTGCACCCATTTTATATAAAGTATCAATGACATATCCATCTACATCATCGTCATTCAAAAGTGTAACGATCTGTTCAGCATAATCACAAAACATCTTTTTACCTAACAACATAACAAAACTTTGTCTGCCTCGTTTAGCTCTTTTATCAAGGCAAATTTCAACTATTCTTTCAATTTGACTACGATTAAGTTTATTCTTGTTTTCTAAAAGAAATTGCCTTATATTTTCACCAACACCCCATAATTCACTCTCAAATTTATACCAATCGTGAACATCAGGTGCTAAATCCATAAAAGGTAAATCGGGCAAATTATCTTCAGGAATCAAAGCTTCCGCTGAAGTCAATAAATTATTGAGTTCATTATCAAAATCTTTTCTGGTCAAAAAAAAATCACCTCAAAAATTCTTATTTATCTTTCAGCGTTTTACAACTTGCAATTAACATTCTTCTTATTCTACCACAAAGATTTCGGTTGTTTTTATAAGTTTCTTCGTCAATAGCTTTAGTATTGAACAGAAGTTGCAACCAGCCCTCGGTTTCGCTACATTCTTTTAGTGCAATTTCAAATTTAGAAAGCATATCCGCCCTGATCTGACCGTAATTTGCTTCACGGATATTTGCATAAACACTGCTTGAACTTTTGCGAATCTGAAATATAGTGTTTGATGGTGCTTTGATATTTTGGCAAAGCAATTCAATATTGGTTGCAAGTTGCTCCGAATAGACAAGCAAAAAATTTTTAGGCATACAATCACTTCCTTAATTATAATTGTACTATAAAATTACAATAGAATCAATGCGGAGCATTGTATATCATCAAAACGAAGTTTTGTATCTCATCAAGCCGACAATATGCACACCTAACGGTGTGATGAGATACAAAGGCGGCAAGCCGCCTTTGATGATATACACGCTAACGCGTGATGATATGCCAAGCCTGTCGGCTTGGATAAAAAAACAAAGGACTTCTTTCGAAGTCCTTTGTTTTTTGGAGGTGCCACCCAGATTTGAACTGGGGAATAAAGGTTTTGCAGACCTTGGCCTTACCGCTTGGCTATGGCACCGTTTGTTGCTAAAATAGTATATGATATCTTTTGAGTTTTGTCAATAGAAAAATTTCAAAAAATATAAAAATATCTAAATCAATTTGTTGATTATATCTATAAAATATTGTATAATCAATTAATAATTATGAATTTGGAGATTGTTTTAAATGAAATTTACTAAAATGCACGGTATAGGAAATGACTACATATATTTTAACTGTTTTGAAGAAAAAGTATATGAGCCTGAAAAATTGGCTGTAAAATTGAGCGACCGTCGCTTCGGCATCGGCGGTGACGGTATTGTTCTTATAATGCCGAGTGATAAAGCCGATTTTAAAATGAGAATTTTTAATGCTGACGGAAGCGAAGGTAAAATGTGCGGCAACGCAACAAGATGCATCGGTAAATATGTATATGAAAGAGGCCTTACTGATAAAACCAAAATCACTCTTGAAACTTTAAGCGGCATTAAAACGATGAATCTGAATGTCATCAACGGTGTTGTAGAATCTATTTCCGTTGATATGGGCAAAGCAATTTTAGAAGCGGAAAAAATTCCCGTAACAGCACCCACCCATACTGTAATAGGAAGAACCATGACAGTCGCCGGTAAAGAACAAAAAATTACCTGTGTGTCTATGGGAAACCCGCATTGTGTAATCTTTACCGAGAAAACAGACAAACTCAATTTGGAAAAAATCGGTCCTAAATATGAAAATGATCCTATTTTCCCCGACAGAGTAAATACCGAGTTTGTTGAAGTAATAGATAACAAAACCTTAAAAATGCGTGTGTGGGAAAGAGGAAGCGGCGAAACTCACGCTTGCGGAACAGGTGCATCTGCTGTGTGCGTCGCTGCTGTTGAAAACGGTCTTTGCGGACATAACGAAGACATAAAAGTAATTCTGCGCGGCGGCGAACTCACTATTAAATATATGGGTAACGGTACCGTAATTATGACAGGTCCCGCCGCTTTTGTGTTTGACGGAGAAATTTCTTTATAAGGAGTAAAATATATGCTGAAAATCAATAAAAACTACTTGAATCTAAATCAAAGTTATCTTTTTTCAACTATTGCAAAAAAGATTAACGAATTTACAAAGAATAACCCCGATAAAAAAATTATCAGAATGGGAATAGGCGATGTAACAAGACCGTTAGCCCCCGTGGTTATTGATGCTCTTAAAAAAGGCGTCGATGATATGTCAAAAGCAGAAACTTTCAAAGGTTACGGTCCCGAGCAAGGATATGACTTTACACGTAATGCAGTAAAAGGATATTATGAAAATTTCGGCGTAAATCTTGAACTTGATGAAATCTTTATTTCGGACGGTGCAAAAAGCGATGTGGGAAATGTGCTTGATATTTTTGATGTCGATAATAAAGTGTTGATTCCGGACCCTGTATATCCTGTTTATGTGGACACTAATATCATGGCAGGCAGAAATATTGAATATATAAATGCTACCGAAGAAAACGGTTTCTTACCGTTGCCCGACAGCAGTATGAGTGCAGATATAATTTATATTTGCTCTCCTAATAACCCGACAGGTGCCGCTTATTCAAAAGAACAGTTAAAAGTTTGGGTTGACTTTGCAATTGACCAAAACGCAGTTATTCTTTTTGATGCCGCTTATGAAGCATTTATCAGCGACGACAGTTTGGCAAAATCAATCTATCAGATTGAGGGCGCAAAAAAATGTGCAATCGAGTTTTGCTCGCTTTCTAAAACCGCTGGCTTTACAGGAACAAGATGCGGCTATACAGTAGTGCCGACGGAACTTGAATTCGATAACGTTTCGTTAAATAAACTTTGGGTTAGAAGACAAACAACAAAATTTAACGGTGTGCCTTATATTACACAGTGCGGTGCCGCCGCAGTCTTTACCGAACAGGGACAAGAGCAGATTAAACAAACAATCAATTATTATAAGGCAAATGCCGAAGTTATGACAAAGGCTATGGATGAAATGGGATTTTGGTACACAGGCGGTAAAAATTCACCTTATGTGTGGCTTAAATGCCCCAATAATATGAAGTCATGGGACTTTTTCGATTTACTCTTAAACGAAGTTTATGTAGTAGGCACTCCGGGAGCCGGTTTCGGACAAAACGGAGAAGGCTTTTTCAGATTAACCGCGTTCGGCAATAACGAAAATACGGTCGAGGCGATGAACAGACTCAAAAGCCTTAAATTTTAGGAGGAAGTTTAATTGAGAAGAATTTATGATGGACAGGTCGGTCAGATTGTTCCGTCAAAAATGGGAGTCGTCTTTGCAATAGGCGAAAAGACCTTCGGCGGTCAGTTCGCAGTTACATACAGATTTTATTCATTTGATACTGCAAGAGTTACGCAGGTAGATCGTTCGGCATATTTGATTGCGAAATTCGGCCCCGATTACAATAAATTTATTTCGCTGATAAACGACCATATCAACTGCCATATCGCACACCTTGATGACGGTAAGATGTTAATTGTCGCTTGTGACGCGAACGCTATGATTATAGATAAAAACGGTAAAGTCTTTTGGAAAGGGGACTTAAAATATAAAGACTCCTTGCCTTTGGATGTTGTATATGACGGGGAGTATGTTTTTGTGTCATATCCGGATATTGACTGCATAGTTAAATATAATTCAAAAAATATGCATATGGTTATGCGCGCAGGTTCAGTAGGCGATAACGCCTTTTCAAACCCGTGCGGACTGTCTTTGCTTGACGGATTATTAACCGTTTGTTGCAGTACGGGTAATGAAATCAAATTATTTGACTCAAATAACTTCAGCCTCAAAACATACGCAAAACTGAATGAACCCGTTTACAGATATTATAAAGAAGGTGTGAATGAAATAGTTTTGCTTGAATCGGGAGTTTATATATTTTGATTTTTATGCACCGCGTTAATTTCGTGGTGCATTTTGGTATAGGAGAAACAGAATGCTTAATTTTATTTTCGGACCGACAGGTTCAGGTAAAACCGAATATGTCTACTCAAAAATCAAAACTTTGATTGAAAACAATCAGAGTAATATTATTATGCTTGTACCCGAACAAAGTTCGTTTGAATGTGAAAAGAGAATTATTAATCTTTTCGGCGCCTCATCAAACGATAAAGTTGAAGTTTTAAGTTTTACAAGACTTGTAAATTTATTCGAAGTCGAGTTCGGCAGCATCTGTAAAGATGCGGCAGATAACGGAATTAAACTTGTTACCATGCAAAGAGCAATAAAAAGTGTTAAACCACTGCTTTCTACCTATTCAAAAAGCTGCAGCAGCGTTGAGTTTGCAAACAGCATTTTAGCATTGATTACTGAACTTAAACAGTCAAATATCAATATTGATATGCTAAATATTGCCGCCGATAAAACAAAGGGAACCTGTTCAAATAAAACACGCGACATCGCCCTGATATACTCTGCTTACGAGAGTATGTTGTCAGATAATTTTAAGGACCCCCTGGACGGACTTTCACTACTGTCTTCTAAACTTGAACAACATAAGTATTTTAAAGATAAGATTATATTCATCGACTCCTTCGAGTTTTTCACCGAACAACAGTATGAAATAATTTCTAAAATGATTTTGCAAAGTAAAGAGGTTTACATAACACTATGTACCGACGGAGCCAAAACTGACGAATTCGGGCTTTTTGCCAATGTAAATAAAATCAAAAACAGACTCATTTTCATTTCAAATCAAAACGGAGTCGATGTTAAAAATGAAGCGGTGTTAGATACAACACAGCGCTACAATAATAATCAGTTGAAAAATATTGAACTTTTGCTCAGAACAGGCGAGGCAGAACAGTGCGATGGCGAAAATGTTGTAGTGTGCAACTGTCGGACCGCTTACGAGGAATGCGATTTTGTCGCACGCACCATTAAAAAACTTGTAAGAACTAAAAATTACAGATTCAAAGATTTTGCTGTAATCGCAAGAGATATGAACAACTATTCTTCAATTCTCTGCGACTGCCTGGATAAATATCAAATATCTTATTTCAGCGATAAAAGAGTAGAACTCGACAGCCTCATTTTAATCAGATATATAATCAATGCACTTGACAGCGTTTGCAATAATTACCGTAGCGAGTATTTTTTAAGTTATATAAAATCACCCTTATGTCCTTTAAGCGTCGAACAGGCGGGAGAACTTGATAATTATATTTATATCTGGAATAAAAAGGGCAGAGCAGTATTAGAACCTTTTTTGGAAAACCCGGACGGTGCCGACAGCAGAACAAATGAAAAAGAAAAATTAAAATTAATAAATGCTTACAGAGAAAAAGCGGTCGAAAATTTAATTATGCTTGAAGACGGCCTGAAAGCAACAAGCACAAAGTCAAGATGCAAAGCAATTTATGAGTTTTTGAATAAAAAAGAATTAAAGGATAAACTTAACGGTTATTGTAAGCAGTTAAAAGAGAGCAATCAGAATCTTTTGTATGACATCACGGTTAAAAGTTGGGATGTTTTGATGAATTCACTCGATGTTATGCTTAAATGCGTAAAAGACGATGAAATCGCCTTGAAAGAATGGGTGGAACTTTATAAACAACTTCTTTGCTCTTTTGATATAGGACATGTACCCTCAAGAATTGATGAGGTCGTTATCGGCTCTGCAGACAGAATCAGAACATCGAGCCCTAAAATCACCTTTGTTATCGGCGCGGTATTTGGAGAATTTCCGCGCTTTACAGCATCTGCAGGACTCTTTTCTTCATCGGACCGCAAAAAACTTATTGAAAGCGGACTGAAAATTTCCGATTATTCTTTAAGCAGCGTCATTGACGAAAAATTTTATGTGTATAACGCAGTTTGCAGCCCTTCCGACAAACTGTATATCGCGTATCATAACTCTAATTTAAAAGGCAATTTATCAAATAAAAGCCAGTTTGTAACCGATATTGAGCAAAAAATAGGCGGTGTTAAAACTGTGCTTTCGTCAGATTGGCAACTTGATAAATTTGAATCTGCTCTTTCTGCGTTAGAGTTAGTATTAAAACCTGAATTTAATAAGTATTCTCAGAGTTTAGCAGAATATTTTGAAAAAACCGACAGCGAGTATAAGGACATAAGCCTTAAAAATTTTGACAGCGATTTAGATAAAGATACCGCATTGAAACTTTACGGAAAAGATATCTGTATGTCAGCGTCTAAAATCGAAACATTCTCAAAATGTCCTTTCTCTTTTTTCTGCAGATACGGTATTAATGCAAAAGATTTAAAAACCGCAGAACTTGATGTAAGACAAAAAGGCTCATTAATTCATTTCGTTTTAGAAAAAATAATAAAAAAATATCAAAGCAATTTGATTAATGTAAAAAGCGAAGATTTGATAAACGATATTAATCAGGCAGTTGACGAGTACCTGAATATTAACTTTGAAAATGCTTTATTAACCGAGTCGTTTGTTTTTATGATAAACAAAGTAAAACATGTTGCCCGATATCTGCTTGAATATATCGGCGAGGAGTTGGCTCAAAGCGACTTTAAACCTGTCGGGTTTGAACAGCCCATAGGCCAGAACTCACAAGCACAGTTTAATATAGAACTTAAACAGGGAAGCATGCAGTTAAACGGAAGCGTTGACAGAGTGGATATATACGAAAAAGACGGTAGCACTTATGTCAGAGTAATAGACTATAAAACAGGCTCAAAAACATTCGATTTGTCGGATGTTATGTATGGGCTTAATATGCAAATGCTTATTTATCTTTTTGCAATTACGGAAAGTTCCATGTACGATAACGCTAAAGAAGCAGGCGTGCTTTATTTTCCGTCAAACAGAAAAACTGTTTCAGGCGACAGAACAAAAGATTTAAAAGAGATTGTTGCACAACAAAAAAAAGCAAATAAAATGAACGGTCTTGTATTAAGTGATAAAGATATCGCGTTTGCGATGGATAAGCGGGACGGCGATTTTATTCCGTTTTCTTCTAATCTCAGAAGGAAAAACACTTGTGCAACTCAAAAAGATTTCGATAATATTAAAAACAAAGTCAAAAGTATTCTTTATAACATCGGCAACCGTATTCACGAAGGCGAAATATCGGTAAAACCTTTAGACGGTACCGACAGCCCGGCTTGTAAATACTGTGATTATAAGACGGTTTGCAGACGGGAACCCACAGAGAAAAATAAAAAGGTTGAAAAAATGGACTTAGAGAAAATTCTTTGCTCGATTGATACGGAGGTGCAAAATGGGACTGACTAACGAACAACTTACTGCTGTCAATGCAAAAGGCACCTTGTTAGTATCTGCCGCGGCAGGAAGCGGAAAAACATTGGTATTAACCGAAAGAGTGCTTAAAAAAATCTTTGATGAAAAAGCACCCGTTGATATCGATAAACTGTTAATTATTACTTTTACCAATGCCGCCGCCGCAGAAATGAAAGAAAGAATTTCTCAAAAAATTAATGATTATATACTCGAAAACCCCGATAATGTAAGAGCAAAAAAACAACAGATTTTACTTGACAGCGCCTATATTACAACAATAGATTCATTTTGTATTGACATCGCAAGAGATAATTTTGATTTGATGAACTTAAACCCGGAGTTTAAAATAGCAACCGGAGAGCGAACTGCGTCAATGTCAAAAGACGCGCTTGATTATGTTATAGACGATTATTATAAAAATCATATTGATATGATAACAAAATTAATGGACACCCTCGATCCGAAAGATGGTGAGGGCGCGTTAAGAGAACTTATAATCAAAATCTATAATAAAGCATCAACGCTTTCATTCCCGAACGATTGGTACGATTACTGCGTGAGCCTTTATAAGAAAAAAGACTCAGCAGAACAAACAGTCTGGGGAAACATCATTTATGAGCATATATTCCAGTTGGCAGATTACTGCCATTTTCAGTTGAGTATGGTTTTAAATCAGATTCAGACCGACCATATAATACTGTCTGCTTATTCTAAAGTGATGAATGAGTATATCTGCTTAATGGAAAAAATCAGGCAAAGCGCCGGCAAAAAACAATTAAACGAGATTTTTTCTCAACTGAACAGGTTTTCACCCGACAGACTCGGCAGCGTAAGGGGAGAATACGATAAAAACCTTAAAAATATAGCAAAAAACATTATAGATTATGCAAAGTCAACAGTTGCAAATTTCAGAAAAATAATTGATGCGGATGAGCAAACGTTTTTAAATGATATTGCCGCTCTCGAACCTGTAATAAAAACTCTGCTTGATATGGTAAAAGCGTATTCGGACCGCTTTTATGTGCTTAAAACCGAGAGAAATCTTTTGGAGTTTAGCGATGTCGAGTTAGCAGTGCTGAACTTTTTGTGTAAAAAGGAAAACGGTCAGATAGTTAAAACCGAAAACGCAGTAGAGTTGTCAAAAAGATTTGACGAAATATTAATAGACGAGTATCAGGATACAAACGACCTGCAAAATACAATTTTTACAGCATTAAGCAGGGATGAGCAAAACCTCTTTTATGTCGGAGATGTAAAACAGTGTATTTATAAATTCAGAAACGCAAAGCCTGATAATTTTATAAATAAAAAGAACGCTTATAAAAAATATGACGGTGTTGCAAAACAGTCAAAAATCGACTTAAACGGAAATTTCAGAAGCAGACCTGAAATATGTGCGTTTATCAATTTCGTTTTTTCTCTTATTATGAGCAAAAAAACATCTTACTTTGAGTATCAAAAACAGGACGAACTTGACTCTCGCGGTAATTTTGAAGATACCGATTACAGCAAAGTCGATGTTAAAATTTTGCAAACCGACGAAGTGAGCGAAAAAGCAAGTTATATTGCAGATTATATAAAAAAATCTGTGGCAGATGAGATGCCGGTGACCGATAAAAACGGGCTGAGAAAATGTAAATACTCCGATTTTATGATTTTAATGCAGACAAGAAGCGAATTTTCAGAATATGTAAGAGTTTTTAAAAACAAAGGTATCCCCGTTTGGGCAGATGTTAAAGGCGGATTTTTTGATACAACCGAAATTCAACTTATGCTGTCTCTTTTAAAAGTTATAGATAACCCTACAAAAGATGTGCCTTTGCTCGCTGTAATGCTCTCTGAAATTTTTGGCTTTACTTCGGAAGAAATTGCAAAAATCAGAATTAAAGATAAAAAATGCTCTCTTTATTCTTCTGTGCTTAAAAATAAAGATAAGTCCGAAAAAATCAGAAGAATGCTTGAAAAATTAGATACATACAGAATCTGGGCGGCAACAATGCCTACCGACAAATTGATTTTAAAACTCTTTTCCGATACTGCGATTGTGGCTGTTTGCGGCGCCAAGGCAGACGGACTGTCAAAACAGGCAAACCTGCAACTGCTTTGTGAGTATGCCGCCGAGTATGAACAGCAAGGCTATAAAGGACTGAGCGCATTTATCAGGTACATAAACACGCTTGAAAATAATTGCGCAAATGTTGATAAAGCCTCTTGCCCCACGGGAGAAAACGCAGTCAGACTTGCTACTATACATTACTCAAAAGGACTGCAAACCCCTGTATGTATTCTGTCGGGTGTAGAAAAGCAGTTTAACCTGACAGAGTTGCATGATAAAGCAATTTTAAGCGAAGAATACGGTATCGGAATTAAGTTTTGCGATTTTGATAACGGCGTGCGCTATCCGACTTTGTGTACAAAGGCTATGGCGATTGAAGAAAAGCGCGCTTTGTATGCAGAATCAATAAGGCTTTTATATGTCGCTATGACAAGAGCAATTGATAAACTTGTAATTGTAGCGGGAGATTGCGACCTGCAAAAAAGATTGGAGAAAACAACCTCAAGAATGTTTTTGGAACACAAAGGCGTTGATGAGCCTATTGACTTTGTCACGGTCCACGATGCTAAAAGCCTTTATGACCTGATTTTAATGTGTCTTGCTTTGCACCCCGATACAAAACAAATTCAGGACATAAGCCCGATTGAATATAACTGTAAGCCGACTGAAAGTAAAATCAGTTTTGAAATCGTCAGTACAGAGCAGCAGCAGGAAATAATTGATTCAGCAGATTTAAAGCAAGAATATTACGACTTTTCAAAAACCCTTGCCTTTGAATATAGGCATAAAGACATACTTGATATACAGTCAAAATATTCACCTTCTCAGATAGGAGAGAATAAAAACGACTGCCCGTTGTTTGACAGTAAACCTGCGTTTGTAACGGGAAATCAACTCTCTTTTGCTCAAATGGGTACTGCCATGCATAAATTTATTCAGTATTCCGACTTTAATACAGTTAAAAACAATGTAATTAAACAAGCAGAAAAAATTTATCAGTCAGGAGGCTTAAGCCTTTTGGAAAAAGAAAGTCTTGATATTGATAAATTAAACGCCTTCTTTGACAGCGAGTTGTTTTCGGAAATTTTATCGAGCGATAAGTATATTAAAGAATGCAGATTTGTATCCGAACTTGAAATCAATCAGATTGACGAGAACATAAAAAGCGACGAAAAAACCGTTATTGACGGTGTCGCCGATTTGATAATGTTTAAAAACGGAAAAATTACAATAGTAGATTTTAAAACCGACAGAGCAGATAATGAAAATATACTTGTCTCACGCTATGAAAAACAACTCGATTTATATGCAAAATCATTCGAAAAGATTTATAAATGCGAGGTTGAAAAGAAAATAATTTATTCGTTTAATCTCTCAAAGTCGGTTATAGTTTAAAAAAACTGAAAAAACTACTTGCAAAATGAAACCGATTGTGTTATTATCATTTGTGTTAATTATTTTCGATTGCTGAGAAAGAGGTGACTAAAGTGAAACAAGGAATTCATCCGAATTATGAAAAGACAACCGTTAAGTGTGCTTGCGGTGCAGAGTTTGAAACTCGTTCAACAAAACAAAATATCCGTCTTGATATATGTGCAAAGTGCCACCCTTTCTTCACCGGCAGACAGAAGCTGGTTGATACAGGCGGTCGTGTTGACAGATTTAATAAGCGTTTCAATCTCGGTAAGTAATAGTGTGCTTAACAATACCGCAGTCGTCCGGCTGCGGTATTTAGTATTTTGTGGAGGGAAATGTCTTTGTCTTATAAAACCGTAAAACAATTCGCCGATGTCAAATTCACAGAGCAAAAATCAAAATTCATCGGATACTGCAGACCTGTTTGCGACGAAAAACAAGCAATAGATTTTATTAATCAAATAAAGCAAAAGCATTGGGACGCAAAACATAATGTCTATGCCTATATTTTAAAAGACGGTACTGCGCGTTACAGCGATGACGGTGAACCGCAGTCAACTGCCGGAATTCCCGTGCTTGATATAATGAAAAATGAAAATCTCTGCGATACTTGTATAGTTGTAACAAGATATTTCGGCGGAATACTTCTCGGCACGGGCGGACTTGTAAGAGCCTACTCAACCGCCGCAAAACTTGCAGTAAATGCAAGTAAGGTAATAACTATGGTAAAAGCGGTGGAGTGTAATCTGACATGCGATTACAGTATGTATTCTAAAATCAACGCCTTGCTTTTGGAAAACGGATGTGAAATCACAGACAGTATTTTTGAAGAAGATGTTTTCTTAAACTTTGCCGTATGCGAAGACAGTTTGCAGTTGATTAAAGACAAAATAACCGAAATTACTGCAGGCAGATGTAATATCAGTACCGGAAATATTCGGTATATGGAAAAAAGAGGGTGACTCCTCTTTTTGTCTAATTATAGATTAAAGAGGTGAATTTTTATGTCTTGTGTCAGAAAAGTACTTGAAAAGAACGAACACTTGATTTTGTGCGATAAAGCGGTTTTTGCAGATGCCTCAAAAGGCAGAATGCGATTTGAAGAAGAAAGCGATTTAAGGACTTGTTTTCAAAGGGACAGAGACAGAATTATTCACTGTAAATCATTCAGAAGATTAAAACATAAAACGCAGGTGTTTTTGTCACCCGAAGGCGACCATTACAGAACGCGACTTACTCATACGCTTGAAGTATCCCAGATTGCCCGTGTTATAGCAAGAGCGCTCGGCTTAAATGAAGATTTAACAGAAGCCATCGCTTTAGGACACGATTTAGGACACACTCCGTTCGGACACGCGGGAGAGCGCGCTCTTGATAAATTGTGCGAAAACGGGTTTAAACATTATAAACAAAGTCTGCGCGTTGTAGATAAACTTGAGAAAAACGGACAAGGCTTAAATCTTACTCACGAAGTAAGAGAGGGAATTTTAAAGCATACAACAGGTGAGTGGCCGTCATCTTTGGAAGGTCAGATAGTACGCTATTCGGACAGAATTGCTTACATAAATCACGATATTGACGACGCGATAAGCGCAGGTATATTAGTCGAAAGCGATATACCCGAAGATATAAGACAATCACTCGGAAACAGTAAAAGTAAAAGAATAGACAGTTTAGTCAGAAATATAATCGAAAACAGTAAAAGCAAAGACCGTATAAGTTTTGACGATAATGTTAATTGCTTGTATGAAAGTTTGCATAAGTTCTTGTTTGATAATGTCTATACCAATAAGATTGCAAAAAGCGAAGAAACAAAAGTAGACGGAATTATCGAAGAACTGTTTGACTTTTATATGAATAACCCCGACGAATTATCGTATGAATGTCAAATCATCGGTAAGACAGAGGGACTTCAAAAGGCAGTAGCCGATTATATCGCCGGTATGACCGACAGATATGCAGTTTTAAAATTCAACGAGATTTATGTACCCAAATTTTGGGCATATTAAAGAAAAGGAAAGGTGATAAAGATGCGTCTTAGCGAAGATTTTTTATCTGAATTAAGAATGCGATGTGATATAGAATCGCTGATTTCTTCTTATGTCACCCTTAAACGCAGAGGCAATACTTTTGTCGGCCTTTGCCCTTTTCATAATGAAAAAACAGGCTCGTTTACCGTTTATCCGCAAACCTCGTCTTTTTATTGTTTCGGTTGCGGTGCCGGAGGAGATGCAATTACTTTTATTTCAAAGATTGAAAATTTAAGTTATATTGATGCTGTAAAGAATTTAGCCGACAGAGCAGGTCTTGCCATGCCCGAAGAAGGCTATGACGACTCAATGCAGAAATTAAGAATAAAAGTGCTTGAGGCAAACAGAGAGGCGGCAAAGTTTTTTAACAGCACTCTTAACAGCGATGAAGGTAAAAAAGGTTTGCAGTACCTGCTTGAGCGCAAACTTGAAAAGAAAACAATTACAAAATTCGGCTTGGGATTTGCGCCCGATAAATGGACAGGCCTTTATGACCGCTTAAAATCTAAAGGCTTTTCAGATACGGTTATGCTCCAGGCAAATCTGATAGTTAAGAAAAAAAACGGTAACGGTTATTACGACAGATTTAAAAACAGAGTAATGTTTCCTATAATTGATTTAAGAGGTAATGTTATCGCTTTTGGCGGAAGAAAATTGCCGGATGATGATTCATCCGCTAAATATATAAATACTTCCGATACACCTGTTTATAAGAAAAGTAATAATGTGTTTGCATTAAACTTTGCAAAAAATTCAAAGCGTGAAGGCCTTGTTTTATGCGAAGGATATATGGATGTTATTTCAATGCACCAGGCTGGTGTGGATAATGCGGTCGCCGCTTGCGGTACATCGTTTACCCATCAGCAGGCAAGACTGCTTTCAAGATACAGCGATAAAATTACCGTTATGCTCGATGCCGACGCAGCGGGCGAAAAAGCAACCGATAAAGCAATCGAAATTTTAAACCCTGTTGTAAACATTGTAAGCGTGTTGCGTTTGCCGGATGCAAAAGACCCCGATGAGTATATTAAAAAATTCGGCCCCGAAAAGTTTAATGCCTTGCTTGACGGTGCATCAAATGATATTGAATATAAACTGTTTTCAATTAAAAATAAATTTGATATTTCAACCGAAAACGGTAAATGGCAGTATCTTAAAGAGTGCGCAAAGATTTTAGCATCAGTCAATGACGCAATCGCAAGACAGGTCTATGCCGGCAAAATTGCAGGAGAGTGTAATATCGCTACCGATGTACTCTTGCGTGAAATTGACACTCTTGTAAAAAAGAATTATTATACTCAAAAAAAGCGATTTGAACAAAAAACAATTTCAAATGACGGACATAAAACGAAACTCGATTTGATTCAAATGAAAAATTTAAGAGCCGATTCGGCAGAAAAAATGCTGATTTCGATTTTGATCAAATCGCCTAAGGTCTATGATAAAATTCAAGACAGGATAAACGGGGAAAGTTTTGTCACCGAGATTAATAAAAGGGTATTTTTAAAAACCGTCGAAATTATTAATGACGGCAGAGTCCCGGAACTTGCATATTACAGCGGAGAATTTTCTGCCGAGGAAATGGGACATATAGTTGAGATATTTAATATTACAACAAATTGCAGTAATATTAATAAAGAAGTTAATGATTGTATAGAAGTCATTAACGAGGAAAAAAATAAACTAATGGCATCCAATCCGTCAGATATGGAAAAAGATGAATGGGCAGAAACAATGAAAAAACTTGCCCAAAAGAAAAGGGGAAATAAAAATGTCTGAGAACAGAGAATACGAAAGAAGCGAACTTGATGAACTTAATAAGGAAATAGAATCTAAAATTAATGATCAAGACAGCAACGGTATTGACGATATTATTGATATTGATATGAATATTACAGCAGAAGAGCCTACTGCCGAAGACCTTGAAATGGAAGAAATGGAGATGAAGCAGGAAAACATCGAAAACGTATTGAATGTTGACGGTGTGGCGCTTGATGATCCTGTCAAACTTTACCTTAAAGAGATAGGCAGAGTACCGCTTTTGTCTTCGGACGAAGAAATCGACCTTGCAAAAAGAATACTCGATGGCGATGCAGAGGCAAAAAAACAGTTGATTCAGGCAAATCTTCGTTTGGTAGTATCTATTGCAAAAAGATATGTAGGCAGAGGTATGCATTTTCTTGACTTGATTCAAGAGGGAAATGTCGGCCTTATCAAAGCAGTCGAAAAATTCGATTACGAAAAAGGATTTAAGTTTTCAACTTATGCTACCTGGTGGATAAGACAGGCTATAACAAGAGCCATCGCCGACCAGGCAAGAGTTATCAGAATTCCCGTTCACATGGTTGAAACTATTAACCGCCTTAAAAAAGTGCAAACTCAATTGCTCCACGAAAACGGAAAAGAGCCTACCGAAGAACAGATTGCAGAGGCTATGGACTCAACCGTTGAAAAAGTAAGAGAAATTATGAGAGTCGCACAGGAAACCGTGTCTATGGAAACCCCGATAGGACCTGAAGAAGACTCACGCCTTATGGACTTTATAAGAGACGAAGATGCCCTGGCACCTGACGATGCAGCGCTTAAAACAATTACAAACGAAGATATCGACTCCGTTTTAAAAACTCTCACTCCGCGAGAAGAGGCAGTCATAAGACTTCGCTTCGGCTTGGAAGACGGAAGATGTCATACTCTTGAGCAAGTCGGCGAACAGTTCGATGTAACAAGAGAGAGAATTCGTCAGATTGAGGCAAAAGCCTTAAGAAAATTAAGACATCCCGTAAGAAGCAGTAAATTCAGAGAAAAATAATTATCAGACAATCTCTCCCGTGCATATACTTTACGGGAGGGATTTGTTTTGCAATGCAGAATACAGGAATTAAGACATAAAGAGGTCGTTTGTCTGTCAGACGGTACTATACTCGGTACGGTGTGCGATGTGATATTTGATACAGACACAGCAAGTATTCTTTCAATAGTAATCTTCGGTAAACCAAGACTGTTCGGACTGCTCGGCAGAGAGGATGACTACATAATAAATTGGAACCAGATTGAAATAATAGGAGAAGATACAATATTAATAGGAGGTCAGTATAATTTTGCACACCGTAAAAAGTCAAAATTATTTTCAAAATTGAAAAGTTAAAATTAAAAAAATGCTTGATTTTCCCATATATTTGTGTTAAAATCAACGTTGCGACATTATCACACACGCTATATGACTGATACAGTTAGTGCCGATAAGGTGCTGTACGGGATGATTATAGCGGAGGAAATTAACTAAAGGAGGATATTATAATGTCAGTAGTATCTATGAAACAACTTCTTGAAGCAGGCGTTCATTTCGGACACCAGACAAGACGTTGGAACCCGAAGATGTCTGAATATATCTTTGCAGAACGCAACGGTATATACATCATCGATCTTCAAAAGACAGTTAAATGTCTTGAAGATGCGTATAAGTTTGTACGCGAAGTAACAGAGGGCGGACAGGAAATTTTATTTGTCGGCACCAAAAAACAAGCTATGGACTCTGTAAAAGAAGAAGCAGAGCGTTGCGGTATGCCTTATGTAAACGCAAGATGGCTTGGCGGTATGATGACTAACTTTAACACAATTAAGTTAAGAATCAGAAGACTTAACCAACTTCGTAAAATGCAAGAAGACGGTACATTCGACTTACTTCCGAAGAAAGAAGTAATTAAGTTAAAACTCGAAATCGAGAAACTTGAAAAATTCCTCGGCGGTATTCAGAATATGAAAGACCTTCCTGCTGCACTTTTCATTGTTGATCCGAGAAAAGAAAGAATTGCAGTAGCAGAGGCAAAAAAACTCAATATTCCGATTGTTGCTATTGTTGATACAAACTGCGATCCGGATGAAATTGATTATGTAATTCCTGGTAACGACGATGCTATCCGTGCAGTAAAACTTATTGCAGGTGCTATAGCAGACGCTGTTATTGAGAGTAATCAAGGGGCAGTAGGTTCAGCAGCAGTTGAATCAACCGAAGAAACTGCAACTGAGGAAACAGCACAGGAAGCTGTAACCGATGAGGCAGAAACCGAGAAAACTGCTGAATAATAAAAAATAAATATGCCCGCCTTTATTAAGCGGGCATTTTTCAAGAAAGTAATTGGAGGACAAAATAATGAATTTTACAGCAAAAGATGTTCAGGCATTGCGTGAAAAAACAGGCTGCGGTATGATGGACTGCAAAAAAGCACTTACAGAGTGCGACGGTGATATTGATAAAGCGGTTGACTATCTTCGTGAAAAAGGTATCGCTTCTCAGGCAAAGAAATCTGCAAGAGTTGCAGCAGAAGGCTTGGTAGTAGCAGTTTCCAATGATGAAGCAGGCTTGGTTCTTGAAGTAAACTCTGAAACAGACTTCGTTGCAGGCGGCGACGGATTCAAAGCACTTTGCGAAAATATTGCAAACATCGCATTAGAGCAAAACCCTGCTGGTGTTGATGCACTTTTAAAATGCACAAAAGACGGAAAAACAGTTGAAGAACTCGTTCAGGAGTACTTCCTCGTTGTAAGAGAAAATATGAAAGTCAGAAGATTTGCCCGTTTTGACGGTGTTGTTGCAAATTATGTACACGCCGGAGGTAAAATCGGTGTTATCGCTAAATTTGACACTTCTGCTGAAATTGCCGCAAGCGATGACTTTAAAACAATGGGTAAAGATGTTTGTATGCAAATTGCTGCTCTCAACCCATCATATTTGAATGAAGAAACTGTTCCTGCCGAGGCAGTTGAACATGAAAAAGCAATCATGGTAGCACAAATGAAAGAAGATCCGAAAATGGCTAATAAGCCTGAACAGGTACTTGAAAAAATCGTACTTGGTAAAATGGGTAAATTCTTCAAGGAAAACTGCCTTGTCAACCAGGAGTTTGTTAAAGACAACACCATGAATGTACAGCAGTATATTGATTCTGTTGCAAAGAAACTCGGCGGAGAAATCAAAATTGTCGGTTTTGAGCGCTTTGAAAAAGGCGAAGGCATCGAAAAAAGAGAAGATAACTTTGCTGACGAAGTTGCAGGAATGATTAAATAATTAATTGTCAAATTTTAAACCGAACCTTAATTTAAGGTTCGGTTTATTTTTTTCTTTACTTTATTATAAAATTATAGTAAAATTAGTATAAATATCGGAGGTGCTGTAAATGCCATTAAAATATAAAAGAGTTCTTATTAAATTAAGCGGAGAAGCCCTCGCCGGCGGACAAAAACACGGTTTGGACCATAATACTATTATGGATATTTGCAAAAGTATAAAAAAATGCGTTGATTTAGGCGCCGAAATAGGCATAGTAGTAGGCGGCGGCAACTTTTTAAGAGGCAGATCAAATGAAAATATGGACAGAGCAAGAGCAGACCATATGGGTATGCTTGCTACCGTAATAAATGCCTTGGCTTTGTGTGATACTTTGGAGCAGTTGGATGTTCCTGTAAGAGCAACTACTTCAATTGAAATGCGTCAGATAGCAGAGCCTTATATCAGAAGCAAGGCTATAAGACATCTGCAAAAGGGCAGAGTGGTAATTTTCGGTTGCGGAACAGGTAATCCGTTCTTTTCAACAGATACCGCGGCAGCATTAAGAGCAGCAGAAATTGAAGCGGATGTTGTGTTTAAGGCAACTAATGTTGACGGAGTATATGACAGCGATCCCAAACTTAACCCGAGTGCTAAAAAATATGATAAATTAAGTTATATTGATGTCTTGAATCAGGGACTGAATGTTATGGACAGCACAGCCGCATCGCTTTGTATGGACAATAAAATTCCGATTTTAGTATTTGATTTATCAAATCCCGATAATCTGGTCGATGCCATTCAAGGCAAGACAATCGGTACAATAGTAGAATAAGGAGAGTTTTTATGAAAGAATTACTTAATAACGCAGAAGTTAAAATGGGCAAAACCGTAAATGCCCTTGAAAAAGAATATGCATCTATAAGAGCGGGCAGGGCTACTCCGGCAGTTTTATCAAAAGTATCGGTTGATTATTACGGTGTACCGACTCCGATTGAACAAATGGCGGCGGTATCGGTAGTTGAAGCAAGAACACTTGCAATTCAGCCCTGGGATATAAATTCCGTAAAAGATATCGAAAAGGCAATTTTAGCATCGGATATAGGTATTACACCCGTAAGCGACGGACGAGTTTTAAGACTTAATTTCCCGCCTCTTACAGAAGAGAGAAGAAAAGAATTAGTCAAAGAAACCAAAAAAATTTCAGAAGATTCAAAAGTAGCCATTCGTTCTATCAGACGCGATGCTATAGAAAAACTCAAAACAATGAAGAAAAATTCTGAAATTACAGAAGATGATGAGAAAAAAGGCGAGGAAGACATTCAAAAACTTACCGATAAATATGTAAAAATTATCGACTCCGTAGCAGGCGATAAGGAAAAAGAAATTCTTGAAATTTAACTTTTAATATGGGTTGTAATCTGTTTTCGGTTACAACCTTATTTCCTGTTTATAAGGTGTGATATGGTGTTTAAAAAGAAAAAAATTAAGGAGTTTAAAAAACTTCCCGAACATATTGCAATAATTATGGACGGTAACGGAAGATGGGCAAAAAAAAGAGGTTTGCCACGCTCTGCCGGACATTCTGCGGGCGCATCAACTTTTAAAAAAATTGCCCGATATTGTAATAAAATAGGCATCAAGTATTTAACTGCTTATGCGTTTTCAACCGAAAATTGGAAAAGGCCTGAGGCAGAAGTAAACGGTATTATGAATTTGCTTCGTGAGTATTTAAAGGACTCGACTAATTTTAAAGAAGAAAACATCAGACTTCATTTCATAGGCGATTTATCAAGATTGCCTGACGACATTAATCAACTTATAGAAAAAGCAGAATATGACTCAAAAGATGCAACAGGACTGTGGGTAAATCTCGCGGTAAATTACGGAGGCAGAGATGAAATAGTCAATGCTGTTAAAAATATATTAGACGATAAAAACATAACAAAACAGGATATTACCGAGGAGTATATCAGCAGAAAACTGTATACAGCCGGAATGCCCGATCCCGATTTAATTATCAGACCGAGCGGCGAATACAGATTATCCAATTATCTGATTTGGCAGTCAGCGTATGCGGAATATTGGTTTACCGATGTTTTGTGGCCCGATTTTGGCAGTAAAGATATCGACAAAGCAATCGAAGATTTTGCAAACAGAAACAGAAGATTCGGGAAAAGTGAGTAGGGAAGTGTAATAATGAAAACAAGAGTAATTTCGGCAATAATAGCAATAGCGCTGTTAATAATAGTTTTAGTGTTCAGTTCAACGGTAGTTTTACCCATAGCCTTGGCTTTGTTGGGTTTAATTGCTGTATATGAAATATTTAATGTATCAAAAGCAACAAATAATATCATTTTGCTCGTGTCATCCGCTTTATATGTGATTGCAACACCTGTTATTACCTATATATCAGGCAGTATGACGCACTTGAATGTATTGGCACTGTTTATCTATTTAATGCTTTTTGCAGTGTCTATGCTTATGTATTTTAATAAGATTAATATCACACGCTCGTTCTTTTCGGTAGTGCTTGTAATTATGTTTGCATTTTCAATGAGCGCCTGTGTGGAACTTATAAACAAAGAAAAATATGCATATTATTTTGTAATAG
Organism: Acutalibacteraceae bacterium; assembly: GCA_036310005.1. Lineage (GTDB taxonomy): Bacteria > Bacillota > Clostridia > Oscillospirales > Acutalibacteraceae > JAXJSP01. The sequence goes on along the minus strand of JAXJSP010000002.1, from coordinate 16,074 downwards.
CAGCAATATGTGCTTGGATAACCGATACAGCGGCGCTGTTTGTAGGCAAGTACTTCGGTTCTAAAAAATTAGCACCCGTATTAAGCCCGAATAAAACGGTAGAGGGCGCAATAGGCGGGGTAGTATTTTGCGTGCTTATAAGCGTGCTTTATTCACTCTTTTATACTTTGTTTTTAAGCACCGATGTAAGCAAAGTACCTAATTTTGTATCAATAATATTTATTCCCTTGGCAGCATCTGTTATGGGAATAATCGGCGACTTGTTTTTCTCCGCAATTAAAAGATTCTTTAAAATTAAAGATTACGGTAATATTATGCCGGGACACGGTGGAGTTTTAGACAGATTTGACAGTTTTATTTTTACTTCGTCATTTATTGCAATTATCGTAAGATATATTCCTTTGATTGGATGATAAAATGAAAAAATTATCTCTTTTAGGTTCGACAGGCTCGATAGGAAAACAAACACTTGAGTTAACAGACAATTTAGATTATCAGGTGCTTTGCCTTACCGCAAATAAAAATATTGAACTGTTAGAACAACAGACAAGACGGTATAAACCCGAATTTGTCGCTGTTGCCGATGAAAAGTCAGCAAAACAGTTTAAAGAAAATACAAAAGATTTAAACTATACTCTTTTAACCGGTATTGACGGAGTGTGTGAGGCCGCAAGCCTTGACGATGCCGATATTGTTTTAAATTCATTAGTCGGAATGGTCGGCTTAAAACCTACCATCGCGGCAGTAAATGCAAAGAAAGACTTGGCTCTTGCCAACAAAGAAACTTTGGTGGCAGGCGGAGATTTCATAATGAATTTAATCAAACAGTCGGGTATAAAACTTTTGCCTGTTGACAGCGAACATTCTGCAATATTTCAAAGTTTAAATGCCGCACCAAAGAGCAGAATAATAAATAAGATTATACTGACCGCATCAGGCGGACCTTTTAGAAATAAAACAAAAAAAGATCTAAAAGATGTCAGCGTCGAACAGGCCCTCAAACACCCGAATTGGAGTATGGGCGCAAAGATTACAATTGATTCATCGACTTTGATGAATAAAGGACTCGAAGTAATTGAAGCAGTAAGACTTTTTGATGTTAAAGCAAGTCAGATTGAGGTGGTAGTACACCCCGAAAGTATTTTGCATTCGGCAGTAGAATTTTCAGACGGAGCAGTTATTGGACAAATGGGTGTGCCCGATATGAAAATTCCTATTCAGTATGCACTGACGTACCCCGAAAGAGGCAGTATTCCCTGTAAACCGTTAAGTCTGACCGAAGTCGGTAATTTGAGTTTTTACAAACCTGACTTTGAAACCTTTTTGTGCCTTAAAACCTGTATAGATGCAGTAAATGAAGGCGGCTTAAAACCGGTCGCGGCAAACGGTGCAAACGAACAGGCGGTAGCATTGTTTTTAGACAGAAAAATTAAATTTTTACAAATAGGCGAACTTGTAAAAGCGGCAACAGATAATCAAAAAGCAGATGAAATTACAAGTTTAAACGACATTTTAGATGCTGATAAAAAAGCAAGAGAGTTTGTGTTAAGCAGAGTTTAACGAAAGGATGATTTTTATTTCTCTTTCAGGTATTTTTAGTGCAGTATGGCCCTATCTTGTTGCCATACTGCTCTTTGTAATTGTTATAATAATACACGAGTTCGGACATTTTATTGTTGCAAAACTCTGTAAAATTAAAGTAAACGAGTTTTCGGTAGGCTTCGGTCCGCAGCTTTTTAAGAAAAAAATCAAAGATACGGAATATTCATTAAGATTAATTCCTTTTGGCGGCTTTTGTGCTATGGAAGGCGAGGACGAGGACAGTACAGACCCGAATGCCTTTAATAACAAAAAAGCATGGCAAAGATTTTTAGTGGTAGCAGCAGGTGCAGTGTTTAATATTGTGCTCGGATTTGTTATCGCCTTTATAATTGTCGTGCCGAAACAACAATATGCTTCTACTACGGTATCAAAGTTTGATGAAAATGCAGTAAGTTGTAACTACGGGCTTAAAACAGGCGACGAAATTGTAAAAGTAAACGGCAGAAGTATTGTATCTTCTTATGACTTAAGTTATGTTCTCTCAACAGACGAAGACGGAACTGTCGATATGGTAGTTAAACGCAATAAGGAAAAAATTGCGCTTGATAATGTAAAATTTAAAACAACCACTTTTGATGAGGGTACAAGAAATGAGAGAAATGTAATTTCTTTAGATTTTTATGTTGTCCCGATTGAAAAAACTTTTTCTTCGGTCATATCGCAAACTTTTAAAACGACCGTTTCATATTGCAAAATTGTTTATATGTCACTTGCCGATTTGATTTCAGGACAGTTTGGACTGAGTGAAATCAGCGGACCTGTAGGAATTGTTCAGGCAGTAAGCGATGCCGCAAAACAGTCACTTTCAAGTTTGCTGATTATTTCACTTTTAATAACAGTAAATCTGGGTATTATGAATTTGCTCCCCTTACCGGCACTTGACGGAGGAAGACTTGTATTTATATTAATAGAAATGATATTCAGAAAACCTGTACCTAAAAAATATGAAGGTTGGGTGCACGCGGCAGGATTAATCATTTTGCTTATTTTCATTTCTGTTGTAACATTTAGTGATATTTTAAAATTGTTTAATTAGAAAGGATGTACATTATGCGTAGAGAATCTATCAAAATTAAAGTCGGAAATACTTATATCGGCTCAAATGCGCCCGTATCAGTACAGTCTATGCTAAATGTACCCTCTTATGATATTAAAGGCAGCGTCGAACAGGCATTAAAATTAGAAAGCGCAGGATGTGACATCATTCGTGCCGCAGTGCCCGATATTGACTCGGTAAAACTCATTGACGCTCTTAAAAACAGCGTTAAAGTACCTATCGTTGCCGATATCCATTTTGATTATAAAATTGCTGTCGAATGTGCTAATGCGGGCGTGGATAAAATCAGAATTAACCCCGGTAATATCGGCAGTGATGAAAAAGTAAAAGCAGTAGCAGATATTTGTAATCAGAAGAATATACCCATAAGAATAGGAGTAAACTCCGGCTCTGTCGAAAAAAGCATATTGGCAAAATACGGTGCTCCGACTGCGAGCGCCTTGGTAGACAGCGCTTTGTATCACGCATCACTGCTTGAAAAATTTGATTTTAATAATATAGTTATATCCGTAAAATCATCAGATACTTTAACAACATATAATGCCTATATCGAAGCAGCACAAAGATGTAATTATCCGCTTCATCTCGGAGTAACGGAAGCCGGTACATTAAAAACCGGTATAATTAAATCATCGTCTGTCTTGGGCGGTCTGCTTTTACAGGGAATAGGCGATACTATCAGAGTATCTTTAACAGACGAGCCCTTAGAAGAAGTGTATGCGGGAATTGATATATTAAAATCTGTCGGACTGAGAAAACAAGGCATACAAATTGTATCCTGTCCTACCTGCGGCAGAACAAGAATTGATTTAGTAAGTATTGCTAAACGGGCGGAAGAATTGCTTAAAAACTGTAATAAAGAATTGAAAGTTGCAATTATGGGCTGTGCTGTAAACGGTCCCGGAGAGGCTAAAGAGGCCGATGTAGGTATTGCGGGAGCAGACGGTTGCGGCGTTATAATCAAAAAAGGAAAAATTATCAGAAAAGTACCCGAAGACAAACTTTTAGAAGAACTTATGATTGAAATTGAAAGGATGTAAGAAGTTGAATAAAATACCTTTTTATAATGTGTTTAACAAAGAAGTTGTAAACGATAATCAACTTCTTATGAATAGCGTTTACATATTAGATTTCAGCGTCGATAAGCAAACCCGAAAAATGAATTTGAGCCTTTTTTCGGATAAATATATATTTTGTGAATATTTTTCACAAATCATTGAAAGTATAAAAAAGAGTTTTAAGATTAGTGAAATTAAATATGAGATTAGTTTTGCACCGTCTGAATTTAACAGTGAAACCTTAAAAGACGCAATAAATTATATGGACTTACCGCGTTCTTCCAAATGCGTGTTAGAGAATACCCATATTGAAATTAATGACGGCGTAGTTGTTTTTGAATTTAAAAACGGCGGTGCCAGAATGTTTGAAGCAGAGGGAAAATCAAGCATAGAAAAGAAAATCGGCAAACTTTTCAAAGTTGATTATATAGTTGACTTTGCAGGAACTTTGGAATCGGAAAGTGTTGATATCCCCGAAGATTTAACTAAACAGGAAAGTGTCAAAGAACCTGAATTTTTCGATACATCCGTAAAACCTAAAGATGGTTCTTTGATTTATATTGATACTGCAAAAACTGTTTGGGGACGCCCTTTTAAAGGACAACCCGTAAATATGAATGAAACAACCCCAGAACTCGGAAGATTTATTTGCTGGGGTGATGTGTTCAGTTATGAAACAACGCAGACACGCTCAAAAGACAAATCTTGGATAAAAATACTATTTACCGATTATACAAGTTCTTTGCAGATTAAAATGTGTGTTAATTCAAATGAAGTTGAAAAATTAGATTGCATTAAAGGTAACACTATTTTAGTAAAAGGCTATTTGGCTTTTGACAGTTGGGAAAAAGAATATTGCTTGCAACCCGACGGAATTGCTACAGTTAAAAGATATGAATATACTGACACCGCAGACAATAAACGAGTAGAACTGCACATGCACTCAAATATGTCGCAAATGGATGCAATAACTCCTGCGGCTGAACTTGTAAAGACCGCACATAAATGGGGACATAAGGCTGTTGCAATAACCGACCACGGTGTAGTACAAGCATTCCCGGATGTTATGAATGCTGTATTGGATATCCGCAAAAAAGATCCTGATTTTAAAGCAATTTACGGAGTAGAGGCATATTTTGTAAACGATTTAGTACCTGCTGTAAACGGAAAATGCAGCGAATCATTAGACGGTGAATTCATAGTCTTTGACTTTGAAACTACAGGATTTTCACCGATTAACGATGTTATAATCGAAATCGGCGCAGTCAAACTTAAAAACAATGAAATTGTAGACAGATTTTCTTCGTTTATTAACCCAAAAAGACCGATACCTGCAAAAATTACGGAACTGACCTCAATAACAAATGCTATGGTTGCAGACGCTCCCGATGAAAAAACCGTAATGACAAAATTCTTTGAATTTTGCGGCGACAGATTAATGATTGCCCATAACGCAAACTTTGATATGTCATTTGCAAGAGCAGCGGCAAAACGACTGGGAATAGATTTTAAAAACGCTTATTGCGATACAGTTGTAATGTCAAGAGCATTATTGCCCGGCCTTACAAACGCAAAATTAGATACAGTCGCAAAAGCGCTGAAACTTGATGACTTCAATCATCACAGAGCAGTCGATGACGCAGAAATTTTAGCAAACATTTTTATAAGACTGATTGAAACCGTAAAATCAACTACCGAATGTGAAAGCATTGATAAATTAAATTCGTCTTTGGCAGGGGGAGACCCTAAGAAATTAAAACCGTATCATCAGATTATTATTGCTCGCAATTTAGTGGGGCTTAAAAATCTGTATAAATTAATTTCTATGGCTCACCTTGATTATTACCATCGCCGACCGAGAATTCCGAAAAGCGAACTTATTAAACACAGAGAAGGCCTGATTATAGGCTCTGCCTGTGAACAGGGCGAACTGTATCAGGCAGTGCTTGAAGGCAGACCTTGGGGCGAACTGCTTGATATCGCATCATTTTATGACTATCTCGAAATTCAGCCCGACGGTAATAATATGTTTATGGTTCGAAAGGGAATAGTAGACTCTGTTGAACGCTTGCACGAAATTAATAAGACTATAATCAAAATAGGCGATAAATTAAATAAACCTGTCGTTGCAACAGGTGATGTGCATTTTAAAAACGAGTCCGATGCAAAATTCCGTGCAATTATTATGGCATCACAAAAATTTGAGGATGCCGATATCCAACCCCCGCTGTATTTTAAAATAACAGATGAAATGCTCGAAGATTTTGCTTATTTAGGCAAGGAAAAAGCCTATGAGGTCGTTGTAATCAATACTAATAAAATTGCATCTATGTGCGAATATTTCAGACCTATTCCCGAGGGCAATTTCCCGCCTTCCATACCGGGCTCTGACGATATAATCAAAGATGTAACCTATAAAAAAGCACATGAGATTTACGGAGATCCTCTACCCGATATCATCGAAAAAAGACTTAAAAAAGAACTTGATTCAATTATTAATAACGGATTTTCAATTATGTATGTTACTGCACAAAAATTAGTTGCAGAAAGTGAAAGAAACGGATACCTCGTTGGCTCAAGAGGAAGTGTCGGCTCCTCTTTTGTAGCAACTATGGCAGGCATTTCCGAAGTAAATCCGCTTTGTCCGCATTATGTTTGCCCGAAATGTAAACACAGCGAATTTATTGAAGACGGTTCCGTCGGCTCAGGCTTTGATTTGCCAGAAAAAGCATGCCCCGAGTGCGGCGAAAATATGTTAAGAGATGGTCACGATATACCGTTTGAAACATTTTTGGGCTTTAACGGAGATAAAACTCCCGATATTGACTTGAATTTTGCAAGCGAGTATCAGTCGCGTGCGCATAAATATACCGAAGAATTATTCGGCAGTGACAATGTCTTTAAAGCAGGTACAATCGCATCGGTTGCAGAAAAAACCGCATACGGTTATGTAATGAAATATGCAGAAGAAAGAGAACTCAATTTGCCAAAAGCGGAAATTGAAAGACTCAAAATCGGATGCACCGGAATAAAACGCACCACAGGACAACATCCGGGAGGAATGGTTGTTGTGCCGAGGACAAGCGAAATCTATGATTTCTGTCCGGTTCAGCATCCTGCCGATGATACAAATTCCGATACTAAAACAACCCATTTTGATTTCCATTCAATTCACGATACTATTTTAAAACTTGACGAACTCGGACACGATGTACCGACAATTTATAAGTATCTTGAAGATTATACGGGAATTTCCGTAATGGATGTGCCGATGTCCGATGAAAAAGTAATGAGCCTGTTTACTTCAACCGAGGCTTTAGGCGTAACCGAAGAACAGATATTTTCTAAAACTGGCACTTTTTGTCTGCCCGAAGTCGGAACAAGTTTTGTAAGAGGAATGTTGATTGAAGCGCAACCTAAAACTTTTACCGACTTGCTTCAGATTTCCGGTTTGTCACACGGTACCGATGTCTGGCTCGGAAACGCACAGGAACTTATTAAAAACGGAACTTGTACAATTTCAGAGGTAATAGGAACGCGTGACTCCATAATGACTTATCTTATGCATAAAGGCGTTGAGCCTTCTATGGCATTCAAAATTATGGAAATTACAAGAAAAGGTAAAGCATCAAAATTGCTCACCGAAGAACATATTAATGCTATGAAGGAAAATAATGTTCCCGATTGGTACATTGATTCTTGCTATAAAATTAAATATATGTTCCCGAAAGCCCACGCAGCGGCTTATATGATTTCTACATTAAGACTCGGTTGGTATAAGGTCTATAAACCCCTTGAGTTTTACGCAGCGTATTTCAGCGTCCGAGGTGAAGAACTTGATGCCGAAACTTTAATCGGCGGAAAGCAAAGAGTAGTAGAAATTATTAACGAATTAAAGGCTAAAGGCAACGCCCTGACTGCAAAAGAAAATGCCAAATTATCATATATGCTTATTGTCAATGAAATGCTCGAGCGAGGTTTTGAGTTTTTGCCGATTGATTTTTATAAATCAGACGCTAAACATTATTTAATCGAAGACGGTAAAATCAGAATGCCTTTTAACTCAATTAACGGTGTAGGCGATAACGCGGCCGAAACAATAGCAAAGGCCGCTAAAAAAGAAGGCGGCTATATCTCAAAAGAAGCATTGTTGCAAGAAAGCGGAATAGGAAAGAGCGTAATTGAAGCGCTTGATAATCTGAATGTTTTAAACTTTTTGCCCGATACGGCTCAGTTATCATTTTTCTAAAATAAAAAAGCAACGAATTTTTTCGTTGCTTTTTTATTTATTAATCTTCGACTAATTTTTCAATTAAATTCAGTACTTCCTGCCTGCTGTGTTCTTCAAGCATTCTGAACTTTGCTATAAGTTTTTTTTCGTTGGCAGTTAAGATTTCAAAATTATCATCACTTTGTAACTCTAATTCGCCTTCGTTAAAAGAAATATGAGGGTCAACCAAAATATCTACGCTTGTGTTGAAAAGTTTTGCTATTCTGTAAAGAGTTTCAACACTCGGTTCGGTTTTTCCTGTTTCATAATAACTGTATGTTGACCTGTCAACATCAAGCGCATCGGCTACTGCCTGCTGTGTCATCTTAACATATAATCTATAAGCCTTGAGTTTTGAACTTAGTGAATAAATCATTACACATCATCCTCTAGTATTTTTCTTAATTATACATTAAAAAAAGTCGAATTTAAGAAAGTGTGAAAACAATTCACAAACAACTTCGTTATAATTATTATTTGATTAATATGTATTAATATGTTATAATATTTGTTCAGTAAAATTTTAACATAAAAAGGAGAAACTATGGATACAAGACCGATTGGTATTTTTGATTCGGGACTTGGCGGATTAACTGTCGTAAAGCAGATATCTAAAATGTTGCCTGATGAATCAATAGTGTATTTTGGTGATACGGGACGCGTCCCTTACGGAACAAAAAGTAAAGAGACGATAACAAAATATGCAAAACAGGATATTAATTTTCTTAATACTTTTAATGTTAAAATGATAGTTGCCGCTTGCGGTACGGTATCATCGGTTTTAACCGGCGTAAACTCTTTTTCAGATGTACCTTATGTGCGTGTTATTGATTCTGCCGCAAAATGTGCGGCAAAAAGCACGAAAAATAAAGTCGTCGGCCTTCTCGGTACCGCGGCAACCGTAAACAGTTCAACGCTTAAAAATTTAATTTTAAAGCAAGACAGTAATATAAAAGTCGTGCAAAATATTTGCAGCCTTTTTGTACCGCTTGTTGAATCGGGATGGTTTAAAAGCGACGACATCGTTGTAAGAGAAACAGCAAAAAGATATTTAGCACCTTTAATTGAGGCAGGGTGTGATACTATAGTGTTAGGATGCACTCATTATCCCGTGCTTGCACAGGTAATAGGCGAAATAGTCGGAGAAGATGTTAAACTTATTAATATGGGCAAAACAGTCGCTGAATATATTAAAAATTATTTAACCGAAAATGATATGCTTTCCGATAAAAAACAAGAAAATCATTTTTATGTAAGTGATACACCGACCTCATTTGAAAAAACAGCAGAATATTTATTGCAGTCAAATGTTGAATTTGATGTAAAGCGAGTGGATATTGAAAGGTATTAAAATGGACGAGGTAATAATTAATATAAAAAGTCAAATCACGTCAGATGATACAAGTGAGATTGAGTTCACATCTATCGGAAAAATGGCAAGACACAACGGTAAATGGTGTGTTTATTATAACGAAAGCGAACAAATGTCGGAGGATACTAAAACAGTACTGAAAGTTTATGATGACGGAGTCGTTAAAATAATTCGCTCGGGCGGCAATAATTCAAGGCTCGTTTTAGAGAAAGGCAAAAGATACTCAAGTCAGTATGAAACCGATGTCGGAAGTTTAAATATCGCAATCAATACAAACGATGTAGTCTTTGACATTGATGAAAACGGAGGATGCGTTCATCTTGACTATTCGGTTGATATTAATGCCGGTTTTGTCAGTAAAAATGCAGTTGATATAACAATCAGAAAGGAAAATAAGAATGTCTAAAATAGTTGATAAAGCATATAAAGATATAAAAAATATTATTACTGATGCTGTTAAGCAGTCTGTGGCAGACGGACAGTTTGAACCGGTCGAATTGCCTGAATTTAATATCGAAGTCCCTGCTGACAGAACACACGGTGACTTTGCTGTTAATGCCGCTATGGTATATGCAAGACACTTGCACAATTCACCTGTTAAAATTGCCTCGGTTTTAAAAGAACATTTTGACTTTTCAAATACTTATATTTCGCGTTGTGAAATAGCGGGCCCCGGTTTCATTAATTTCTTTTTAAATGATAATTATTACAGCGATATCCTTATTGATATCGAAAAACAGGCAGATAACTACGGTCGCTCCGATTACGGTAAGGGTAAGAGCGTGTTAGTCGAGTTTGTGTCTGCAAACCCTACAGGTCCGATGCATATAGGTAATGCAAGAGGCGGCGCATTAGGTGATTGCCTTGCTGCTGTTTTAGATTATGCGGGCTTTGATGTCAAAAGAGAGTTTTATATCAACGATGCCGGAAATCAGATTGAAAAGTTCAAAACTTCACTTGAAATCAGATATTTACAGCAGTTTGACAGCAGTATAGAAATGCCGGAAGATGCCTACCTCGGAAACGATATCGTTGAGCACGCAAAAGAATTTACAAAAGTTTACGGCGATAAGTATGTAAATGCCGACAGCGAGGAAAGAAGACAGGCTTTATGCGATTTTGCTTTGCCTAAAAATATTAAAGGACTTGAGCAAGATTTAGCAAAATACAGAATTCATTATGATAATTGGTTTAAAGAATCAGACCTTCATAATAACGGTAAAGTACAGGAAATTTTAGATAAAATGATTGAAAAAGGTGTCACTTACGAAAAGGACGGTGCCCTTTGGTTTAAGTCAACCGAGTACGGTGAAGACAAAGACAGAGTTTTAGTAAGAGATAACGGAATACCGACATACTTCGTGCCCGATATTGCTTATCACTATAATAAATTGGTGGAAAGAAACTTTGATATCGCAATTGATATTTTAGGTGCGGACCATCACGGTTATGTACCGAGAATGAAAGCGGCGCTTCAGGCTTTGGATGTTGATCCCGACAGACTTAATGTGGTAATCATGCAAATGGTACGACTGATAAAAGACGGTGAAACTTATAAGGTTTCAAAACGCTCGGGTAAAGCGGTAACCCTTACGACTTTGCTTGATGAAATTCCGATAGATGCGGCAAGATTTTTATTTAATATGCGTGAGCCGAACAGCCATCTGGAACTTGATTTAGATTTGGCTGTTGAAAAATCAAGCCAGAACCCCGTTTATTATGTTCAGTACGCGTATGCTCGTATTTGTTCTATTGTCAAAAATTTAAAAGCAGAGGGAATAAACTATACTTCCTGCAGTTCAAGTCAACTTTCTTTATTAACGCAACCTGAGGAGAGAGCGTTAATTCAGCATCTTTCAACTTTGGAAAATGAAATTGTCGCTTCCGCGAAAGTTTATGACCCCTCAAAAATCACTAAATATGTTATTGATTTAGCAACTATGTTCCATAAATACTATAACGCTTGCAGAGTAAAATGCGATGATGCCGATTTAATGCAGGCAAGACTTTATTTATGTGTCAGAGTCGGACAGGTTATTAAAAATATTCTTACTATGCTTAAAATAGATTCACCGGAGGTTATGTAGTGAAGCGTAATGTCGTCTATTCGGTAATATTTCTTGTTTTGTTGCTTTTAAGCGTAAGTTCTATGCTGTATGGCATTATAAATGTGTTCAATATTGTGCCGACAATTGTTTTTATAGGCTTTTTTGTGTACAACAGTTTGCCAAACGAAATTATTGATAAATTAAAATGCAATAAAGCTTTTGATATCGCATATAAAATTATCACTAATATATCTTTGTTTGCAGGAATACTTTGTGTCACTATGTTTGTGCTTATGATTTTAAACGCGTTTGCCGCTACAAGCGAAAAACCTGATACAGTAATAGTCTTGGGCTGCCAGATTAAAGACGATAAACCCTCTTTAATGCTTGCTGACAGATTGGATACTGCGTATGATTATTTAGTAACAAATGAAGATGCGGTAGTTATTGTATCAGGCGGACAGGGAGAAGACGAGGTTTACGCAGAGTCTGAAGTGATGAAAAACTATTTAGTCGAAAAAGGCATAGACGCGCAAAGAATTATTGAAGAAAATACATCTGTCAATACAAGCACCAATATTTCAAACAGCAAAAAGATTATTGAAGAAAAAGGTTTGTCCGAAGATGTTTTAATCGTAACCGATTGGTATCATCAGTTCAGAGCAGGTATGATGGCAAAAAAATCAGGACTATCGGTATCGGCAAAATCGACCTTTACATCTGTCTGGCTTGTAGAACCCATGTTTTTCAGAGAAATCTGTGCAATCGTCAAATATTTAATTTTAGGAGCTTAAAATGACAACTTTATATATCGTCAGACATTGTCAGGCAAAAGCAAATGTCGATAAAATGTTTCAGGGAAGGTTTGACGGAGATGTAACCGACTTGGGTAAGCGCCAACTTGAATTATTATCGGAGAGATTTAAAAATATAAAGTTGGATGCAGTGTATACAAGTCCGTTGAAAAGAGCAACACTTACTGCAAAAGCAGTAGCAAAATATAACAACGCACCCATTAAAACAGATGATGATTTAATAGAAATCAATGTCGGCGATATGGAAAAAATGTATATAGACGATATAAAAAAACAGTATCCCGAGCAAAGCGATAATTGGTATAATAATCCGAAAGATTTTGTATCTCCGAACGGGGAGAGTATGAGCGATGTTTATAAAAGAGCAAAAAAAGCGGTTTTAAATATAATTAATAACAATAAAGATAAAACAGTAGCAATTACGTCTCACGGTTGTTTAATCAGAAATATGCTTTGCTTTTTGCACAAATTAGAATTAAAAGATATAAATAATGTGGGCTTTTCAGATAATACTGCAGTCAGTAAAATTCAAATAAACGGTAGTGAATACAATATAATATATGAAAGTGATTTAAGCCATTTTGATGACGATATGAACAGTAAAACCTGCGAAAAATGGTATGAAAAATAAGTATGATTATAATGAGTGTTGATTTGGGAAAAGCAAGAACGGGAATTGCAGTCAGCGATATGAGTGAAACTTTTGCTTTTCCGAAAGAGGTAATATTCGAAAAAAACGAAAAAAATTTAATAGATAAAATCTGCGATTGCGCAAAGAAATATCAAGCGGATAAAATAGTTGTAGGCTTGCCCAAAAATATGGATGGCAGTTGCGGTGAGAGAGCGCAGGAATGTGAAAGAATAGGCGAGTTAATAAAAAACCAAAGCGGTATAGATGTTGTTATGCGTGATGAAAGATGTACTACTTTGTCTGCACATATAATGCTTAATGATAATAATATCAGGGGCGAAAAAAGGAAAAAATCAGTTGATGCTGTTGCGGCAACGGTGATTTTGCAGGACTATTTAGATTTCAGAAAAAATATTAACCGTTAGTTTAAGTTGACTTATAAAAATATATGTGATACAATAATTTGCAGTTTAATCGGGAGGACAGTATTATGTCTGATAAAAAAGAAATGTTAACATATAAAGGTAAACCTCTTGTCCGTAAAGGAAAAGAGATTTATTACGGAGATATGTCAGATGACTTTGTAATTCTTTTTACTATAATGTCAACTGATAAATCAGGCAAATTGGAATTGGCAGAAAAAGTTCGTGTCCAGCTTTTAAGTACCGATACAGATTTGCCAATGGAAGAAAGAGTTGTAAAGAAAAGCGAAAAGGTCGGCTTTTACAACGCTATGGATATCGGCTCGATATGGCTTGAGAGAGCCTTGGATGAGAAAAAATAATTGTCTTTTTAAAATTTAATATCTTCGAGGCGGAGTGAAATTCTCCACCGGTGGTAAAAGTCCACAAGCGTTTTGCTGAATGGGTGCAATTCCCATACCGACGGTATAGTCCGGATGGAAGAAGAAATTTGTTTTTTGTTTTGTATTATTTTGCGCCTCGACTTATCGAGGCGTTTTTTATTTGGAGGAATGTGTAATGTCTGATTTTAAAAAAACCGATGCAAAAAAAATTACGGTAATAGGTATGTTTATCGCAATAAGTTTTGTCGTAACAATGCTCTCAAAACTGTTGCCGCCTATTTTTTCCGCAACACCGTTTCTGACGCTTGATTTCAAAGATGCTTTTGTGATTATCGCAGGCTTTATGTACGGGCCGGTATATGCTTTGATAATAGCAGTTGCAGAGTCGGTCATTGAAATGATTACAATAAGTTCAACAGGCTTTATCGGTCTTATTATGAATATTCTGTCAACCGCAGTATTTGCAGTAGTAGGTTCGGCAATATATTCTTTTAGAAGAACAATAAAGGGTGCTGTTGTCGGCTTAACAGTCGGTATATTGTCAATGACTGTTATGATGATGCTCTGGAATTATATATTCACACCTATGTATATGGGAGTAGACCGTCAGGTAATCAAAAGCCTGTTGCCGATAATTATTGCTTTTAATGTCATAAAAGGCGTGCTTAATTCGGCTGTTGCCTTGCTTTTATATAAAAGAGTGATTTTTATTCTCTCAAAGGCAGGGTTTATGCCGAACCATCAAAAATCAAGCGGAAAAATCAATGCAGTTACAATAGTCTGCTCGGTAATTTTAATAATTGGCTGCGTTATAATAATTTTTCTTGTTTAGTTGTTGACAAATTATATTACTGTGTTATAATAAGAAAACAAATGAATATTACTTATCAAGAGTGACGGAGGGAACAGGCCCTATGATGTCCGGCAACCTGATTTATCAAGGTGCTAAATCCTGCGGCTGAATGCCGGAAGATGAGTTTTTTAACCCACATCTTTCGGTGTGGGTTGTTTTAATTAACGGAGGTCAAAAAAATGAAAAGATTATTTACATCGGAGTCGGTAACAAAAGGTCATCCCGATAAAATTTGCGACAATATTTCGGATGCGGTTTTAGACGCATATTTATCGCAGGATAAAAATTCAAGAGTAGCCTGTGAAACTTTTTGTACAACTGATACTGTTGTAGTTATGGGAGAAATCACTTCAACCGCAAAAGTTGATATTAAAAAAATAGCAAGACAAGTAATTTGTGAAATCGGTTACGACAGCGACGAGAAATATTTTAACGGAAATACTTGTGATATTAAAGTTTTAGTCCATAAACAGTCTGAGGATATTGCATTGGGCGTTGATAATTCACTTGAATTAAAACAGGGTGAAGACGACGGAGAAAACCAAAACGGTGCAGGCGACCAGGGTATGATGTTCGGATATGCTTGTAACGAAACCGAAAACTATATGCCTATGCCTATTTATTACGCTCATTTGCTTGCTAAAAAACTTACCGAAGTCAGAGAAAACAATACTTTACCGTATTTAAGAGCAGACGGTAAAACTCAGGTTACCGTTGAATATGATGACGATAAACCCGTAAGAATTGATGCTGTTGTCGTATCATCACAACACAGCGCAGATGTCGATATAGAAACTATAAGAAAAGATATAAAAAAATATGTTATCGACGCAGTAATACCTGCCGGTTTGCTTGATGAGAACACAAAGTATTATATTAATCCTACAGGCAGATTTGTAATTGGCGGTCCGGCAGGGGATACCGGACTTACAGGCAGAAAAATTATAGTCGATACCTACGGCGGAGCGGGAAGACACGGAGGCGGTGCTTTTTCGGGAAAAGATCCGACAAAGGTTGACCGTTCGTCTGCCTATGCCGCAAGATATGTCGCTAAGAATATAGTAGCAGCCGGTATTGCCGATAAATGCGAAGTGCAGTTAGCCTATGCCATCGGTGTTGCAAAACCTGTGTCTGTAACAGTAGATACATTTAATACTTCAAAAATCAGCGAAGATAAAATTGTAGACGCTGTAAATAAAGTTTTTGATTTAAGACCAAGCGCTATTATTAAATATTTTGATTTGAGAAATATTAAGTTTAAACCTTATGCCGCTTTAGGTCATATCGGCAGAGAAGAATTAAACTGCCCTTGGGAAAAAACAGATAAAGTAAATCAGTTAAAAGAACTCTTAAAATAAAAAAATCTCGCTTACGGTTGTAAGCGAGATTTTTCTGTTTTTATTAATAGTTTTCTGCGTGAACTTCAAAGTAACTTTGAGGATGAGCGCAAGTAGGACAAACTTCGGGAGCCTTTGTTCCGACTACAATATGTCCGCAGTTTCTGCATTCCCAGACCTTAACCTCGCTCTTTTCAAAAACCTGTGCGGTTTCTACATTTTTAAG
>JAXJSP010000001.1:0-1502 GCA_036310005.1 Acutalibacteraceae bacterium | reverse complement strand
TTGCTCAAAGAAGTAAGAAAGGCAAATGCCTTGAGCGAAGATTTTCCGTTTTTTACTATGCAAGGCGGCATTGAAAGGGGCAGTCTTCGCGGGCTTGACAAACTGCTGATAAATATGCTCACAAAAGGGCTTTCGGCACAAAAAGAACGCACCGACACAGACGAGCGAATGTTATATTTACTGACTCACGATGAAAATTTTGTCAACGAGAAAAACACCGCCGATTTTATGCGGTGGTTTAATCAGAATAAGAACTGATAGGAGAAAAGATATGTTAAAATTTGTATGTTACCCAAAATGTACCACCTGCGGAAAGGCAAAAAAGTGGTTGGATGACAGCGGTGTCAAATACGAGTTAAGGGATATTAAACTTGATAACCCCTCTTTTAAAGAACTGACCTATTGGTATAACAAAAGCGGACTGCCGCTTAAAAAGTTTTTTAACACAAGCGGTCTTGTTTACAAGTCGCTGGACCTTAAAAACAAGTTACCCGAAATGAGCGAGGACGAAATGTTAAAACTGCTTGCAACCGACGGTATGCTTGTAAAACGACCGCTGCTTGTCGGCAACGATTTCGTACTTGTCGGCTTTAAAGAAGCAGAGTGGAAAAATAAACTCAATTTATAATTTGTCGCTTATCGGGTGGCTTTGCCTCTCTTTTGTTACGACAAAAAAGTCCGTGCAGTAATGCACGGACTTTAATTTATATAAATTATATTCTTGCAACGCCGGTTTTCTTTGCCGCTTCGACAACTGCTTTTGCAACAGTATCTGCAACTCTTTTATCCAAAGCGCCAACTATGATATTTTCCTGCGTGATTTCATCATCGTCAATCAGCGATGCTAAAGCATAAGAAGTAGCAACTTTCATTTCTTCGTTAATACAACTTGCCCGGCAATCTAATGCGCCGCGGAAAATTCCCGGAAAAGCGAGGACATTATTAATCTGATTCGGAAAGTCCGAGCGACCTGTACCGACCACTCTTGCGCCCGCTTTTTTAGCAAGGTCGGGCATAATTTCCGGTGTCGGGTTTGCCATAGGAAACATAATTGAGTCATCAGCCATTGATTTAACCATTTCTTCGCTGACAATTCCGGGTGCGGACACACCGATAAACACATCGGCTCCGCGCATAGCATCTGCAAGATTACCTGTTTTATGCTCTGAATTAGTAATCTGCGCTATTTCTTCATGAGCGGAATTCAGCCCGTCCATACCTTTGCAGATAATACCGAATTTGTCTACCATTATCAGATGTTTTACACCGATATTAAGCAGGTGTTTACCTATTGCAATACCGGCAGAGCCTGCACCGTTAATTACAACTTTTACCTCGTCAATTTTCTTTTTTACAAATTTTAATGCATTAATAAGCGCGGCTGCAACTACGATTGCTGTTCCGTGTTGGTCGTCGTGAAAAACGGGGATGTCGCACACCTGTTTTAATTTTCTTTCAATTTCAAAGCATCTGGGCGCGCTGATATCCTCAAGGTTAATACC